>JACRGO010000040.1 GCA_016212295.1 Nitrospinota bacterium | reverse complement strand
CTTTATCGTTATTTTTTGCTTTTTTTCAGTAGCTTTATATTAAAAAATGGTGTTGTAAACGTTGGTATTCCACTAAACGTATGGACCCTCTTCTGACGCAGGACCGGAAAAATCGCATTAGGAGCTAACTGGATAGGCATAATTTAAAATATACCGCGGAGGCGCGGAGAAAAACTTATTTAAATCAATATATTTTTTTTCGCAAATTTGAAATCTAAAATCGCAAATCTAAAATTAATTTCATATTATCACGCGTCACGTAACCTTGCCAAACCCGGAAATTTCCAAGCGTATCTCCTCCGCCTTTTCCATGCGCACTAATTTGTCCCTCAACCTGGCAGAGCCCTGGCGGTCCCTTATGTAGTGGCCCCAGAACTTCCTCATAAGGCGTATCCCGGCGTACTCCCCGAATTTTTCCACCGCCATGTTCAAATGACGGAGCATGGTTGAGGACCGCTCCTCATCCGAAGGCCCTGGAAGAAATCCGCCCGTCTCAAGATAATGCAGCATTTCCCTGAAAATCCAGGGATTACCCAGGCACCCTCTGCCTATCATCACCCCGGCGCAGCCGGTATGCTCAAGCATCCTCTTCGCGTCCTCCGGGGAATTTACGTCCCCGTTACCCAGCAAAGGGATGGAAAGGACCTCCCGCGCGGCCCGGATGCATTCCCAGTCCGCCTTGCCGCTATAGCCCTGCCTGGCGGTCCTTCCATGAAGCGAAACCAGGGCGGCGCCGGCGTCCTGGGCGATTTTACAAATTTCGAGATAGTTCGCGGACTTTTCGTCCCATCCCTTCCGGAGTTTTACCGTGATAGGGATACTGGCGGCTTTTACCATTTCGTTCAGAATTTCCCGGATAAGGGGTGGATTCCTGGAAAGGGCGGCCCCTGCCCCGGACTTCACGATCTTGGGCGCCGGGCATCCCATGTTGAGATCAACGCCCCTGGCGCCGCTCTCCTGAAGCATGATAACCGCGTCCCTGAGCGTCTCCTTCCTTCCGCCGCAAAGTTGAATTATAAGAGGGTCTTCCAAGGGGTCGGTGTCCAGCAGGGAGGAGGTTTTTCTGTTTTCGCGCACAAGCGCCTCGGCGCTTACCATTTCCGAGAAAACCAGGCCCGCGCCCGATTCCTTGCAGATCAAGCGGAAGGGCAGATTAGTGAACCCCGCCATCGGCGCCAGGGCCAGGTTATTGGGAATTGTTATGGGGCCTATTTTAAGTTGGGGCATGGTAAAAAGGCAGTGATGAGCTATCGGGAATCAGGGACAAGGGACCAGGAGGAAGCGGCAAGGAAAGTGTCGAGTGACTTTTAACCCTTTCATGGATACAATTATTGCGCGGGGAAATGCTTAGGCGGTATGATCAAAAAGTGGGGAGCCATGAAAATGGCGGGGTCGACGGGACTCGAACCCGCGGCCTCCGGCGTGACAGGCCGGCGTTCTAACCAACTGAACTACGACCCCATTTTTTAAACGAAAGTGAATTCAATATAGCATAAACCCATAAGACTTCTCAATAACGCCACCAAGAAACTTTTAAGTATAAGCTACCAGTGGGTAAAGATTAATAGTATAGGAATTTCCATTTTTTTCGTTTATGAATCAAATAGTTGCATATTATAGCGACATCAGGTGATAGTCATTGGTCATTGGTCAATAGTCATTTGTCATTGATAAGCAGGAATATGCCCTAATGACCAGTGACCAATGACTCTTAAAAGTCCGCCCGAAGGGCGCTAAGTTCATGAAAAAATCGACCCTTTTCAAACTTGGAAAGCAGTCCGTGAAGCTTTTCTCGGAAAACACGGATTTCTTGAAGGACATGGAGGACCTCCTTTTGCCTTTCCTTAAAAAAGACAATAATGAAGATGGAAATACCTCCTTTAGGGCGCTTTTTCCGGCCAAGGAGAAGGGCGGCCATTCCTTATATGCCATTTTGCGCGACGGGAAAGAGGTCTTCCAGACCGATGAACCCTTCCGGCTGGTTTTCCGGCTGGAGTGGTTGATAGTGAAACTATTGCTGCAAGGGATAGATTTTTTACAATTCCACTCCGGGGTAGCGGCGAAAGACGGGAAGGCCATCCTTTTCCCGGCCGAGGCCAATTCCGGGAAATCCACGCTGACCGTGGCCTTGTCGCAAGCCGGATTTCAAATCTATTCCGACGAGGTGGCCTTGATTGACCCGGACTCGTTTCTTGTCACCCCCTTTCCAAGGAACATTCACATTGATGAGGACATGAAGGAGGTTTTCTCCCGGCTGGGTTATGATTTGAAGTTCAGGAATTTTCGCTGGAAAGAATTGGAAGGGGACAACCTGGAATTCCCTTGGAGAAAATTGGCCCGTTCCAGGAAAAAGGAGTCGAAGGCCAGGCTCATCATTTTTCCAAAATACTCGCCCAAGCACGCGAACAGGCTTCAGCCTGTCACCTCCGGCGAGGCATTTGCCCGCATCCTGGAAAATGAGATTAACTTCAACAGGTTCAGGGCCAAGGGGATGGATATTGTTGAGGGCCTGCTTAAGGGGGCGGATTGCTACAGACTGGAAACCGGCGATCTCAGCGAGGCTGCCGCCTTGATAAAAGAATTGTTTGATTCGTTAAATTAGTTTGGTTGGATATGTCCATCGTTTTCAACCAATCAAACCAATTCCGCCTGGAACTTCTTTTCAAAAGCCTCGAAGACCTTTTGCTGAATAAAAAGATCGTAGAGTTCCTTGTCCAGGTGGCCGTCCTTAACGGCGAAGCCGAGGATTTGCAGGGCCTTGTCAAGGGGCATGCCCTTTTTGTAGGGCCTGTCCTGGGCGGTCAGGGCCTCGTAAAAATCCACAAGGGCCAGTATCCTTGCCTGGAGCGGTATCTGATCTCCTTTCAGCCCCTTTGGATATCCCTTGCCGTTCAGGCATTCATGGTGGGCGGCGGCGTAGGCTGGGGCGTTCCTCAATTTCTTTATGAACGGGATCGCCTCCAGCATCTTTGCCGTGACCGCCACGTGGTCGTTCATGATCTTGCGTTCGTCATCGGTTATGCTTCCCTTGCGTATTGAGAGATTCAACAACTCGTCATCGGTCAGGTAGGGCTTGGCCTCGCCTGCCGCCTCATAGGTTTTTTGAGCGATGCTCTTCAATCTATTTATCTTCTCGTCCTCCATGAACTCACCAGGACTGTTGGATTTGACGATGAAGGCGAGGTCGTCCCGCAACTGGTCCAGGTCCTCCTTTACTTTTCTATCGATCTCTTCAATTAGGCCTGGATTGCCGGGGTTCCCGTTATTGAGCGCCTCCACCTTCTTTTTCATTGCCTCGGCCTCCACGCTCTTCATTATATAGTGGAAGCGGGTCTTCACCAGTTCCACGCGGTCAATGATCTTTTCAAGCTTGGTGGCCTTGTTGACCACCCACTCCGGGGTGGTGACCTTTCCCACGTCGTGCAGCCAGCCGGCTATCCGGAGTTCATTCATCTCCTCCGGGGAAAACAAGAGGCCCTTGAAAAAACCGTCGCCAGTGGCATTGATGGCTTCCGCCAGGGACACGGCCAGGCCCGCGACCCGCCTGGTATGGCTGACGTTGTAAGGCGACCTTGCGTCAATGGCCGTGGCCATGGACTGCACGAAGCTTTCAAACAGGTTCTCAATGTCCTGAATCAGCTTGACGTTTGTGATTGCAACCGCGGCTTGTGAGGCCAGGGATTCCGTGAGTATCTCGTAATCCGGGGAAAAGGGTATGGTCTCCCCGGTCTTTTGCTCCTTGGCATTGATGAACTGCAGGACGCCGATTATTTCCCCTTCGTGGTTCTTCATTGGGACCACCAGCATGGACTTTGTGCGATATCCCGTGGCCTGGTCGAACTTCCTTGGGCCTGTGAAATCGAAGAGGTCGGAGAAATACACGTCCGGGATATTCACGCTCTTTTCCTTCAGGGCCACATAAGCGGAGACATTGGTTTCCTTGAGCTCAACCGGAGGGAAGGGGATCGGGTTTCCGGATGTGCCGCCCATTCGCGTCTTCATGGTGTCGTTTTGGAGGATTTTAAAGACAAGGACGTTTCCCTCCTTTATGTACAAGGTCCCGCCGTCCGCGTTGGTGAAGCGGCGGGCCTCGTCCACGATCATCTCAAGGAGTTTGCCCAGGTTGCGTTCAGCGGACAGCGCGATGCCGATTTCAGAGAGGCGGCGGATCTGGGAGATGAGGATGTCCGCGTAGTCCTTGACCTCGGAGACAACGTTGACAAGGAGCCGGTCCAGGTTTTTGTCCTCGGAGTAGACCCTTTCCTGTGGCGGCTGATTTTGGGAAGCGCTTTTTTGCTTTTCTTCCGGCATGGTTTAAAAGGGTAAAAAAAACATTTAGAAGCTGTCTTGTATAAATGTTTATACTGAGGCATGAATAAGAAGCCCCTTAACACACCCCGGCCTTCGGCCACCCCTCTCAAGAGGGGAATTTTTTAAAAACAAATTTTCAGACGCCGTTGACAACTCAAATTTCTGAACGTAACAATATAATGG
>JACRGO010000009.1:0-40000 GCA_016212295.1 Nitrospinota bacterium | reverse complement strand
TTAAAAAAATTTGCTGAATTGCCGGTTTTTATTTTATAATTTTTGATTTTAACAAATTTCCCGGCTTTTTCCAAATGAAATTGGATTTAAAATTTTTCCCGGACCCTATTCTAAGCGCCAAATGCGAAAAGGTCACGGACTTTTCCAAGGATTGTTTGATCCTGATAGACCAGATGAAGAAGGCTTTATATTCTCTTCCCGGGCTGGCGCTCGCGGCCCCTCAGGTTGGCGTTTTGGGTCGAATCGTTATCCTGAACATGATGAAAATCCAGGCAAAACCGGAGATGCTGGTTTTAATCAACCCAATTATAAAAACTTCCGAAGGAGAGGTGGCCCTTGAAGAAGGATGCTTGAGCATTCCTGAAATATTCGAGGAGATAACGAGACCGAAAAGGGTGGAAGTAGCGGGGATGGATGCCGGCGGCGTGGAGTTTGTCATGGAGGCGGATGACATCCTTGCAAGGGTCATCCAACATGAAATCGACCACTTGGATGGATTATTGTTTTGGGACCACCTTCCGGAAAAAAAAAAGAACAAGTTAAAAAAAAAATACCAAAAAAATCGTCCGGAGACAAAAACAGATTTAGAGAGGAAGCCTAAATCCATTAAAAACTTCTCTTCCCGCGCCTTTTCCGGGTCCGCGCCACGTCAATGAAAATTATTTTCATGGGTACCCCGGATTTTGCCCTTCCAGCCTTCCAAGGGTTATTGGATTCCAGGCATGAGGTGATCGCGGCTGTAACCCAACCGGATAGGCCAAAAGGGAGGGGTAGAACTATCGAATCCTCTCCGATAAAAAGAGAAGCTTTACGGCATGACATACCGGTCTTCCAGCCGGAAAACGTAAGGGAGGAAAATTTTAAGAAAAATCTGACGGCCCTAAGGCCGGACATAATCGTCGTGGTGGCCTTTGGCCAAATTATTCCCAAGGGCATCCTTGGCCTTCCTTCTTTTGGCTGCGTCAATCTCCATGCCTCCCTCCTCCCAAAATACAGGGGAGCCGCTCCAATGGAATGGGCTTTAATAAAGGGAGAAACAAGGACTGGAAACACCACGATGCTGATGGATGAGGGACTGGATAGCGGGGATATTCTCTTGCAAGAGGAGATAATGATTCCTTCCGGGGCGGACGTTACGTTTTTATATGAAAGACTTTCCAAGTCCGGCGCCAGGCTGGTGCTGGAAACCCTTGAAAAATTAGAGGCTGGAAAAATCACGCCCAGACCCCAAAATCCGGAGGAAGTTACATATGCCCCTCGCCTTAAAAAAGAAGATGGCTTGATCCGTTGGGAAAATAAAAACACTGACATAGTCAATATGGTAAGAGGCTTGGTCCTCCGGCCCGGTGCCTGCGCCTTTCTAAATGGAAACAGGATAAGAGTATGGAAAACGGAAATTTCCGGTCTGGACATGCCTGCTGTTGCTCCAGGCCAAATAGTAAAAATTGACCGCGGGGGTATTCACGTTTCAGCAAAAGAAGGGTACGTCCTTTTAAGGGAAATCCAGATGGAAGGCAAAAAAAGGATGGACGCATTTCAGTTTGTTCAGGGGCATAAACTTGAAATTGGAGAAAAATTTACAAAATCATAGGAGAACAGTATGGAAATGAACGGTTTTCTCGACAGGATTAAACGAAGGGAAATTCAGATAGGCGTGATTGGCTTAGGTTATGTCGGCTTGCCTCTGGCCCTGGAATTCGCCAAGGCTGGATTCAGGGTCACCGGATTCGAAAGAAATCCAGAAAAAGTAGGAATACTGAATAAAGGGGAAAGCTACGTCGCTGATGTGTCTTCCGCTGAGTTGAAGAAAGAGATGGAAAACCACCGGCTTGCCTTTGTGGTTGAGCCGGGAAAACTCAAGGAAATGGATTCCATCATCATCTGCGTTCCTACTCCCCTTGTAAAGACAAAGGACCCTGACCTTTCCTTTATTATCAGCGCGACAAATGAAATAAAGGCCCATTTAAGACGCGGCCAGTTGATCATCCTTGAAAGCACTACTTATCCCGGCACTACTGAAGAAGTGGTTCAGCCTGTTTTCGAGGAAACCGGGATGAAAGTGGGGATAGACTTTTTCCTGGCTTTTTCCCCTGAAAGGATAGATCCTGGAAACAAGGTCTATTCCATCAGAAATACTCCCAAGGTGGTTGGAGGAACCACTAAGGAATGCTCGCGGCTGGCGCAAGAAATTTATTCCTCGGTGGCGGATAAGGTCGTCCGTGTTTCCTCCACAAAAACCGCGGAGATGGTCAAACTACTGGAGAACACGTTCCGGGCGGTGAACATAGGGCTAGTGAACGAAATAACCATGATATGCGAAAAACTTGACATAAATGTATGGGAAGTAATCGATGCCGCGGCAACGAAGCCTTTCGGATTCATTCCTTTTTATCCGGGGCCGGGATTGGGCGGGCATTGCATACCGGTGGACCCGCAATACCTGGCATGGAAAATGAGGGTCCTGAACTACAAGGCAAGGTTTATCGACTTGGCCGAGGAGATAAACACGTCCATGCCGGCATTTGTTGTCTCCAAGGTGATGGACTCCCTTAACTTGCGTAAAAAAAGTTTAAACGGCGCCAAGATTTTTGTTTTGGGTATCGCTTATAAGAAAAACATTGACGATATAAGGGAATCCCCGGCATTGGACATTATAGACCGCCTTCTTGAGAAAGGGGCCGAGGTCTCTTATAACGAGCCGTTTATTCCCATGAACCATCAATATAGAAATATTTCAAATTCGAAGCTTGCACAAGCCGCGTTGAAGGAGTCAGATTGCGTTATTATTTGCGCGGACCACGATCAATACGATTATCAATGGATCGTCGACCAGGCGCCCTTAATCATGGATTGCCGGAACGCGACCAAGGGTATTCCCAACAACGCAGGCAAAATAGTCAGATTGTAAAAATAGGAGAAAAGCATGAATATTTGCGTTATAGGCACGGGTTACGTCGGCCTTGTTACCGGGGTCGTTTTCTCGGACCTTGGAAACGAGGTGGTATGCGTGGATTCGGACAAGGCAAAGATAGCCAAATTAAAGCGCGGCATCCCCACCATCTATGAGCCAGGTCTGAAGGAAATGCTGCAAAGCAACATTGAGGACCAAAGACTGTCCTTTACCACTAATCTGAGCGAGGGGGTCAACAAATCCGAAATCATATTTATATGCGTGGGAACGCCGCAAAAGAACAATGGCGAGACCAACCTGTCCTTCGTGGAATCCGCCGCCAGGGAGATCGCCGGCAACCTCCGTGAATATAAAATAATCGTTAATAAAAGCACCGTGCCGGTTGGCACCGGCGATCTGGTGAGGGAAATCATTGAAAAAAATAAAAAATACCAGGTGGATTTCGACGTGGTGTCCAATCCTGAGTTTCTCCGCGAAGGCTCCGCTATCAAGGACTGTCTTACGCCCGACCGGATTGTAATAGGAGTCCCCAATAAAAAAGTGGCGAATAGATTTCTTGAACTTTATTCTCCATTGGAAAGGCCGATGCTGATAACGGACGTCAACAGCGCTGAGATCATAAAATACGCATCCAATTCCTTTCTCGCCACGAAGATTTCCTTTATCAACGCCATCGCCGACCTCTGCGAAACCGCCGGGGCCAATATAACGGACGTAGCCAAGGGCATGGGCTATGATTCCAGGATCGGAAGGGAATTCCTGAACGCCGGTCTCGGATATGGCGGCTCCTGCTTTCCCAAGGACGTGCATTCCCTAGTCCATACCGCCAAAAAATTCGGCCTCAAATTCAACCTGTTAGAAAATGTTATTCAGATAAACGATCAGAGAGTCGACTTTTTCGTTGGCCGGATTGAAAAAAGGTTTAAGAAATTAAAGGACAAAACCATTGGTATTCTTGGCTTGGCGTTCAAGCCGGACACGGATGATCTGCGGGAAGCCAAATCCATTGAAGTCATCCAGAAACTTCTCGCAAAGGGCGCGAGGGTCAAGGCGTACGACCCCGTCGCAATGGAAAGCGCTAGGAAAATCCTCCCTAAAGTGGAATTTTGCAAAAGTTCCTACGATGCGGCCAAAGGGGCCCATGCGCTGATTATTATCACGGAGTGGAGGGAATTCAAGCTCCTCAACCTCGAACGAATAAAAAATGAAATGGCCTGCCCGGTTATCTTTGACGGACGCAATATGTATGATCCTGAGCGGAAACGCAGGCTTGGCTTTGAATACTACAGCATAGGGAGGAAATAACACGATGCCGCGAACGCTTATTACCGGAGGGGCCGGATTCATCGGCTCCCATTTGATTGAGTATTTTTTGGAAAAGGGACACGAGGTTATATCAATGGATAACCTGCTTACCGGGGACGTTGAAAATTTCGCCCATATCCATTCTGAAAACTTCAGATTCATTAAACACGACGTCACCAACTACATCCATATTGAAGGCAAGGTTGACTATATCCTCCATTTCGCTTCCCCGGCCAGTCCAATAGACTACCTGGAGCACCCGATCCAGACCCTGAAGGTGGGTTCACTCGGCACCCATAAAGTGTTAGGATTAGCCAAGGAAAAGGGGGCCACTATTCTTCTGGCCTCCACCTCGGAGGTGTATGGCGATCCCTTGGTGCATCCTCAAAAGGAAGACTATTGGGGCAACGTAAATCCCATAGGTCCAAGGGGAGTGTACGATGAGGCAAAACGCTTCGCTGAGGCCATGACCATGGCCTACCACAGATACCATCAGGTTAAAACAAGAATCGTGCGCATATTCAACACCTTCGGGCCTCGAATGCGCATTAGGGACGGACGCGCGGTTCCCAACTTCATCAGCCAGGCCCTTCGTGGTGAAGACTTGACCGTGTATGGAGACGGTTCACAAACCAGGAGTTTTTGTTATGTCTCCGACCTCGCGGAGGGCCTTTACCGGCTGTTAATGTCCGGGGAAACTGAGCCGGTGAATATCGGTAATCCGCATGAAATGACAATTCTGGACATGGCTAAAAAAATTCTTGAGTCCACGGGAAGCAAAGGCAAGGTCGTTTTCAAGCCATTGCCGGAGGATGATCCAAAGGTCAGACAACCTGACATAAGCCGCGCCAGGAGAACATTGGGATGGGAACCGAAAGTATCGCTGGAGGATGGCCTTGAAAGGACGATAGAGTATTTTAAAAGCAAATTATTACTTCCCCATGCGCTAACGATATTTCAAAACATAAAAGGTGACAACGGAGAATAGAGCTAAATTAGCCATGCCGAAAACCTTGAATACTATATCACTGGAATAAAACGCAGCAGGCGTCATGAATAAAATACAAATCCAAACCCCTAACGCCCATGTTAAGGAAAGGTCCTTCGATGATTTTCTTTTTCTTATTTTAAGGACCAAGGGGATATTGAACAATGGGAGGATAAAACTTGCCATCACGCCAATCACTTTTATAGCGTCCTGGGCGCTTAATGAAAACCTTGCCATATTTTTCCTTTGCCGTATAGATAAATTTCCACTTAATGGTTGAAATTTTGTGCTTTTGAGTTATATTGACTAAAAAAGACAAAATCCGGAGTCTATCATGCCTGGAAAAATGTCCGCTGGAGAAATTGCCACTATAACTCATTCTATTCTCCGGTCGTCAACAACCAAAATAAATCCATTGGACCAGGAGAGCGGATCTGGAGCAAAGTCCCCCGGCCAGGCGTTGTCCACTTCCAGGGAAATATCCAGCTTTGTCACCAAACAGGTAAATGCCATCATGACGCAAGTAGGTCAACGCGTAAATACCGTGGCCTGAGACCGTGAGTATTGCAAATATTTTATTTGGCTTGGACAGTGACGGTGGCCGTTCCCGAATCGCCATAGGTATCCTGAACCAGAACGGTAAGGGTTTGGTTTCCTAGGTTCGAAGCGGGGATAGTGACAGTAATGATGTTGGTGACAGCCGTGTTCGGGCTTGACACGCTGAAATGCGTGGGAGATATGTAACTGGCGGTGGTGGTATTATTGGAAATGGACCAGTAGTAGCTCCCGCTCCCTCCTGAAACGCTGAAGCTATTCGTGGTGGACGCCCCTGCCTCTCCAACGGAATTCGACACGAACCAGGACGGCGGGGAAATGTCCAGGACCGTTTTATCGACGGTTACTGAGGCCGTGCCGCTATTTCCAAGGGAATCCGTGGCGGTTATTGCAGTTGTGCCAAGGGTGGTTTTGGCCGTGAATAGTCCGGTGGTACTAATTGAGCCGAGAGTTCGATCCGTCACTGACCAGTACACGGTACCGCTTCCGCCAGTTGACGTGAATTGCTGGGTTTGTCTTCTTCCAAGGGTAACGGTGTAAGGGCTGACGGTCAAAGATGACGCCGCAACAGTAACTGTTGCTGTACCCGTGTTACCGGCGCTGTCAGACGCCGTTACCGTGAGAGTGCCTGAACCGCCGCTGGCCGTAAAAAGTCCATTGCTGTCAATAGAGCCGAGAGTTTTATCCGAAACGGCCCAAAAATAAGTCCCGGTCCCGCCTGCGGCTGAAAATTGTTGGGTTCTTCCTCTCGCTACACTGATAGTGGAGGGGCTGACTGTTAATGATGTCACGGTAATTGTAACCGTGGCCGTGCCGGTATTTCCTGCGCTATCGGAAACCGTGACCTTTAAAGTTCCTGTTGCGCGGGCGGTAAAAAGCCCGGCGCTGTCTATGGCGCCAAGGGTTTGATCCGAAACGGTCCAAAAATAAGTCCCGGTCCCGCCTGTTGCTGAAAATTGCTGGGTATTTCCCCTTGCCACCGTTATAGTGGAAGGGATGACAGTTACCGATGTCCCAATAATAGTGACAGAGCCGGAACCTTTATTCCCTGCGCTATCCTCAACGTTTATGGTTAAAGTGCCTTCGGTATTAAGCGCCGTGAATCTTCCGGTATTAAAAATAATGTTCCCAAGCGATACATCACTAGACGTCCAAAAATATGTGCCAGTCCCTCCTGTGGCGGTAAAGGTCTGGGTTCCTCCCCTGGTTATTGTCAAAATCGAGGGTTGGACCTTGACCACCGCCTTGATGACTTCCACCTCAGCCGTTCCCTTGGATCCCCCGGAATCGGTGACAGAAATATAAGTTTTCCCGGTGCTATAACTTGCGGTGAATTTCCCGGTGGCTGAGTCAATGGAGCCGAGGTTCGAATCATTTACTTGCCATGTGTATGATCCCGTGCCGCCTGAAGCGGTAAAAGTAATAGCTTGCCCTCTTTCCAAAACAACCACCGAAGGTTTGACAGTCAATCCGCTCTCCACTACATACACTATGGCGGTCCCTTGGGTTCCGGCGGAATCCTTTGCCCTGACCGTGACGGAGCCGGTGGTGTTTTTTGCCGTGAATAAACCAGTGGAAGCCGCAATGGTCCCCATGCTTGCATTGCTCACGGTCCAGGTGTAGCTATTTTCATAACCCCCGGCGGCCCCAAAGGTGAGGCTGTTACCATAGCCAAGCGTGGCAACGGAGGGACTTATTTCAACGGAATTTTTTATTATACTAACTTTTGCCTTTGCCTCGTCACCTCTCTTGTCCTTGGCAATCACATAGAATTTTTTGTCTTTAGTTTGATATTTTTTAGCGGTAAAAACCCCCGATGAATTGATACTCCCAAAAGTTTTGTTAGACAAGGAATAGGTAATGGGCTGGGTGCCGCCGACGGTGAGAAATGTGATGGACTCTCCATAACCAAGAATCACGGAACTTGGAGATATCTTCATGGCCCTGCCGGAGTGAGGGCCAAGACCCTTGAAAACAGGGGATTTTTCCGCGTAAAAATCGCCGTAGGGGTTGGCTTCCCAGGAGAAAGCCATTTGGAGAGAAATTAAAAAAAACGAGAGGATAACGCAGCAGAGAAGGAATATTTTTCCTCTTGGGAGGCAATTAATCCGGCTAATAAAGTTTTCAAAAAAATTTTTCATTTTTTGATATCTTTCATCCATGCATAAATAAATTAAGGTGGCGCAATCAAAATTTCAAGGATTTTAGTCAGGTTTTTGACGATTCCCCTTTAAATTTTCTCTTTTTTTATATATCCTGTTATTTTTTTCTTCAAAATCCACCCCAAACCACCCCTTTTTGAATTCACAGCAATTTTTGAGCCAAAAATTCCATACATTAGGCGGTGGTTTTTTCAATTAAACCAGGATTTTTTTCAAGATTTTTTCTAACATGGTCCAACACCCCATTAATAAATTTCGAGGAATCTTCCGTTCCGAATTTTTTGGCGATCTCAATCGCCTCATTAAGAACCACTTTCACAGGGATACCCAAGCCGGATATCATCTCATAAACCGCCATTCTCAGAATATTCCTGTCAATTACCCCCATTCGGCTGAGCACCCAGTTCTCGCTGCTGTTTTCAATCAGGGAATCAATTTTTTGCAAATTTTCCATGGTCCCCTTGACCAATAAGCCGGCGAATTCCGTTATATCCGGTAGACAAGGGTTTTCCATCCAGAATTCTTCAGGCACTTGCGGGGACTTATCATCTGTAATATCTTTTTGGTAGAGAATCTGCAAAACAGCTTCCCTGGCCTTTCTGCGCTTTTTCATTAATTTCCTTTTTTCATATAAAACTGAAGGGGGGCCAACAATTTATCTATATTCAGATCATGGAGTTCCTTTTGGTTCTCCATGGATAATTCTTCTATCTCCCGCGGGATAAAGAAAATTTTTTGGCTGGGACTATTCCCGGAAAATTTTTTTTCGGCCCTCCGCATTTTTTTCGCGGCGATCATGTTGTCAGTCCCCACCGGATCGTACTTCAGGCAAATGGCGTATCGAGGATTTTTTAAAAAATCCATGACTAAATTCAAGGACATGGCATTAAGGCGCATTATATAATCCCGGTCCACTTCCCATCTGGAATAGTTGGAAACGGCGGAAAAGGTCTTTTTCCAAAGCTTTATATTGTGGATCTTAATGGAACGGAAATATACTCTTTTTTTCGCGAAAAACGGAAAAAGCGTTTTCTTGATTGTCTTCCTCATGAAAAGGTCGTTTTTTTTGTTGTGTTTTTCAATGACCCGCATGGCCACCTTCCATATTTCAGGCTCCATGAGCACATCGGAACGAAGTTCCCAGTATACGTGCCCTATTCTCCTTGACGTCGGAGTCATATAGAGCTGGTTTGGAATGAAAAAGTTATGAGGTATGACATCAGCGGCCAAATGCGACAAATATCCGAACATAAAGGCCCTTTCCGAATTTGTCTTTATCCGCGGCATCATTTTTTCGGCCACGGACCAGTTATGGCAATGATCATCCCGCCGCTTGTATCCCTTCCCTATAAAAATGTCCGCGCTGATGCAGCCGTATAGATAATCATAAGGATACGCGGCAATGGCCGCCGCTATGGCCGGTTGCAGGGAAGCAAGATTGCCAAGCACGAACAGGCCGTCCGCTATGTGTATGCCAGCCCCCCATGCATGGCATTCAGCGGGGACCAGGACTAAAATCGCCTGGAGAATCATCAGAAAACAAAGAACTATCCTTTTTTCAGGATTTCGGTCCATTCACGAAACCTCGTTTTTATTGTTTCAAAATCGGTCTCATTGTCAACATCCACCGCCGAACCCCCTATGGTGGTTTGGACAATATCAATCCGCGTTTTCAGGAGTTTCGAGACAAAATTGCGTATTTCGGATTGGGAGACCATGTTTTTAGTGGCTCCCGCCAAGGAAGAAAGCCCTATATATCTGAACAATATGGAAAATTCCAATAAGGCGTAAAGCATAATTGCCCTTGGCCCGACTCCTTGAAAACTAAAAAAATCAAACATCACCTTTATTATATTTTTTATATTCTTTTGATATCTGCACTCGTATATCCTTTCTATATATTCCCTGTTATAAACCCTGAAC
Source organism: Nitrospinota bacterium (assembly GCA_016212295.1). Taxonomy (GTDB): domain Bacteria; phylum Nitrospinota; class Nitrospinia; order JACRGO01; family JACRGO01; genus JACRGO01. Next base: position 30,156 of record JACRGO010000009.1, on the reverse strand, counting down.
GGCCTGACAAGGTGAAGATTATTCAAGCGAAAATTGCCCTCACGCAAATAGAGATAGGCCATCTTTATTCCTGGCTTGCGTCCTTCCGGATAAAATTTCTCCAGAAACCTCTCCTCCGTCATTCCCAGGCAATAGTCCAATTCATCCACATCACAGCCATTTAAAAATTCATCTATCTCCTCGGAGGTAATAAATGGAAGGTCGCATGGCGCAACCAAGACCAGTTTTTCCCGAACGCCCGGGTCCCGCGTTTCCAATCCCTCGCGGTAGCCGTCAATAGTTTGGGTGAAGGCGCTCCAGAAATTCTTATACATATTTTCTTTTTGTTCGATAACCGTCAACTCCTTGTTGTTTCTTAAATAACCGGAATACTTCCGGAGCAATTCACGGATGGGCTTTTCAGGTCCAGCCAAACATATCTTCCCTATCCTTTCCACGCCCTCCAGCGCCCTGAGCACAAAAAACAGCAAAGGGATTCCATCAATTTCCAAAAAAAGCTTGTTTTGGCCCAATATATTTTTGCTCGCTATTTTGTCTCCAGCTAAAACAACCGCGTCAATTTTTTCAATCTTATTCATTATATATCGCCGCTGGAACCTAAAAAAAAGCATGAAAATAAATTTATTTTTTAAGTATAACACACTACCATTTCTTTTTCCCGCTTGATATTACTCTTATATTCCGAGAATTACCTCGCGCATTTCATTTTCAGCACTGAGCCATGAATACGCAGAAGTTTCAAAACGCGTCAAAAAATAGTTTCATTTTGTGATTTCACTTTTCGATTGAACTAAAAAAATCGGTGACTTTGACGCCACTCTTGCCCTGTATTTTTTTGATATTTTTTTGTTGACAAAAATATGGACATGGTGTAATATTGTGCCGCTGAATGCCGAAAAATGCCGGAGTGTGCTTTTTAGTGCCGAAAAAACTATGTTTCTTGGACATTACACAGCCAATATAGACGGAAAGGGCAGGATTAATATACCTTCCCGCTACCAGGAGGTCCTGGAGAAAAAATACGGGAACAACCTGATCCTTTCCGTGAACAAGGAATGCATCGTGGTGTACCCGCAGTCCGAATGGGCCATCCTTGAGGAAAAATGGAGGGAATTGCCCCCGCTGAAGAGGGAGGTGCAGGACTTCTACCGCCTTTTTTACGGCAGGGCCTCGGAGTGCGCCGTTAAGCACGGACGGATACTGGTCCCGCCATCCCTCCGCGGCCAAGCCGGCCTTAATAAGGAAGTCGTGATAGTGGGGGTGCTGAGGATGATAGAGGTATGGGACAAGGCGCGGTGGGACAAATTCATGGCGGAAAAGGAAGGGCAGTTCGAGGAGCTTGGGAATAAGCTCTCGGAAATGTGACATGGAAATCCTTCACGTCCCTATAATGGTGGAGGAGGTCCTGCAATGCCTGGATGTGAAGCCTGGCGGACTTTATATTGACGCGACGCTGGGAGACGGGGGCCATGCCGAGGCCATATTGGAAAGAAGCTCCCCGTCCGGGACCTTGATAGGAATGGACAAGGACCAGGAGGCAATCATGGCCGCAGGGGAAAGGCTGGCGCGTTTCCAAAGCCGGGCAAAAATTAAAAAACTCGATTTCATCAATATAAAAGAGGCGGTCTCTTCGGCGCCGGAGGGAGTGGACGGAATTTTGATGGACCTTGGAGTATCCACAAGACAATTATTGACAGTGGAAAGGGGATTTTCCTTTTCCTCGGACGGTCCCCTCGACATGCGTATGGACCGGTCCCAAAAAATCACCGTCTCCGACTTGGTGAACACCTTGCCCCAAAAGGAACTGGCCGCGATTATAAAGAATTATGGCGAGGAAAAACGATGGGCGAAAAGAATCTCCTTCAGGATTATCGAGGAGAGAGAAAAAAGTCCCATCACTGCAACGCGCAGGTTGGCTGACATAGTGTCTGACGCCATCCCGCGCCAATTCCGCCCGGACAGGATACATCCAGCCACGAAAACCTTCCAGGCCCTGAGAATCGCCGTAAACGGCGAGATCGGTCTGCTGGAAAAAGCGCTCCCGGGGGCATTGGACATGCTCAAGCCCGGCGGAAGGCTGGCGGTGATCAGCTTTCATTCCCTGGAGGACAGGATCGTCAAGCAGTTCTTCGTGGAAAAGGAAAGGGGCTGCGTCTGCCCTCCCAAAATTCCCCAATGCGCGTGCGGCAGGAAGCCTGTATTGAAAAGGATTACCAGAAAAGCGGTTTGCGCCGGGGAGGAAGAGGTTAGAAGGAACCCTCGGTCCAGAAGCGCTAAATTGAGGGCGGCGGAAAAACTGGCATGATACGCCATCTATTCAATTTTCAATTGTAAATTGTCAATTTTTATTCCGGCTTTATAAGCAAAGAGATGAAAATTTACGTGTTAAATATTTTAGATAAGCACCTCCCCCCGAAGAGACCAGGAGGATCAAAAAATTTATATTCACGCATGTTTCCTGGTGTCTTCGGTTTTTCACTTCATAAGCCCTGGCCCGTTCCCCCCAATGGGCCAGGGCCCCTCCTCTTTTTATTGGAGGTAAAAGATGGTTAGTTTAAAGGGCAAGCTGAAAAAAACAGTATTTAGAGGCGGCGGCAGCGGCTTCGTGGAGGCCGCGAAATATACCCTCTGCGTCGTTCTTATCCTGATCGGGGGATTGATTTATATCTGGCCGCAAATAAGGGTTGTAAAGCTTGGTTATGAGAGGGACGAACTCCAAAAACAATACAACTCCTTATTGCAAACCAACCATCTCATGAGGATTGAAGTCGCCAACCTTCGGTCCATGAAAAAAATAGAGACTATAGCCAGGAACAGGCTGAAAATGGATTTCCCGGAAGACTCCCGCGTTGTAATCGTTCGCATGGGCCTTAAAAAGGAGTCAGCGGACCTTTCTCCGGGGGCAGCCGGCCAGGGGGACAAAAAAACGGATGGCGTCGCGAAAAAAGAGTCCTGAAAACCAGTTAAAAAAAAGGATCAAGCTTATAATTCCCCTGCTTGCGATAGCGGTGGTGGGGATATTCGGCAGACTCTTTGACTTGCAGGTCCTTCAGCACAGGGCCCTTACCGAGAAATCCGAAAGGCAATACACAAGGACCTTTTACTCCCAGCCCAGGAGGGGGATGATCTACGACAGAAACTGGAGGGAAATAGCGGCTGACATAGAAGTGGACTCCTTCTTCGCGAACCCCTCCGAAGTAAAGAATTTTAAAAAGACCGCGAAGGTCCTCGCGGAGACCCTGCACACGGACGAGAAATCATTTATCGATAAATTCAAAACCGGGAAGAATTTCGTCTGGCTGGCCAGGCAGGCATTGCCGGAGTACGCCGCCAGCCTCAAGGAAAAAAATCTGGAAGGGATCGGCTCCGTCAAGGAATTCAAACGGTTTTATCCCAAAAGGGAGATGGCCTCGAGGTTGATAGGCTTTTCCGGACTCGACCTCAAGGGCCTTGCCGGGGTGGAGCATTCTTATGACGAATACCTGCGCGGGGGCGGCAGATGGATCGTCATGGAAAAGGACGCAAAGGGCCGCATGATGAGGTCAGTGGAAATCGAAAAGCAATCCAAGGAATTCAAGCAATCCGACATTGTCCTTACCATAGACGAAACGCTCCAGCATATAGCGGAGAAGGAACTAAGCGACAAGGTAATTGAAACCGGCGCCAAGGAAGGGGCAGCCATAGTGATGAATCCCGCCACCGGCGAAATCCTTGCCATGGCGGATTATCCCCCCTTTAACCTGAACCAGTATAAAAGTTACCCGTCCGCCAATTGGCGGAACAAGATCATCTCCAACGCCTACGAGCCAGGCTCCACTTTCAAGGTGTTCCTTGCCGCCTCGGCCATTGAATCCGGGATAGACCCCAAGACAATGTTCAACTGTGAAAACGGGGAACTGCTTGTCGGCAATGTGGCGATACACGAGGCAAAAAAGAAAAAGTATGAATGGTTGTCCATGGTGGACATAATAAAGCTTTCGAGCAATATCGGCGCGATAAAAATAGGCCAAAAGCTGGGCAAGGAACGCTACTATAATTTCATTGAAAAGTTCGGCTTCGGCGCCAAGACCGGCATAGACATGGACGGCGAGGCCACCGGCCTTAACAGGGAGCTGAAAAACTGGACTCCTTTGTCACTCTGCTCGGTATCCATGGGACAGGAAATCTCCGTAACGCCCATACAGATCATCACCGCTCTTTCAGCCATCGCCAACGGAGGGGTCCTGATGAAGCCTCGCGTGGTCAAGGGGATTTACAAAAACGGCAAGCCCTTGAAGTTGTTCTCGCCTGAAATAGTCCGGCGGGTCGTCAGCAAGAAAACCAGCCTAATAGTGACCGCCATACTCAGGGAGGTAGTGCTGGAAGGCACGGGCAAGAATTCCGCCCTGGAAGGCTATTCCGTCGTGGGCAAAACCGGGACCGCGCAAAAATTCGACAGGGAGATCAACGCCTATTCCAAGACAAAATACCTGGCCTCCTTCGCGGGTTACTTCCCGGCGGAAAATCCCCAAGTGGCGATCCTGGTCATGGTGGACGAGCCGAAAACCGTTGTCTGGGGCGGGAGCGTGGCTGCTCCGGTCTTTCGCAATATAGCCATGCAAACCGCGCGTTACCTGAACATCCCCTCCAAGCAGGGGAGGGTGATATGGGTGAACCAGGCCGATCCTGGAACGGATGGAAAGAACTTCCAGGATTATTTCAGGGACGACGAGGAGGAATATGAGGACGGCAAAATTTTCGGCGGAAATATCGCCCAGGCCCTGGAGCAATTGAAAAATTCTCCGCGCCACTATAACGATCTTCAGGTGCAAAGGGTATTGTGAAATTAAAAGTGACTAAAGTGAGCTAAAGTGAGCTAAAGTGACTAAAGTTTCAAGTGAGCTAAAGTTGTGGTGGAAAGGCAATTTTTTGTTTTCAACTTTAGTCACTTTAGCTCACTTTAGTCACTTTTAACTTGATTGCGGCGCAGCCGCGTTATGGAAGTTTAAAATTGATCTCAATGAAAACCAAGGAACTTATGGCGGCCACGGGCGGGACGGCGATTGCCGGGAAGGCGGACACGGAATTTTCCGGGATTTATATAGATTCCCGGAAGGCCGCTGAAGGCGGACTCTTCATCGCCATCAAGGGCGAAAGCAAAAACGGCCATCTGTTCATGGAAGAGGCAATGGGAAAAGGCATTTCCGTTGCTATCCTGTCTGAGCGGGAAGACGAAATAAAAAAGTTTTCCCATAACGCCGGGAACAGGGCCACGGTAATAAAGGTGGATGACACCTTGAAGGCCCTGCACGACATCGCCCGCTGCCATCGTATGAAATTCGATATCCCGGTGGTCGGGATCACCGGCAGTAATGGAAAATCCACTGTAAAGGAAATGGCGGCCTCCATCCTGTCAACGAAGTTCCGGGTGTTAAAGAACCAGGGAAATTTCAATAACCATATCGGCCTGCCGCTCACGCTTTTTGAATTGGACGAGACCCATGAAGCGGCTGTCCTGGAAATGGGAATGAGCGGCCTTGGCGAGATAACGCTTTTATGCGATACCGCCAGGCCGGGATACGGGGCGGTGACTAATATAGGAGAGGCCCATCTGGAATCACTGGGCTCAATTGAAAACGTCCTGAAGGCCAAAAAAGAGCTTGTGGACTGCCTGGACCGCGAAAGCGGCGTGGTTTTGAATTCCGACAGCTTCGGCTTTGACGCCATGAAAAACGCCGCAAGGGGAAGGGTCGTCTCTTTTGGCATGAGGAACAAGGCGGATTTCACGGCGGAGGAGATCCGGCTTGGGGATTCCGGCATTGAATTCAGCCTGGTGGCGCGCGGCGGGAAAATCGCCCGCTGCAAGGTCATGGTCCCTGGAATGCATAACCTTTATAACGCCCTATGCGCCGCTGCAGTGGCGGAACTGCTTGAAATCAATGGTGACGGTATAGCCGAGGGCCTTGAAAATTACAGGCCCCTGGCCATGCGCATGGAGACCCTGGAGTGGAACGGCGTCATGCTTATCAACGACGCATATAACGCCAATCCCGCGTCCATGTCCGCAGCCATTGAAACCCTGGCCGGCAAACACGTGGCCGGGAGAAAAATATTCGTCGCTGGCGACATGCTGGAGCTAGGAAAATATTCAAAGTCCGCCCACTCCCGTATAGGAAAAATAGTCGCGGAAAAGAAACTTGATTTCTTCGTTACCTTCGGGGACGAGGCCGAGGCCTGCGGCATGTCCGCCATTGAGAACGGCTTTGATTCCTCAAGGGTTAAGGGTTTCAAGGACCCTGAAGAGGCCGCAGGTTTTCTGAGGGATTTCGCGAAAAAAGGGGACTGCGTCCTCCTCAAGGGCTCACGCGGCATGGGGATGGAGAGGATTATTAAAAAAATAATGGAAAACTGAGGCCATGCTTTACCACTTACTATATCCGCTAAGCGATACATACACTCTTTTCAATGTTTTTAAATACATTACCTTCCGGTCGGTGTATTCGCTTTTGACCGCCCTGTTGCTGAGCCTGCTGATAGGTCCGCTGGTGATTAGGACCATGCGGGCCTTTGAAATCGGGGAAAAAATAAGGGAGGACGGGCCGAAAAGCCACCATAAAAAATCCGGTACCCCCACAATGGGCGGCCTCCTGATCCTTGGCTCCCTTATAGTTTCGGTCCTGCTGTGGGCCGATCTTTCCAACCGCTACATTTTACTGGCCATGTTCGTGGCCATTGCCTATGGCGCCATAGGTTTCGCCGACGACTACATGAAGATCAAAAAAATCAGGAAGCAGGGAATGTCGCCAAGGGAGAAATTCTTCCTCCAGTTTTTTTTCGCGTCGATCGTGGCGGTGTATATTGTTTATTTTGACAGCGGCAGGGCGGGCTTCGCCACGAAACTCGGCATACCCTTCCTGAAAAACTACAGACCGGACCTGGGCCTTTTTTATCTTTTTTTCATCATCATGGTGATAGTGGGAACGTCCAACGCGGTCAACCTCACGGACGGACTGGACGGACTGGCCATAGGCCCGATTATCATAGCCACCTTCGCCTTGATGGTGGTGACTTACGTATGCGGCCATACCAAGTTCGCGCAATACCTGATGATTTACAACATCAAGGAAAGCGGGGAGCTGACAGTGCTATGCGGCGCGGCCATAGGATCGTGCCTTGGTTTTCTTTGGTTCAATTCCTATCCGGCCCAGATATTCATGGGCGATGTCGGCTCCGTTCCCTTGGGGGCCCTGCTGGGGACCCTGGCCGTGATAGTCAAGCATGAACTCCTGCTCTTCTTCATCGGCGGGGTATTTGTGATAGAAGCGATGTCGGTCATCCTCCAGGTTGGTTATTTCAAAATGACCGGGGGCAAGCGGATTTTCCGCATGGCCCCTTTGCACCACCACTTCGAGGAAAAGGGCTGGGAGGAGCCGAAGGTTATAGTCAGGTTCTGGATAGTCGCCATTATCCTTGCAATGTTCAGTTTGAGTACTTTGAAAATAAGGTGAAGGATAGTGAGCTAAAGTGACTAAAGTTACAAGTGACTAAAGTTGAAAGCGGCAACAAAAGATCATAGCCACGAAGGTCCACTAAGTTTAAATATATATGTAACGATTTTTCGTTTTTAACTTTAGTTCACTTTAGTCACTCGTAACTTTAGTCACTTTAGCTCACTCGTAACTTTAGTCACTTGTAACATGAACATAAAAATCACAAAAAGATTCGACCCCTGGATACTCATCTCCACCCTTGTAATGGTGTCCATAGGGGTCATCATGAGTTACAGCGCCAGCGCGATTATCGCAATGGAAAGATACGGAGACCACCTTTATTTCCTGAAGCGCCAGATCGCCTGGGTGGGAATCGGGTCGGTCCTGATGGTGTCAGTCATGCTCGTTGATTATGAACAATTGAAGAAGGCGACCCTCCCACTCTTCGCGGCTTCAGTTTTCATGCTTGTCCTCATCCTCTTCCCGGTCTTCAGCAAGGAAGTAGGAGGAGCAAGGAGGTGGCTGGTGCTGGGCCCATTCATCTTTCAACCCTCGGAACTGGTCAAGGTCTCCCTGATTCTCTATATGGCCCATACCCTTTCCAGGAAAGCGGACAAGATCGAGGACTTCACCGTCGGCTATCTCCCGAACCTTATAGTCCTGGGAGCGCTCGCCATGTTGATCGCCATACAGCCGGACCTTGGCACCGCCATAGTCATCACCGTTGTGGTTTCCATGCTCCTCTTTGTCGCAGGGGTGCGGATGAAGCACACGTTTCTCACGCTCCTTTGCTCCTTGCCGGTCCTGGCTTACGCGGTCATGTTCGTCCCCTACCGGAAGAGGAGGATTCTGGCTTTTTTGAATCCATGGGACGATCCCACGGACTCCGGCTTTCAAATCATCCAGTCCCTGCTTGCCATTGCGCGGGGAGGCGTCACCGGCCTTGGCCTGGGGAACAGCAAGCAAAAGCTCTTCTATCTACCTGAGCCGCACACGGATTTTATTTTTTCAGTGATAGGCGAGGAGTTGGGGTTCATCGGGGTGGCTTTTGTCCTCTTGTGTTTCATTGTTTTTCTGTGGCGCGGCCTGCGCGTTGCCATGAAGGTCGATGATCTTTACGGCCGCTATCTGGCCGTGGGATTTTCCCTGCTGATCAGCGTGCAGGCCCTGATCAACATCGGAGTGGTGGTGGGGGCGCTCCCGACAAAGGGGCTGCCTCTTCCCTTTATAAGCGTGGGAGGCTCGTCCCTTATAGTGTCAATGGTGAGCGCCGGGATTTTGCTGAATGTCTCCAACAAAATGTATGTGAAAAAACAGCCATGAAAATACTTATCGCCGCTGGAGGGACTGGAGGACATCTCTATCCCGCCATAGCCGTGGCGCGGGAACTGCTCGATAGGAATTGGGAAACCAAGGTCCTCTTTATCACAACAAAAAAAGGATGCGGCGTGGAAATTCTGCGAAGGGAAGAGTTGGAATTCAGGACCATCGCCGCCGGCGGAATGAAAAGGAAGTCCTTGCCCGATATCTTGAAGTCCCTTTTCAAACTGCCCTTCGGGTTCCTTCAGGCCGTCTTTTACATGGCGGTGTTCCGGCCTGACGTCGCCCTTGGCGCGGGAGGGTATGTCTCAGGACCTGTCCTCGCCGCGGCCTGGCTGTTAAGAGTGCCGCGCCTGATCCACGAGCAGAATGTGCTGCCCGGCGCAACGAACAGGATAGCGGCAAGGATAGTTAATGCCATCGCGCTTGGCTTTAAGGAGTCAGCGGACTATTTCCCAAGGTCCAAAACCGAGGCAACGGGAAATCCGGTCCGCAGGGAGTTCCTTGAAATAAAACCGCGGCTGAAGGACGTGGAAAATGTGGACCAGTTTACATTGCTGATATTCGGAGGAAGCCAGGGGTCTCATGCAATCAACATGGCGATGGTGGAAGCCGCCGCCGTGCTCATGGATTTTCCAAGGCCAATCAGCATCCTTCATCAGTCAGGAACGGCGGATTGTGAATGGATAAAGGAAAAATACGAGGAGCTTGGGGTCAAGGCCGACGTCCAGCCCTTTATATACGACATGTTCGACGCCTTCAGGTTCGCGGACCTGATCGTCTGCCGGGCCGGCGCAATGACCCTTTCGGAACTGGCGGCCGCCGGGAAGCCCGCGATTTTAATACCGCTGCCAACAGCGGCGGACAACCACCAGGAAATAAACGCCAGGGCGCTTGAAAGAAACCACGCGGCGGAGGTCCTGCTGGAGGACGAATTCCTGGGAGAGAGGCTTGCTGAAAAAATCACTTATTACATGGAGAACCCCTTGGCCTTGATGGTGGTGGGCGAGGAGATCAAGAAGTTCTCGAAGCCTGACGCGGCCTCGAGGATAGCCATGATGGCGGAGGACTTGGCTGGTTAAAAAATAAAGAATTAACGTCGAACATTGAACATCGAACATCGAACGTCGAACGTCGAAGTAGAGAGGTTGAGGCGCGAAAAAATCCGCTTCAAGGCCAATGAGCCCTTGGCGCCCTACACATCCTTTAAAGTGGGAGGAAAGGCGGACCTCATGCTTTGGGCCGAGGATGACGGCCAACTGAGGCGCTCCCTGGAGTTCGCCGGGGAAAAGGGCCTTCCGGCCAGGGTCATCGGACGGGGCTCGAATATTCTGGTATCGGACCAGGGCATAAGGGGCGTGGTTATTTTACTGGACGGAAATTACAGGAAGAAGACCTTGCTGAAAAATGGAGAAAAATCCAAGGAGATAGAGGCCGGGGCCGGGGTGGTTCTTAGCGGCTTGGCCGCCTTTGCCCTGAAACATGGTCTCACCGGAATGGAATGCCTGGCCGGAATTCCAGGGACCCTTGGAGGGGCGTTATTAATGAACGCAGGGGCCGGGGGCCGGGAGATAGCTTCCCTGGTGGAATCGGTCAGAGTAATGGACATGGAAGGCCGGGCGCGCAATCTCTCCAGGGAAGAAATCAAGTTCGGCTATCGATGGTCTTCCCTGAGGGACATGGGAATTATTCTTGGCGCGAAGTTGAAATTGGCCGCGGGCGAGGCCGGGGAAATTTTGAAAAAGATGAAGGAACATCTCCAATGGCGGAAAAACTCGCAGCCCCTTGAGTTCCCTTCAGCAGGGTCGGTATTTAAAAACCCGCCGGGCGATTGCGCGGGACGTTTGATAGAGTCCGCCGGACTAAAGGGAACGCGGGCCGGCGGCGCCGAGATATCCAGGAAACACGCTAATTTTATTGTAAACACCGGAGGGGCAAGGGCGTCGGACATTCAGGAACTGATCGACATGGCCAGGAAAAAGGTGATGGAGAAATTCGGAATAAATCTGGAACTTGAAATTCAAATTATGAATTAACCACTTTTGAAAATAATTACAATCTTAATCACCGCAAAGACGCAAAGAACGCAAAGTTTTGGCTTTTCTTTGCGCCCTCTGCGCCTTTGCGGTGAGTGAATACAATGAAATGGAAAAATAAAAAAATCGGCGTAATCATGGGGGGCTTTTCCTCTGAAAGGGAAATATCCCTTAAAACCGGAAGCGCGGTTGCGGCCGCCCTGAAAGAACAGGGCTACGACGTTGCGCCGATCATGGCCGGCCGGGACCTCTGGGAAAAAATCAAGGAATCCAAAATCGATATCGCCTTCATTGCCCTTCATGGGGCGCTGGGGGAAGACGGCGCGGCGCAGGGCCTTTTGGAATGGATGGGCATACCTTACGTGGGGTCCGGGATACTCGGCAGCGCCCTGAGCATGAATAAAACCATCGCAAAGGAAATATTCATTTTTCATGGAATACCGACCCCGGACTTTCAAGCCATTTTCAGGGACGACCCGGATTTCATGGAAAAGGCCAAAAGGGACCTGAAGCTGCCTTGCATTGTAAAGCCCGCGTCCCAAGGCTCCACCATAGGGCTTTCCATTGTCCGCCGCGAGGAAGAGCTTGAGGCAGCCATCCTATGCGCCTTTAAAATGGATGACGAGGTCCTGGTGGAGGATTTTATCGACGGCAGGAATCTCACTGTTGGAATCGTCGGAGAAAGGGCGCTTCCAATCGTGGAAATAAAACCAAAGGGCGGGCTATACGATTACGAGGCAAAGTACACCAAGGGGAAAACCGACTACCTATGCCCCGCTCCCTTGAGTTCTGAAGCGGCAAGGAGGTGCTCTGAACTGGCCCTCCAGGCGCACAAGGTCCTGAGATGCCGGGGGCTTTCCAGGGTGGACCTTATGCTGGACTCTGGCGGAAATCCCTTTGTCCTGGAATGTAACACGCTCCCGGGTATGACCGGGACCAGTCTCCTGCCGATGGCCGCTAAGCAGGCGGGAATGGAATTCGGCGTCCTGCTTGAAAACATTTTAGACACGGTGAAATAAACATGGCGTCAGCAAGCATTGCAATATCAAGGAAGGGCGTGGTTTCCCCTCGCACCCGCGCGCGGGTCCGCTCCAAGTCCGCAAGTAAACCAAGGAAGCCGATTTCCTTCCGGGCCATTTACAACACGATGGCTTATCTTGTGGTTTTTTGCGTCCAGGCGTCTTTCATGGCCCTGCTTGCCGCGGCCTCTACCGCCGTCGGGATGAATGCATATAGCTATATCTTCCAGGACGAACATTTCCTCCTGAATAAGGTGGTGGTGGCAGGAAATAAAAGGATACCGGAAACTGAGATACTGTCGCTTTCAGGCGTGCATACTGGGAAAAACTCCTTTCAGCTTAATCTGGAGAACATCTCTAAGAATATAATGCGAAACCCGTGGGTGGAGAAGGCCGTTGTGCGGCGCGACCTACCGTCCGGCCTTGCCATTGAAATCACGGAAAGGGAACTCTTCGCCAGGGTCTTCTGGAGGGGCGAGCTGTTTCTGGTGAACGCCAAGGGATTCATAATAGCGAAGCTCTCTGAAAAAGAGTACCCGGACCTGCCGCTCCTTGCGGGCGCGGGAGAGGACAGGCCGGACCTCGGCGGCCAGGTCTTCCCGAAAATATTCCTGACCGGCCTACACTTGCTGAAGTACGCCGGGGAAACAAGGCTGTTTGAAGACCCGGTGGCAGGCTTGAGGATCGAGAACAAGTACGAAATGTCCCTTATCACCAGGAAGAACAAAACGGAAATCCGCGTGGACACGCAGGACCTCCCGAAAAAACTCTCCAGGCTGAGGGCCATTTTCGATTACGCGAGGATGGAGGGCAAGTCCATAAAGTCCATTGACCTGTGCTACGAGAAAAAGGCGGTGGTTAAATTCACGGAGGGGGTTTGAAGGGAAAAAGTTAAGAGTGAGCTAAAGTTACAAGTGACTAAAGTGAACTAAAGTTACAAGTGAGCTAAAGTTAAAAAAAGTGGTACTTCCACCGCAACTTAAGCCACTTTTAACTTTAGCTCACTTTTAACTTTAGCTCACTTTTAACTTTAGCTCACTTTAGTCACTTAAAACTTTTCAAGAAAGGAAGGTGATTTACGATGGCAAAAAATGCTCCTATCGTAGGCCTGGACATCGGCACTACGAAAATTTGCTGCATCATCGGTGAAGTCAACGAGGAGGGAGGGATCGACATCATCGGAATCGGCCAGCACCCTTCGCGGGGCCTTAGAAAAGGCGTGGTGGTAAACATTGAAACCACCGTGGAGTCCATCAAGTGCGCCGTGGAAGAAGCGGAGTTGATGGCCGGAATGGAGATTGATTCCGTATACGTGGGAATAGCAGGCGGACACATCAAGGGCTTCAACAGCCACGGAATAATCGCTGTGAAAAACAAGGAAGTCACACAGCCCGACATCCTCCGCGTCATCGACGCCGCGAAGGCCCTCGCGATCCCGATGGACCGCGAGGTGATCCACGTCCTGCCCCAGGAATTCATCGTGGACGACCAGGACGGCATAAAGTCCCCGCTGGGAATGCACGGCGTGAGGCTTGAGGTCAAGGTCCATATAGTGACAGGCGCCGTGACCTCCGCCCAGAACATAGTGAAGAGCGTCAACAAGGCCGGACTCCAGGTCAACGATATCGTGCTACAGCCCCTGGCTTCCAGCGAGGCGGTCCTGACCCCGGAGGAGAGGGAACTCGGCGTCGCGATGGTGGATATAGGCGGCGGGACCTCGGACATCGCGCTCTTCAGCCAGGACGCGATCAAGCACACCTCAGTGCTCGCCATTGGAGGCGACCATCTCACGAACGACATAGCCATCGGCCTCAGGACGCCGCACAGCGAGGCCGAGAAGATCAAGAAGGCATACGGCTGCGCCATAGCGGGCATGGTAAAGGACAAGGAGTCCATAGAGGTCCCAAGCGTCGGCGGACGCGAGCCGCGGATTTTATCGCGCGAAATCCTGGCGGAAATAATCGAGCCCCGCGTGGTCGAGCTTTACGACCTCCTGAAGAGGGAGATCACTGCAAGCGGTTACGAGGACGCGCTCTCGTCCGGGCTTGTAATCACGGGCGGCACTGTGATCATGGAAGGGATGCTGGAGGCCGCGGAACGTGCCTTCCAACTCCCGGTCCGCAGGGGATATCCAAGGGGAATAGGCGGACTGGTGGACGTGGTCAACTCGCCCATGTACGCCACAAGCGTGGGCTTGCTGCTCTATGGGCACAGGAAAACGGACAAGAAGGACAAGGGCCAGCCGGACCTTTCCGGAAGGAACATGTTCAACAAAATTTTCTCAAGAATGAAGGGGTGGGTGGAGGAATTCTTTTAATATCCATTTATTTTTTTTAAGGGGAACAACCATGATTGAGTTCGCGGAAACGGAGAATGTAGCGAGATTAAAGGTCATCGGTGTGGGTGGGGGCGGAGGCAACGCGGTCAATACAATGATGGAGTCCGGCCTGACTGGGGTGGAATTCCTCGTGGCAAACACGGACATCCAGGTCCTGCGCTGCTCAAAGGTCCCGAATAAGATTCAGCTTGGACCGCAGCTCACGCGCGGCCTGGGAGCAGGGGGAGATCCGGAGGTCGGACAAAAGGCCGCCCTCGAGGACGAGAGGAGAATAGCGGAATATATCAGGGACGCGGACATGGTCTTCATCACCGCCGGAATGGGCGGCGGGACCGGCACCGGGGCCGCGCCCGTGATAGGCAGGATCGCCAAGGAGCACAAGATCCTGACGGTCGGCATAGTGACAAAGCCCTTTGATTTCGAGGGAAAACGCCGCATCCAGCAGGCGAAAAGAGGCATAGAGGAATTGAATGAATGCGTGGACACCCTGATCGTCATCCCGAACCAGAAGCTCCTTTCAGTGGTCGGCAAACAGCCGCTCTCAGCCGCGTTCAAGGTGGCGGACGACGTCCTCTGCCAGGCGGCCAAGGGGATTTCCGACCTGATCCAGAAACCCGGCCTGATAAATCTCGATTTCGCGGACGTCAAGACCATCATGATGGACATGGGCATGGCCCTGATGGGGACCGGCCTCGGCAAGGGAGAACGCAAGGCGATTGACGCGGCAACCGGCGCGATTTCAAGTCCGCTCCTGGAGGAAAACAGCGTGGACGGCGCCAAGGGCATGCTGATCAACATCACCGGCGGACCGGACATGACCCTTCACGAGGTCAACGAGGCCACGCTCTTCATACAGCAAAAAGCCCACGATGACGCGAACATCATCTTCGGGTCCGTCATAGACCCTGAAATGGAAGGAAAAATGAGGGTGACGGTCATAGCCACTGGATTCAACAGAAGATCAGACCTGGAGGCGAAGGTCGAAATGAAGGCTGTTGACGCCCTGCCGGTGGTCACCCCTGACGCCCGCTCATACGATAAGCCGGCCTATCTTCGCACCGGAAAGAAACTGGGGGACAAGCATTTCCATTTGCAGCCGACCGTTAACTCAAAGATAGAATACGAAACCCAGTACGACATTCCGACTTTCTTGAGGCATAATAACGGACATTGAAATTGAAAAAAGTCATTGGGCAATAGTCAATAGTCATTGGGCATTGGGGCATTGGCCAGTGATCTTTTGGCTATTTGGGAATCATCGCGTTTATTAATTGACTAATGACCCAATGACTAATGACTCAATGACCAATGACTATTGACCAATGCCTCTATGAAAAGAAAAATCCTCATATACGCCGAAGGCAAACTAGGCCTTTTCGCCTCAAAGACCGGCAACTGCGCCATCCGGTATTTCCCGGATGAAATAGCGGCCGTGATCGACAGCTCCAAGAAGGGCGGCGACCTGTTTGAATTCATCGGCGCCGGCAAGGGCGTCCCGATTGTCGGCTGCCTGGCCGAGGCCCTGCGCTTCCGGCCCGACACCTTTCTCGTGGGCTCCGCTCCCATCGGAGGCGCCATGAACGCCCACTTGCTGGACACGGTGAAGGAGGCCATAGCCAACAAGATGAACGTGTTGAGCGGCCTTCACAACTTTTTTTCCGATATGCCGGAAATAGCCGGACTCGCTAAGGCCCACGGAGTAAAAATCACCGATCTCAGAAAACCCGCGCCCGATCTCAAGGTAGCGAAAAGCAAGTGGAAGGAGATCCGCGCCAAGGTGGTCTTGTCCGTCGGTTCAGATTGCAACTCAGGCAAGCTCTCCACCATTTACGAGATTTTCCAGGCCTTCCGCAAGAGAGGCATTCCATCGAATTTCATCGGGACAGGCCAGACCGGTATCCTGCTGGCCGGGGGAGAAGGGGTCCCGGCGGACGCCGTGGTAAGCGATTTCCTGGCCGGGGCTGTGGAAGCTGAGATAGAAAAATCAGACAGGAAGGGAGTTGATTTCATCTTCGTGGAAGGCCAGGGGGCCTTGACCCACTCGGCCTATTCAGGGGTCACCCTGGGACTCCTGCACGGGTCCATGCCGGACGCAATGGTCTTTTGCCTGGACGCAACCAGGGAATACGATGACTGGGGCAACAGGATACCTGATCTGAAAAAGATGATCGACTTCCACGAAACAGCCATGAGTTTTTTCAAGGACTCAAAGGTCCTCGGCCTTGGGGTCATAACCCACCGCATCCAGGACGAGTCCAAGGCCAGACAGGCCATCCGGGATATAGGGTCCTACGCCGGACTCCCCGCCAACGATCCCTACCGCTTCGGTTGTGAAAATATTGTCGACAGCCTTCTAAAGTTTTTTGTTATTTCTAAATAATAGGGGACAGGTTTCAGGGGGCAGGAATCAGTTGACGGTTTCCAGTTGACGGTTGACGGTTTGGAATCCGTGATGCCACAGCGCGGCTTAGCCGCAACCAAAAGGTAAATAAATTCCAAATGACAAAATCCAAATTTCAAATCAAATCCAAATGCCTCACAATGTCAAAAGTTTTGAACTTTGGCATTTGGAATTGTTAGCCATAGTGGTTATTCATTGACTCTCAATCTGCCGCTGAGTTCCTGCACCTCCCCATCCCGCCTGTGGTATCCCGTCTCTTCCACCAACCGCTTCGCCTCCCGCCAATGCCCTTTTGCTTTTTCCCTGCCCCCTGAACCCTGCCCCCTGTCCCCTTCTTCTATGAGAATCCTCGCCGCTTCCAAATGACAATCCGCAAGATGAAGTTTCATCTTCCCGCGCTCCGCAGTCTCCTGGGCCTCTCGCAGGTCGCGCCGGGCGAGGGAAAAATCTTTTTTGGCCCGGTACAGGGCGGAACGGGCCAGGAGACCGCGTGGTAAATAATCATGGCGAGATGCATCCATAAACCCTTTCACTGCCTGATTTAAATATTGTTCCGAGGAGGAAAAATCGCCGCTCCCTTCCGCCTGGGCCTGGAGGAACAAGGCCCGGCCAAGGGTGAGGTTGCCCGGGGCAATGTCCAAAAGCCAGTTGTTTCGTTTTGCAATTTCAATCGCTTGTTCGGCCCTCTCCCTCGTCTCCCCAAATCCTCCCTTGCCTATGAGTAGGTCGCAAAACCGAAAACCCCAAAGAGAATAGAGGTAAGGAATGTCGTGTAGTCTTTTTTGTTGCATGGCCTCTGCCTCGCGGAAGAGAGTCTCCGCTTCTTCTATTTTCCCGGCCTGCATCAGGGCGTCTGCAAAGGTGGTACGGTTGTTTTCTTTTCGAAAGGCATTCTTGCTTTGGTCTGCGTATTCCACGCTCCTGCGGCCATAATCCACCGCCTTGGAAATTTCCCCCAGGGCCAGGAAGATTTGGCTAAGATTGCCAACGTCCAGGGCTGATTCTTTCCAATTTTTCTGGACTATCCGCATTTTCAGTCCAGCCTCCATGGGCTGGGCCGCCTCCCTCAACCGTCCCAGGGCGCGAAGGCCAAAGCCTGCATTAGTCAAAATCCAGGCTTGAGCTGCCTCCGTCAACCCCTCGGCCGGACGGTCCCAAAGGGAATCGAAAAAACAGGCAACCGCCCCCAGATCCGCCCCAAAGGCGCCGAGTTGGTTGGTGCTATAGAATTTGTTTCCCCTGGAAATCCTCTCCCAATAGACCTCCATCAACGCCTCCTGATGCCGTCCGGCCCCGCATCCGTGGGCAACCGCCGTGAAGAGCGGCCCCATCTCCTCCAGGGTGTCGGGCAATTTCTTTTTTGGCAGGGCCTTATAATATTCATACAGCAGGGAATGGGCCTCCCTCCAGGCTTCGGGATTGGAAATCCTTAACTTCTCCCCGAAATGCTCCCGCACCAGGGGATGGCAGTCCAGGGTTTCAGGTTCGGCCTCGTCCCTTTCCTCCAGGAGCCGCAAGTCCCTGAGATGCTTCACCGCGTATTGCCAAGCCGTACCAGACAGGGACTGGGTGCTCCCGGTCAAGCCCTTTATGCCAGGCGCGGCGCGCAGGACCCTTAATGCCCCGCCCTCGGCAGGACGGTCAAAGAGGCCCATGATATTCAGAATGTCCAGTTCCGCCTTGTCCTTGAGCCAGATTTCATAGGACCCCATCACGCGCCGGGCGTGGCCGCCCTGCTCCTCTTCCATCTCCAGGGCAGGGATAAGGTCGCGCTTCCTTATCTCTCCCCCATGCACCGCGTCCAGATAACTTCCAAGCAGGGTAAGGGCCAGGGCGTGTCCTCTGAAATCCACGGACGCCTCCTCCAGTTCCTTGTCTGTTCCCTTCAAATTGAAACTCCTCAGAAGCTCCCTCCCAGCCTCCCTGGAAAGATTGCGCAAAGGCTCGGCCCGCACGGAGGCCCCTTCCAGATGCTCCAGGTCCTTCACCTTCACCCTGGTGCTGATGACGCAGAGTCCCCATCCCTGGGGGGACCGGCCCAACTCCTTCAGAAACCCCTGGAGCCCCTGGTCCTTGAGCCTGCCCTGGGTGGCGGGTCCGGGCGGATACTGCAAGGGTTCCAGTCCGTCCAGGACCACAAGGCTCCGCTCCCTCTGGACCAGCCCGGCCAGGCGAACCCCCTTGTCCCAGGAGGGGCCGTGGGCGGGGTCCGGGTCGCCGAACCAGTTCAGGGCGTGGGACAGGAATTCATCGCCCGACGCCTGCCGGTCTTCTCTTGTCCCTTGGGAGTAAAAGGACCAGCCATACACCCGCCTCGCGCCCCGGTAATTGTCCTTTTCCATTCCGTTCAACCACCCGTTCACGAGCGAGGTCTTCCCCACCCCGCCCCACGCTTCGAGAACAAAAATGTGGGTGTTCTGGTTTTCCCATGCCGCGTCCAGCATTTTCAGTTCTGTTTCACGGCCAAAGAGGTCCTTGCGGGTGGTGGGGAGTTTGGAGAGGAAGGTTTGGGCGGTTGGGTTGGTTTGATTTGTTTGATTTGTTAAATTGGTTGGACCGATTTTAGCGGCGGCTTTAGCGGATAGTAAGTCGTGGAGTTCCACGGCAAGGTTCGCCAGGGCGGTTTCAAAACGGTGTCTTCTAAAGCTGGAAAGAGGGGCGCCGTCTTTTGGACGGGCCTGAATAGATTTGAGCCAGGGAATTTGTTGCCAAGGGCAAGGACGCACAATCAAAGGAATGACGCGCATGCCCTCCTTCTGGCGTTTTTCCAGAAGGGGCGGTATTTCCTCCGTAAGGATAAAATCCGATACCAGAAAGTCGGGCGATATCAGGAGAACGGCGGCCTTGGCGCTGTTCATGGCCTTTGTAATTTCCTGAAGCCAATCGTCTCCCCCATGGATGCGCCGGTCATCCCAAACATTAAGATAACCTTGTTTTTCCAATGTCTTGAGTTGAAGGACAAGCCTGTCCTTCCAGTTCTCATCCTTATGGCTGTAGCTGATGAAAACCGTGGGCTTGTCCTGGTCGTTGGGATGGTCAGGCATTCTTGTCTTTTCCGCCGGCGGTTACTAAGGCAGGCCAGCCGGGATTATAAAACAAAACCGGAATTTTTCCAATTTTTTTTCACCACGAAGATCACGAAGTTTTGCTTAAAGAATTTTTTTGCTTCGCGGATTTCTTAGCGCTGCAAACTTATAAAACTTCGAAATCCGAATAACGAAATCCGAAACAATATCAAAATTCAAAGGTCCAAATTTCAAAACCCAGGCCCCGTGGTTTTGGATATTGAAATTTGGTTATTCGGATTTTGGTTGCGGCCATGAGGAGGCACAGGAAAAAATAATCACAATAATTTCGGAAGCTGTCTTGAAAAAATCATATGCATCCGGCAACCGTAAATAATATCAGCTCTTTTGAGGAGTAATATCAATGGGTGGGATCCGGTCAAAAATAAAAACCGGAGGTGGCCATAAGCCGGGTTCTGTGTCCTCCCTAAGGAGGAGGCGGTCATTCATCTGGTCCAGCCGTTGCCGTCTGGATCATGCGGCCAACCCGGGGACATCGGGCGGGCAGCCCTCAAACGTCCCCCTATTCGGCCTTGCACCGGGTGGGGTTTACCGATCTTCCGCGGTCGCCCGCGGAAATGGTGAGCTCTTACCTCACCGTTTCACCTTTACCCGCCTGGGCGGGAAGTCTGCTCTCTGTTGCACTTTCCTTAGGGTCGCCCCCACTCCGCGTTACGGAGCACCCTGCCCTGTGGTGCCCGGACTTTCCTCCGCGAGTAAAAACCTCGCGGCGGCCGCCTGTCCACCTCCGATATCCTGATTTGTGAAACTCCAAATCTCAATTATCAAATAACAAATAAATTTCAATGATCAAAATTACAAAAAACAAACAAGAAAAAGGAATTGTTTTGGACATTCATTAATTGTGATTTGTTATTTGCCATTTGTGATTTGATTTTACTTTTGGCCTTATTTTTGGTTCCGGTAAAGCCGCGCCATGTTCCATTTCAATTGGTTCAAGACCCTCACCAGCCATTTCAACGGCGTGTTGGAAGCCGGGCTGTATAAAGGGGTATCGCAATAGGAGCATTTTGTATAAGTTGCCTTATTGGGAAACCAGCAATTGGGGCACGGCTTTATATCAGAGAGGCCGGCTGGCGGCGTGTCGTATTGTCTCTTGTTAATGTTGTTCATGCTCCGCACTATGCCGCGCCATGACTTTCATGAGAGTAGTTTCTCGACCATGTTCTGGAAGTCAAACTTGCCGTCAGGTCCTTTCAAACTATCGCGGAAACCCTGAAACGTCACGCCTTTGTCCGGCGCCCACGTGATAGGGCGGACCTTTTCCAAAATTCCCCGGAGACTGCCGGGCGTTTGGACCGCCTTCCCCCTCTTTAAGTTTACCTCAATAATCCTGTGCGCGAAACAATTTTTTGAAAAAAATTTGAGTCCGAGCCATAAAAAAACAGGCAGGGCCAATACCGGCCAGAAGAAAGGCCTCGAGCTGTCCATCAAGGCGAAAAAAACCATTGGCAGCAGCGAGGAGAAGCAGAAAAGAATTCCCAGGCAGTAAAAAATCCACGGAGATTCCTTACGGGAGACGATTGACTCGATATTATTCAGCCTTGTGTCAAGAATTTTTCCTTCCTCTCCGAACCCGATGTCGTTGAACAAGATAAGCCTGTCCGTGGTAAGGTACGCGTACCACCCGGAGGCCCTTTTTGTTTCAACCAACGCCTCGCCTGTTCCCAGGAAAATCATTTTAGCGTCTCTTTATTTTAATAAGCCATTAAAAGCTCCAGCGCTTCAAGAGGTCCTCTTTTCCAGTCACCTTTTTTTGGGGAGAAGAGCCGGAACTTTGCGCCTTGGACTTGGCGGCGTCCATGCATTCCTTGAAGTCAAGCGCTGCTTTATCCATGCAACCGCCATAGAAGCCGGTTTGCACGTCGCGGTCATCAGGATTTCTTTCCGCGCAATCTTTTTTTTCCTTGGAAAACTTTTTAGCGCAATCTGATTCGAGTTGGCGCTCCAGCTCATTTTCGTCCGCCGCCGCGTTCCACCCAGGAAGGAAAGCCGCGAAAAAGACAAGGACCAAAAACAACGGCAGCGAAAAACAAAATTTATGAATTTTAAACATTTCGAGTGTTGAGTATTCTCCGCTTACCGCCGGAGCAGGCATGGATGCAATCAATATTATAGTCTAATTTAACGCTGTTTCACGGCAAAATCAAATTTCCAGTCCGGCCACCGGCGTGAAGAGGGTGGCGCATTAAGTTTTCCTTCATTCAATCCTGCATGCCGAATTCCGTGGTCAGGTACTCTATTATTTCAATTTCTTCCAGCTTTACATTGATGAGGTGAAATCCGGTGTCAAAGAAATCGGCGTTGATGTCCTTTTTGCTCCATAGGCTTTTTGCCTCGAAATCCAGGTTTTTCTTCGCGAGGATTTCCGCTGGAAGGATTAAACGCAAGTGAAAAGTTTTATTCGCCTCGATGGGGCTGTCGCTTATCAGCATGATTCCTTCCGGCGTGATATCCACCAAATGGCCGAGGAGTTTGTTGCTTGGAAGATCGAAAACCCTTAAGTAATATACCAGATGTCTTCTTTTGAATTTTCTGTCACTTTTCATTTTTTCCCCTCCATATTATTACGTTTGAACGCGTCGAAATTTATTTTGGCTGCGGCCATGGCGCGCTATGTAATTTTTTAACGAGTCCCCTTCCTACTGTTAAATCTAATTAAGGTTGGATGGGGTGTCAAGGGGAAAAACAAAAAAAGCGCGGTAAGCAGCCAGCGGTGACAATGAAGAGAACTTATCGCCCTTCGGGCGGACTTTAAAGAGTCATTGGTCACTGGTCATTAGGGTGTCTTCATGTTTATCAATGACAAATGACTATTGACCAATGGCTATCACCTGATGTCGCTAATCTGCAACTGTTTGATTTATAAACGAAAAAAATGGAAATTCCTATACTATTATTTAGCCATGTGGTGTTTCTTTTTGCTGTATGCCAGCAAGGCAAGCTCCACCGTGTCGTCCAGGTCCAGGCAATCGGTATTCAATACCATATCGAAGAAAGATGGATCGCCGGAATGCATCCCGAAAGACGTCTTTATGAAAATCGCGCGGCCTTTATCGCTTTTTCTGACCAACTTTTCCGCCTCTTTTTGGGAAATATTCATTTTCTGGGCGACCCGTTCCACCCGTGTTTTGAAAGAGCCGACAATCCTGAGATTAAATCCCCTTTTCATGCCGATAATTACATTAGCGCCCCGGCCCACCAGGATGGCGTTTCCGTGTTTCATAATGGACCCAATGGAACGTGTCAGGGATTTTATATAATCGGACCTGCCGAAAATTTCTCCTTTCAAGGTGCCTTTAAGCCAATGCATCAGGTCCGATTTGGTCTCTTCATCCAGCAGTTCCACGATTTTAGTCTGCACGCCTGAATTCTTGGCTATCGCCTCCATTATTTCCTTGTCGAAAAGCTGAAACCCGGTGAGTTGTGACAATTTGGCCGCGACTTCCTCGCCCATTGAGCCCATGGCCCTTGAAATTGTGATAAGGAGTTTAGGCTGGTTCTCTTCCTCCAATTTTTTTTCGGAGATTTTTTTTTGCGTCTCCCAAAGCTTGAGTTGGCGTTCAATCATTGCGTTGATGTTTTCCGATTCCACGTGGATTTTCATATTTTGCCTTGGCCTTTCACTTTCATTTTTTGGGGTTGGGTAATAAAATATATCTTAATTTGCCGGGTATTTCAAGGAATGGTCCGGCGCGGGGACCATAGGAGCCTCTCCATGCATGGAAAACCGGGGACAGGAAATTTTGACTTCCCTCCATGATTCTGATAAAGTTTTTTAAAATCCAAAAAAGGAGAAGCCATGAGGGAATATCAAACTTATTGGTATATAGCGGTCAAGCAAATCGAGGCCATTCCAAAGGACCTGAAGGAAAGACTGGCCGGCATGGGGGTCCAGGCGCTGGAAGGAAAGATCTACATCCACCTTCACATCTTCGTCCCTGAAAACGTATACGCGAAAGTGGAGGGGTTTTTCAAGGAAAGCGGCTTTGAAATCACCCAGCAACATCCCCCTGTATGCACCATAGGCAAGAAGCCCGGCTTTGATATCTTTGAAAAGAGGGTACCAATTATAGAGGCCCGCGAGGCAAAATTCCTGGGCGAAATGGCCGCGCATGGGGTAATGATGTCAGGTGGCGCCGGAAAACCGCACGTGCATCTATCCATCCCGGCGGATAAAAGGGAAGAGGTCTTGGAAATCCTGAAAGAGAGCGAATATTACTTGATAAATAATCTACCCTGCTGATCCTAGCCGGCAATGAAAGAAATTTTTGATTTACAATGCCCTTTCTGCTAAAATTCGGCTGATAATAGCAGCGGGTGGCAACTCATGAAATCCAGCCTATTTATTTTTATTCTGATAACTACCCTCCATTTACCTGGAAACAGCGGAAGGGGCAAGGCCCCGGCAATTTCCAGAAAATTCCATTCACCCTCACCTCCACGCAAAGCGTGAGCATGGCGCTGTTAGCCGCCGTCTCATTACATAACATATCGCGCGAGAAACGCGAATTTCCGATGGTAACAATATAAAAAAATATCATTATTTTTTATGCCCGATAGCAAGTCATATCTTAATTTCCGCACAGTCCTTTTTTTTCTTCTTGTGTTGCCGCTCATAGTGGGCGCGAACATCGCGCTATGGGCCGCGGTGAACCGCCCTCACCAGACCGAGAGCTGGGTGGGCGAGATCGTCGGCCTGTCCTACAGCCCGTACCGCATAGGCCAGGACCCGTTTCAAGGCATCACCATAGGGCCTGGGCAACTTGATGAGGACATGAGTCTGCTGTCTACTAAAGTCCAGGCCATCAGGACTTACTCAACCACTAACGGCCTGGACGCCGTGCCGGACATCGCGAAAAAGTATAACCTCTCCGTTTCCGTGGGCGCGTGGATAGGCAGCGACAAGGAGCGCAATGAGGAGGAAATAGAGCTCCTGAAAAAAGTCGCTTTCAGGAAAAACGTGGTGCGGGTATTGGTGGGAAATGAAGCGGCCCTTCGCAACGAGGTCACGGTCCCGGAGCTTATCGAATACATCCGCAAGGTCAAGAACACCGTATGGAAACCGGTCAGCACCGCCGAGCCGTGGCATTTGTGGCTGGCCCATCCGGAGCTTGCGCGGGAGGTGGACTTTATAGGCGTGCAGATACTTCCCTACTGGGAAGGCGTGTCTGTTGAGACAGCGGTGGATTTTGTCTTCGCACGGCTGAAGGAACTAAAGGCCGCCTTTCCTAACAAGCCGATCGTCATTACGGAAGTAGGCTGGCCGAGCAGAGGGCGTATTATCCCCCGGCGTTACTACGACGGCATGTCCGCCGAGGAGGCGAACCTGGAGGCGGTCCCGTCCCTTGTCAACCAGGCAGGCTTCCTGCGCGTTTTTCTTAACAGGGCCAAGGAGGAAAAGCTGACCTATTATGTCATGGAGGCATTCGACCAGCCATGGAAAAGCAAGGACGAAGGCCTGGCCGGCGGTTATTGGGGAATCTTCAATGCCTTGCGGAAGCCCAAGTTTCCGCTGGTTGGACAGCTGGACGAATACGCCATGTGGAGGATATGGGCCTCTGTGGCAGCCGGACTCGCCTTGATCCCGGCTGTTGTTTTCGCCCTGGGACGGCAGCAGGTGCGCCCGGTTGGACAGGTCTTCTTCGCGGTCCTGGCCCAATTGGCTGGTTCCGGCATAGCGTGGAGCGGGCTCAGCGTCACCGGCATTTACCTTACCCATTGGGAGGTCGCGCTCTGGACAGCTTTGTTTTTCTCCCAGGGGCTGCTGCTCATAGTGTTGATAACGGAGGCCGTTGAACTGGTGGAGGTACTTTGGATGCGCCACGGCGAACGCCAGTTCAAGCCGTTGCGGAACGCGGCAGGAGACCACCCGACCGCTAAGGTATCGGTCCACGTGCCGATCCACAATGAGCCGCCGGATATGGTGTTCGAGACCCTTGACGCCCTTTCGCGGCTGGATTATAAGAACTTCGAGGTCCTCGTGATCGACAACAACACAAAGGACGCCGCGACCTGGCAGCCGGTGGAGCAAAGGTGCGCCGAGTTGGGCCCGCGCTTTCGCTTCTTCCATCTCGATCCCTGGCCTGGATACAAGGCCGGAGCCCTTAACTTCGCCATAACGCAGACGGCGCCTGATTCCGAAATCATCGCGGTAATAGACAGCGATTACAAGGTCGAGCCCGATTGGCTCTCAAGTCTTGTTCCTTATTTCGCCAAGCCGGACGTCGCCTTCGTGCAGGCCCCGCAGGACTACAGGGACGGCGGCGAGAACCGTTTCAAGACCATGTGCTATTGGGAATATGCCGGTTTCTTCCACATCGGCATGGTCCAGAGGAACAATTTCAACGCGGTGATACAGCACGGGACCATGACCCTGGTCCGCAAGACCGCTTTGCAGAAGGTGGGCGGATGGGCGGAATGGTGCATCTGCGAGGACGCGGAGCTGGGAGTGAAGCTTTACAGGGAAGGGTACGACTCCGTGTACGTCAACGTTTCCTTCGGCAAGGGCCTTACTCCGGACACAATCGGCGCTTACATGAGCCAGAGGTTCCGCTGGGCATACGGAGCGGTGCAAATCCTGAAACGGCATTGGCGCGCGATTTTTCTGCCCCTTGAGTCCAAGCGCCTGACCCGCGCCCAGAGTTATTATTTCTTCGCGGGATGGCTGCCCTGGTTCGCGGATTCCCTGGCGCTGCTGTTTACCTTCGCCAGCATCGGCTTGTCGATTTGGGCCTTGATGCAGCCGCGCGCCGCCTTTCTGCCTGTGGCGGCCTTCATGATCCCCACCATAGGAAGCTTCGCGTTCAAGTTCATTCGCTCCCTTTGGCTTTACGCCATACGGGTGCATTGCTCGTTCCTCGACAGCCTCGGCGCGGCCATGGCGGCCTTGTCGCTCACCCACACGGTGGCGAAGGCCATCCTCTCCGGGCTGTTCACCTCAGGACGCCCTTTTTTCAGGACGCCGAAATGCGAGGACAAGCCCGCCCTTGCCGCGGCCTTTCTGCAAGTCCGCGAGGAGGCCTTGATGCTGGTTGCCCTTTGGAGTCTCGCGGCCGCCCTCTTTTTTAACCCGGAATTTTATGACAAGGTCTCCAGGCTCTGGGTGGTGGTGCTTCTGGTGCAGTCTTCTCCTTACGCGGCGTCCGTCTTCCTTTCCTTTGTGAACGCCTTTGTGACGCGCCGCGACGCCGGCGCCGAGCTTATACCGGCGGCGGACAAGGCGGGTTGATCCGCTATGCTCTCTTGCAATTGCACCGGGAAGAAGCGGAATATATATTCATGGATACCGTTCACGGTTACCGGTTCACGGTTACAGTTGGTGAATCAAGAAGCCTTGTGTATTATTAACTGTAAACCGTGAACCGGTAACTGTGAACGGTTTCTCTTATTTTTTGCGTTTACCATTGTTGCAGCGCGACCGCGTTATGAGCTTTTTCAGCCGTTTTTCTTTCCTGAATCCCAAGGCCATATTGTCCAACAGGTACGTCCTGTTGTCCCTGTTCCTGCTTGCTTATTCCTCAATCATGGAATCACTCGGAGGACTGCCGTCAGTCCTGCCTGCCTGGCGCCTGGAGCTGCCGCTTCTCCTGTATCTCTTTTTTTACGCGGGACGCATCACAAAGCAGTCCAGATTTCAGGCCCTTGCCGCGTCCGCGCCGGTTGTGCTTTCCTACATGTTCACCGACGTTTTCTATATCATGTTCGGGCGTCTGCCTCGGTTCGCCGAAGTGACGGAGGTCCCGGAGCTTATCCACGTTGCGAGTCCAGGCTCAATCGCGTTGTTCTGCGTGGCCGCCGGACTGCCCTTGCTGGGCTATTTGGCGTTATTGGATTTCCGGCGGTTTCGCGCCATGGCCCTTGGGGCCGTACCGCTTGCGGCATTGGTCCTTTGCGTGAAATTTTATCCTGCCTTCTTCATGGACGCGTTTGAAAGGACGCAGAAGGGCATCAGTTTTTATTCAGACAGCGACAGCGCCGGCAACAACGGACGCATGAGCATGATGCTTTACAACGAGGCGAAGCGAAGGAGCTACCGCTCCAAAATAACAAAGTGGCTGGATAATAATGCCTTTCAGAATAAATTCGACAGACTGGTTGACAAGGTCAAGGCCGTGAACGCCAAGCGCAATGTGCATCTGGTCGTGCTGGAGAGTTTTGTTGACCCTGAGCTTATGGCCAAGGCGCAATACTCGCGCAAGCCGGCGCACCCGGATTATGACGCGTTCTTCAAGGACAAGGTGGGGCTTTCGGTGTCGCCCGTGTTTTGCGGGGGGACCGCCCAGGCCGAATTCGAGGCGCTGTGCGGGGTCCCGGCCATGCGGGAGATTTCAGGCGTGGAATTCAACGCTTTCACCGGCGCCCGGACCTTCTGCGCGCCCAACGTCCTGTCACGGGCCGGTTACCATGCCATAGCCACCAATTCCTATTCGCCGGACTTCTTTAATTCCGTTAATGCCTACACCGGCATCGGGTTCTCAAGCATTTATTACCCGCGCGAGTTCGCCCCTGGCCGGGACACCTATTTCTCAACCGGGGACACCACTGGCGAGAAGTACATGTTTGACGGCGATCTTTTCTCCCAAAACCTGGAGTTTATCGCCAGGCGGATAAAGGAAAATCCGGACACTCCCATCTTTAACTATATTGTCGGCATCTATGGGCATATTCCTATTGCGATAAACACGGACAAGAGGCCGAAGGTCGTCAGCGTGAAATCGAACAGCAAGGACGACGTGCTGGAGGCCACAGCCAACCAATACTACTACCGCACGGAGGCCATAGCGGCCTACGTGAAAGGGCTGCTGGCCATTGACCCGAACAGCCTCATTATCCTGATGAGCGACCACCTGCCTACCTTGGACTTCGGCCCCATAACCTACAAGGAATTGCGGTATCTGGACGGCTCGCCTGAATCCATGTACCTCAATCGTATCCTGATTGTTGAAAACGGCAAGCCTGTCAAGTACGACGCCATCCACCACTTCAGCGTTCCCAGGATTATACTCAATTACGTGACGAACGGGAGTTACTGCAAGGAGGAGGACTGCGAATTCACTTCGCCGAAAAAGAAACATCTGGACAGGGAAGCGTACAGGGACGAGTACATGGCAATAATGGCCCATGCCATGGAGTCGGAGCCCCCTTCATCCGGGGCGCCTTCCATAGTCAAGGCCAGCGTGGAAAGGCCTGGGAAGGACAAGGGCGTTTCCGTGGCGCACTGAAAAGAACTAATGAAAGCCGCGAAGAACGCTAAGGACCACTAAGGAAACAAAAAAAATTCGCGGGACTTCGCGTCCTTTGCGGCTAATTTAAACGGATTTTAAATCCAAAATCCGAAATAACTCACGCAAAGGCGCAAAGGCCGCAAAGACCCTTCGACAAGCTCAGAGTTGTCATGGTGAGCCTGTCGAACCATCTGCGTTCTTTGTGGCTTTGCGGCTTCGCGTGAAAATAAAATAAAGGAGGGCCATCATGGGAAAAAATATATGGAAAGTCTTGATGCTCACATCTATTTTTGTGCTTTTCGCGTCAGCCCTTATTCCAGTCTCCTCCCTTGCCGCCGGAAAAGGAACCGGAACCCTTGTGGTTATCACTCAGGACGCCTCGAAAAAACAAATCGAAGCTCGGATATACGTGGATAGCGTGTTGCAGAAGGGGACCGGTAAGGTGATCCTGAAAGGGCTTCCGGCAAGGAAATACGAGGTTAAATTCGGAGACATGGCTGGATATACCATCATTTCTCCCAGGAGCAAAAAGAAAAACGCCACGGTAAAGGCAGGGAAGACAACGCGAGTGACGGCGACTTATAAAAAATCAACTTCTGATACCACAACAAAAGGCTGGACACTCATTAATTCAGATGGTCCAAAGGGCGAGTGTTCGCTGGCTTTTGATACTACACGGCATATAGCGGTAGCTTTCTGTGGTCGTGATGAGTCTTCTGGCTGGGTAAATGACACATGGGAATGGAACGGCATCCAGTGGCATAAGATAAATATCTCAGGTACCCGTCCTCCAGCAGGTTACGCCGAAAATGCCATGGCCTATGACGCTATGAGGTCAGAGGTAATTCTTTATGGAGGATGGCGCCCTGATGATACGAACCACGATCAGACATGGATTTATACCGTAACGGGCGCGGGCGCCGATGATCGGACTTGGGTCATGAGGAAGTCGGGAACACCTTCTCAACGGGCAGGAGCTACCATGACATATGACAGCCTGCGGGGTAACACATATCTTTTTGGAGGCAATCACTGGCAATCATTTTATAATGATGTATGGATGTGGAATGGTACAACATGGATCTCAAAGGGCTCGACTGCCAGTCCCAGATGGAGTCGGATGGTATATGATTCAGACAGAGACAGGATAATCCTATTTGGCGGAGGAGAACGATGGTGGTTTGACTGGACAGAGAACCACAATGACACATGGGAACTGAATCCCGCCACTAACACATGGACAAGAGTAATTGCAGATGA
>JACRGO010000045.1 GCA_016212295.1 Nitrospinota bacterium | reverse complement strand
GCGATTATGAGTTGCGCATGATCGGGCATGCCACCAAATTTTCTCCGCACCATTAAGCTCAGGACAATACGGAGGAAGGTTAAAAACTTCGATATATTTCCTGTGCTTTGAAAACCACGCATATGTGTCAGGATGTTTGTGATAAGATGCATTGTCTTGAATAAGAAATATTTTTTTATATTGATGATCGCAAAAAAAAAATCAAGAATATCTTCAAGAAACTCAACATATGTTTCATGATTAGGGCCGGGTCGTAAATAACCCCAATGACCAGTGACCACTGGCTACTGGCTTCGCTCGAAGGGCGTTAAGTTCAAAACCTTGAACCGTGAACCCATAACCGTGAACGGCTACATTTATGGCAATCAAGGACTGTCTCAATATTTCCGTTTCCGCGTTGATGGCTCACAGGACCAGGACCCTCCTGGCGTCCCTTGGGATCGTGGTGGGCATTGCCTCGGTTATTGTTATGGTGGCCATCGGCAGGGGATCGCAAAAAGAAATAATGGACATTATTTCCCTGATGGGAGAAAATCTCATCACCGTTACCGCCGGGGAGATGAAACGGCGCGGAGGAAAATTGCAATTGGAGGGAAGCGTCACCAATTTGTCCCTTGGAGACGCCCAGCTCCTGCTTCAGGAAATTCCGGAACTGGAAAAGGCGGCCCCTTTTGAATACCAACAGATCAAGGTAAAATTTGGAAACTCGGTGATGGATGTGATGGTGAGCGGCTCCACCCCTGATTTCCAGGACATCCGCAAATACGAGATTTCCCATGGACGTTTTTTTAATGAACGGGATTTGCGCATGTCCGCCCGGGTGGCTGTTTTGGGCGGCGCCACCGTAAAAAATATATTTGGGGAAGAGGACCCCCTCGGCCGGACCATCAGGATCGGGGCCGTCCCCGTGACGGTCATCGGGGTTTTTAAATCCAAGGGCATGAATGTGGACGGACAGGACCAGGACGACATCGCCATCCTTCCCTTGACCACCATGATGCGCCGGGTCCTGAACCAGAAATTCGTCCGCACCATTTATCTGAAGGCCCGGTCCAGGAAGGGCATGGACCTTGCCGTTCAAAAAACTCGCGACACATTACGAGAGCTGCACAAATTGCCGGAAGACAAAGAGGACGATTTCACCCTCCAAAGCCAACTGGATTTGGAGCGCGCCAAAATGCGGTCCTCGGAAGTGTTCACGGCCCTTATTGTGAGCGTAGCCGCTATTTCTCTCGTGGTGGGGGGGATAGGCATCCTGGCGGTCATGCTGATTTCCGTAAAGGAGCGTACGCGGGAAATAGGTTTGCGCCGTGCCGTGGGGGCGTCCAAAAGGGACATTGTCCGGCAGTTCATTATGGAGTCTTCGTTGATCGGGTTCATGGGAGGAACCGCTGGGGTAATAGCGGGGGTGGCCGTTACCTTTGGAGTGAACCGCTGGGGCGCCTCAAAATTGATCCTGAATCACGAGTCTATTCTGGTATCCACCGCTGTCTGCGTCATGGTGGGGATAATGTTTGGAGTTTATCCGGCCCTGAAGGCCTCGCGCCTTGATCCGGTGGAGGCCCTGAAAGTGGAATAACAGGTTTTGTTATTCCAACAAGGCCCAAACTTTGTTGAAGTTAAAACTGAAGACTATCACTAATACGAGGAGCGGATTGTTAGGCCGCCTTTTTGATTTCTTGTGCTTCATACTCTTTGAGGCGGGGGAATAACAATTAGAAACAAAAAACTTAATAGGACGCAGATAAACGCAGATTTTCAGGATTTTAAAAACTTAAAAATCTTTTTTTCCTGCGTAAATCTGCGTCCAAATTTTTTATATTCTATGCATCCAGGAAATTCAGGAAGGGGGCAATCTTGAAACACTCATTTCTAAAAAAAAGTCTCTCTCGTTTTATTTCCTGCCTTCCTCATTAGTGCTTGAATTCTTGCTGATAACTCATTAAAATCAAACGGCTTTGTTATATAATCATCGGGTGCAATACAAAAAAGTTACAGTATAAATGAGGAACTGCTGGACTCTGGTCAACCAAATGTGTAAAATACAAGGCCATGGACTGGCCGTTAAAAACACAAGGGCGCTTTGTAACAGAGGCGGAAGTAAACGAGGTTCG
>JACRGO010000043.1 GCA_016212295.1 Nitrospinota bacterium | reverse complement strand
CTTGGAAACGCAAAATACGCCGCGGTTCGCACCGCGTTTGAGCATGCCTTCGAGGAATTGGACGCGACCCAGCCCCATACCAAGGATGCCGTGAGGTCCATATTTGAAAGCCTCGAAATTCTCGTAAAACAAATGGTCGATACCCAAAACCTGAATGAGTGGATTGTAAAAAATTCTTTAAAGGATAAAGCGCTAAACGCCTATGGAAACGATCCTGCCGCTAAGGACTCCATAGGTAAAATGTTCGATGGATTTGCCCAATGGGTAAATTCGATTCATAATTACCGGCATGGCCAGGAAGGCCCCGAACCCGTTGCACCTTCTATAGAGTTCGCCGTCTATGCTTTAAGTTCGG
Organism: Nitrospinota bacterium; assembly: GCA_016212295.1. Lineage (GTDB taxonomy): Bacteria > Nitrospinota > Nitrospinia > JACRGO01 > JACRGO01 > JACRGO01. Next base: position 2,987 of record JACRGO010000043.1, on the reverse strand, counting down.
GCGCGGCTTTTTTGCGATGGCTCGTTGATATGGATTCAAAAAATGATAAGGCTTAATCCGGATATTGCGCGAGTTTCATGATGTTCCGGTTGAAAGGAAGCATGAATTCACCCTCACCCCGCCTCTCCCGTCAAGTGAGAGGGTGACACGATGAAACGGACCGTCCGTGACTTAACAACGGCGCGTTTCCAGCGGACACGCAAACCCGAGAGGGCCTTCATGAAAGCGGCGAAGAAAAAAGTTTCCGACATGACGGTGGACGAGCTTAAAACCATAATCCACGAGGTGGTTTCCGAAAATTTGGAGGCGTGGAAGGAAACGATCGAAATCATGGCGGACAAGAAACTCACGGCACGGATCAAACGCGCCGACGCCGATTGGGTTTCCCGCAAAAAGAAAGCTTATACCGCCTGGGAAGACCTCAAGCGTGTATAAGGTCGTTCTTTATCGGCTATTATTTATATTTGATTTTTAAAAACAGGATGATCATCGCCAAAACGAGGGTGGCCACGTTGGCGGCGATGATGGGAGGGGAACCCAGCAAAAACCCGTAAACCAGCCATAAAAAGACCCCGACGCAGAACGTGACAAACATCCCCAAAGAGATGTCGGCGGTCGATTTGGATTTCCAGGTCTTGACCACCTGCGGCACGAAGGCCAGGGTCGTCAGCGTTCCGGCCAAATATCCTAAAATGGAAGCGAAACTCATATTAAGAGCGTCTAACAAAATGAAGTTTTCCATAACTTCCTCCCCCTTGAAGGGGGAGGTTAGGTGGGGGTGAAAAGCCGGGCAAGCGCCCGGAGGCGACGCGGCGATGACGATGGCGCGATCGCCGAAATGCGAATCCCCCCGGCCCCCTTTGCAAGGGGGAGCGACATCCCGCCTCGGCGTCAGCCTGAGGCGGCGCCAGATCCAGCGTTCACGCTGGTCACCCTCCCCCAGCCCCCTCCCCAGCGTGACGCTGGACTCAACAGGCTCGGCTTCGATGGCGAATGAGAGTCATCGGGGGCAAGCCCGGGCTTGGCCATCCCGTTCCGGGGCGTTCCCCGGTCAAGGGAGGGGGAGTACTTTGAGCGTCGAGCCAAAGGATCCATTTTGTTAGGCGCTCTAAGTGAAAAAAGAGATCGAGACTGAACGCTCTCATCGACGGGGAGGCCGCATGGAGGGTCAATTCACGTACCCAAGAGAACCGGCTCTGCCGGGAAAAGTAATGAAATCCCCGCCCGCCCGGGAGCGGAAGGCTTCCACCACCCGGTCGGGGAAATGCCGGTCGCATTCGTGGAGATAATGCATGACCGAGATTGCCCAATCGGATTCATGCGGCGCATGGATGACGGCGATATTCTGGCCTTCGTATTCCTTGCAAATCGTATCGCCCGCGTGACGGACGGCGCCCAAGGTCTTTTTCTCGGATATCGTCAAGGGACGCGCGGGCGACAGTTGAAAAATTTCCAAACCGCGATAGTCGTCGGGGACATCCTCGCCGCCAATGAACTCCTCGATCGGCATGCCGCTCATATTATGACCCAACCCCGGTTCCCCCACGGACGCGATATAGACCGGGGCGCGATGGATCAAACCGTATTCCGCGTATCCCCTGCGCACGACCGTTTCGTCCTTGCTCGACGCGCCGAAAACCACGAAGTCCCAACGACCGTAGGCCAGGTCCTTCTGCCGCTGAACGATGACGGTTCCGTCGACGGCCTTTTTCAGTTTCTCGTAGGTTTTAAGGTCCCTGGCTTTTAATTTAAATTTTGGCATAAACTAGAATTCAATTAAATTTCAATGACTTGATCGTACCATGCTCATGTAATAACACAAGACAGGGTTAAGTCTTTGCTCTACCTCACACCATAGCATAAAAGAAAATACCCGCACTTGGCAAAAAAATTATTTGACAGTGGAAATTCTTTTTATTAATATATCACCCACTAGATAGTGTTTATATAAGTTCATACTTCACAAAGTCAAAATGAAGCTCTCGATGAAATCGGATTACGCTCTGCGCGCCCTGCTCACCTTGGTGGAGCATTATGGCGGGGAACCCTTGTCGATCCGCGAACTCGCCGCGCGAAACGATATTCCCAAGCGCTACCTGGAACAGATCATGCTCGACCTGAAAGGCAAAGGCTGGGTCAAAAGCCTGCCCGGCCGCGACGGCGGCTTTTTGCTGGCCCTGCCCCCAACGGAAATCACCATGGGCCAGGTGATCCGTCATTTTGACGAAGTCCTGGCCCCCATTTCCTGCGTTTCGGCCAACAAGTACGAACCGTGTACACAGGAACCCGTCTGCCGGTTCCGCCGAGTTTTGTTGCAAGTGCGCAACCTCACCGCCCGGCTTTTGGATAATTCCACATTGGCCAAGGTGTTTTCCGGCCAACCTGTTGAAAGGGAGGAAGTTTTTTTTCAAGGATTCATGGGCGGGGCCGGAATTTAAAAAAATTTACCATGATATATCACCTATCTAGTCGTGTTTTATACAATCAACCATAAAATCGGCTTCAAATAAGACATGGATCGCCCGAACCAACAAAATCCCCTAAGTATCGACCAACGAATCTTTGAAGCGATTAAAAGCGTTCGTTATGGAGCCGTGGAAATCATTATCCAAAACTCCAAGGTCGTTCAAATCGAAATCAAGGAAAAAGTGCGATTCGACAAGGACGACTTTACGAAAACGAGGTAAACCGCGTTTTTACGGGAGCGGAGTTTTTTCCGTTTCAACACCGCCGGACCGGGCCACCGGAGCTACGTTGAATCAAATCACACTTTAAAAATCCGGCGGACCCACCGGACAACCGGAGGTTCCCATGACAAAATCGGTTGTTAATCCAGTTCGTAACCATCTTGAGCGGCACGGCCCTGGGAGTTTCCCCCTCGACCTACGCCGGCGAATCTAAAAAACCGTCCTTGGAGGAACGCTTGGAAGCGCTCGACCAAAAACAGCGGATTCTGGAAAGACAGTTGGAACTGGAGCGGGAAAAGG
>JACRGO010000042.1 GCA_016212295.1 Nitrospinota bacterium | reverse complement strand
GGGATAATATTTCGCAACTGCCTCCACGTCCTTGAGCCAGACGTCATTCACAAAGGACCGCAGCCTTACGAACCGTTCCTTCCAGGCCGCAACCTTTTCCTTGGTGGGGGTCTCCGTCACCCCGCCGGGGACAAAGGTGATGGCGTGCGGGAGCTTTCCCGCGAAGAGGGCCGCCGCCTCCTCGGCTATCCGCCGGATTTCCAGGGCCTGAATGTAATGGCCCACGATCTCGTCATTTTCCTTTTGGGGGATTCTGAAATCATTTCCATATCTGGGAATGAAGGGGGGCTTGTCCGGTCCCTTCACGAAGTCAAGGGAGGCCAGGTGGTAAAAATGCAGGACATGGTCGCCCACCATGGTGGTGGCATGGGCGATGTTCCGCATCAGCCGGGCGTTTTCGTTGTACGGGACGCCGAAGAGTTTTTCCAGGTTCTTGCTGCCGCAAACGGAATGGACCATCGGGCACACGCCGCAAATCCGGGTGGGCAGATCCTGGGCCTCGCGGGGGTCCCGCCCGATCATGATTTTTTCAAAGCCCCGGTAAACAGGGCTGAAGGCGTGGGCCTCGGCGACTTTGTTATTTTCTATGGATAGGGTGATTCCAAGATGGCCTTCCGTGCGGCCCACCGGGTCCACGGTGATGACTTTTCTGCCGGAAATTTCCTTTTGCATTGCGTCCCCCTTTTTATTAAACAAGGATTTTTATCAACGCCGAAAGCGCGGCGATAATGATGCCTGCCGTGACGGCCAACATCTTCCCCAACCGCATAATAAGGTTTGTTTCAAGTTCCTTTAAGTCCCGTTTCGTGGCCTGCTCAAGCTCCTTCAAGTCCCGTTTCGTGGCCTGCTCAAGCTCCTTCAAGTCCCGCTTCGTGGCCAAATTGTCTTCCAGCAATTCGGCAATGGTTTCCGCTTGCACCTCCGCCTGCTCTTCGGGAACTCCAACTGCCTTTAATTTCTTAATATATAAATGAGTGTCAAATGCAATCGTTTTCATAATGCCTCGTCAGTACGCGTACATCCCGGCCTTTGTTTTCGAGAAGGTCGGCTCCGTGCAGGCGATGCAATGGGACCCGCTCTTCACGCACCAGTTGATGTTGCTATTCCACCCGCGCTTCCAGGAGTTGCAATGCGTTTTCGGCCCCAGGCACCCCAGCAGGGCGTAACATTTTCCCTGCTCACCGAAATTTTCGGCCATGTTTTCCGCGTCGAATTGGGGCTTGAGGAAACACTTCTGGTGGATTTCCTCGCCGAAGAAGAGCTTTGGCCTGTTGTGCTGATCCAGTTCGGGCAATCCGTTTTTTAAATAGTAAATCAATGTGCCGAAGACGTCATCGGGATGGGCCGGGCAGCCGGGGATATTGATCACGGGTTTGTCCACAACCTCGCTTAAGGGTTTGACTCCCGTTGGATTGGGCGGGGCGGAGGGAATGCCCCCAAAGGCGGAGCAACTGCCCACCGCGACCACGGCTTGCGCGTTTTGCGCCAATTCCTTCGCAAGCTGGGCCATGGCGATTTTCTTTCCCTTGTACTCTCCCACCACGCAAAAGCGTCCCTCCGCCGCGGTGGAGACCACCCCTTCCTGAATATAAATGTATTTTCCCTTGTGCTCCTCCATGACCTTGTAGACATGCTCCATGAGGGTTTCCCCGGAGGAGGCGCTTATATTGATGTGGTAGTGCAGGGTGATCATCTTCAGGAGGATTTCGTCGATCTGGGGGGCCATGGCGTTGAGGGCGGAAATGGAGCATCCCCCGCAGGTCCCCCCGGCGAACCAGATGACGGGCGGCGCGGTTTGAACGACCTCGGCCAAGGCCTTGGCCACCAGGGGATTATAAACCTGGGTCAAGGAAATCCCTGCGACGGTGGCGCCTATGGATTTCAAAAATTCCCTTCTGCCTATGAATTTAGCCATAGCGGGCGGCTCCTCAAAAAATAGGTTTTTGCATCATGTAAAGCATAGTGCGACGTGGCCGGCTTAAAAATTTGCGCGAAAAACGTAAATTTCTGCACGTAATAATATATGCTTTTGATAAAAGATGTCAATTGGCCAGGGACTATTTAAATGCAATTTTGAGTCGCTTGCGGTAAAATGCTCTCTGCTTCTTTTTTTAAAAAAAGCGGGATTGTATTGGAAGCGCCTTTAATCTCCCTGCTCCTTGTCCGGCGCGATTATTTCAATGAAAAAAAGAAAAAGATCATTTTTAACTTTTCATCCCGCCAGGGTTATTGCCCTAAGCTTCGCCCTCACCATTCTTATCGGGAGTTTTTTGCTTATGCTCCCGTTGGCGACTGTGGGAGGGTCCATGCGCTTTATCGACGCCCTCTTCACCTCGGCTTCCGCCGTTTGCGTGACAGGGCTCACGGTGGTGGACACCGGAACTTATTTCACTGAATTCGGACAGATCATAATAATGGCGCTTATTCAGGTCGGAGGACTGGGAATAATTACCCTATCAACTTTCTTTATCTGGTCCATGGGGAAAAAGATTTCCTTCAGGGACAGAAAAATAGTAACCGGCTCTTTTGCCCCTACGCCGGAAAAGGAATTCCGGTCTCTTTTAAGAGGCGTGGTCTTTTTGACCTTTGTTATAGAGGGGAGCGGGGCGTTTATTCTATGGTTGAGGTGGATGGATTTATATTCACCTGGAAAATCATTATATTTTGCCGTGTTCCACTCGGTTTCCGCTTTCTGCAACGCGGGCTTTGCCTTGTTCCCGGATAATCTTTGCGCTTTCAAGGATGACCTGGCCGTGAACCTTGTGATAACCTCTCTGATTATTTTGGGGGGGCTGGGATTTTTTGTTCTGATGGAATTGGCGGACTACTTCAAAAACCGCGGCAATAACGCCAATTTCAGAAAAATTTCCCTTCACACCAAAATTACCCTGACGGCCACGGCGGTCCTGATTTTAGGAGGGACGTTTTTTGTTTTTATTCTCGAAAAGGAAAATGTCCTCCAAGGCCTTCCGCTTAAGAGCAAGCTCCTTATTTCCTATTTTCAGGCGGTGACGCCAAGGACCGCTGGATTCAATACGGTGGACATCGGCATGCTGGCCAATCCCACTCTTTTTTTAATGCTTCTGCTTATGTTTGTCGGGGCTTCTCCAGGGTCCACCGGCGGCGGAATAAAGACCACCTCCCTGGGGGTGCTGGCCGCGGTCGTGATTTCAAAATTCAGGGGCAGCGACGTCGCGGTGTGTTTCAAGAGGACAATATCTTCCCAAACCGTATTAAGGGTCGTATCATTGATAGTGGTTTCCAGTCTGGCCGTGGTCTTTGTCACAATGGCCCTTTGCATTACAGAGGCAGGTTGGTTGTCTCATAAGGCAAGCAGGGGGTTTTTCCTGGAAATACTATTCGAGACCATTTCCGCTTTCGGAACGGTCGGGCTTTCCATGGGAATAACCGCCGGCCTGACGCCGCTTGGGAAATTGATAATCACCTTTATGATGTTCATAGGGAGAGTAGGCCCCCTTTCCGTTGCCGTGGTAATGGGGCAGAAGGAACATTTTGCAAGATATGGTTATCCGGAAGAAGAGCTTATGGCGGGATAAGGAAAATAAAATCTCAAATGGCAAATTCCGAATGACAAATAAATTACAAATCACAATTACCGAATGTCCAAAATAATGTCATTTCCTTGTTTGTTTTTTTGCAATTTTGGTTATTGCAATTTATTTGTTATTTGACAATTGTTATTTGGATTTTCATGAAACTTTGTTAAAAAAACAAAGCTTTTAGGAATGGTAGTGTAGGAATTTATATACCGTAATCAGGAGGATAAAAAATGAGACAGTTTGTTGTCATCGGGCTCAGCAGTTTCGGCCACCACCTTGCCTTGCAATTGGCGAACAATGGTTGCGAGGTGATGGTCCTGGATATTGACAAGGACAAGATACAGGACGTAAAGGATTATGTCAGCGAGGCCATCGTGGCGGACGGCTGCGATAAGGAGACCCTCAAATCCCTCGGCCTGGAAAAGGCCGATGGAGTGATAGTAAGCCTTGGCAGCGATATGAGCGCCAGCATATTGATCACCCTGTATCTGAAGGAATTGGGGATAAAGGAAGTCATTGTCAAGGTGCTTAACGAGGACCATGCCAAGATAGTGAGCAAAATAGGGGCCTCCAGCATAATATTCCCGGAAAGGGACATGGCGGTAAGGCTGGGCGACACCCTGAGCTCCGCGAATGTCCTGGATCAACTCGAGCTCTCGCCCGGCTACAGTTTAATGGAAATAGCCCCTCCCCAATCATTTATCGGCAAATCGATCAAGAGCCTGAAAATAAGAAGTGATTATAATGTGCAGGTTGTGGCGATAAGGGAGCTTGTCCCGGAAAAGTTCAATATAATTCCAAGCCCTGATTTTATAATAAAGGACAGCGACGTCCTCGTGGTATTGGGCAAGGATGAAGACCTGGAAAGGCTGAAACAGGTTTGACCGCGCCCGTTAAATTCTCGGTAATAGTTCACGGGTGTCAGGGATCAGGAGCCAGGGATTTAGTAATGAAAAGAAGATAGGGCGCGGAACTATCGTCAACGCTTCATGGGCGTTTGAATACGTCGAAATTTATTTTGGTTGCGGCCGTGCCGCGCCATGAAACTCCAAATCACAAATGTCAAATCACAAATAAATCTCAATAACCAAAATTACAAAGAACAAACAAGGAAAAGGAATTGCTCAGCACATTCAGCAATTGTAATTTGGAATTTATTTGGGATTTGTTATTTGTCATTTGAAATTTGGTTTCCCCCTCAGGCAACGGAAAGGATGTAGAGGAACATATAAAACATCAGGATGCCCAGGTAACCGGCCTTGACCTTCCCGCCGGTTTGAAGCAGCCGCGGTTCATGGCGGCTTAGCCTTAGAAAGGTATGGATGGAACCCAGCGCCCCTAAAATCATTATCGCGAAATACAAGGCGTAAAAAATCAGGTTGGCCGAAAGAAAATCAATAGGCAGTATTCCATAATCCTGCATCCCGTCCTCTACCCACATCACGACCTTCTTCCAGTAAAAGGCCGCGTGTCCCAATACGGCAAGGGGGAGCGCCGAATACCCTATCCACGCAAAGCGGGCCATGGATTTCCTGAAGCCGTGTCCGCCCAGGACCTTCTCCACTAAAAAGAAAAGAAAGGCTGGCAGAACGGCGGCGCACAGGAAAATAACGGTGTAAAGCGGCGCCGCGCCCATGCCGGCCATGGACTTAAAATCGTCGAAGAAAAACGATCCTGGGCCAAGTATGGCCTTTGTTTCCACTGGCATGACGCCCAGCAGTCCGGAGGACGCCAAAGCCGCGGCCATGAAGGGCTTCACCATTGCAATGATTCCAGTGGCCGGAAATTGGAGATTCAGGTTCACCGCGCCCAAGGGACAATTCTTCAGGCACTGCATGCACAAAACGCACTGGGCCTGGCTTTCCATACCGTAAGGATGCAAGAACAACTGGCAGCCAGGTGAGTCCCCCTTGCCCACATAGCACTCATGATTGGCGCAGCGGTAGGTGCATACGTAACGGTCCGCGCTTACGGACAAAAACGAGGTCAGGGAAAAGGTCCCTATGAAGCTCCCCATTGGACACAGATAGCGGCACCACACCCGCCTCTGAAAGAGAACGGAACACGCCATTGCCCCAAGGGCGATGAATAGCAGCAAGCCCGCTGTGTACAAGGGAGTGAAATGGAATCCGAAGGCCCCCTCCATCCACAGGACCACGAAGATCAAGGCAGCGGCAACGGCCTCGCCATGATTGGAAATGAAAGGCGGGCACTTCAGGTTGAATGATTTGACCTTTCGCAGGAGGTCGCCGCCCACCATGAAGGGACACACGGCGCAAAAGACCCGGCCCAGGAAAAAGGCGCTTAAAAAGATGGAGAACCATCCAATAGCCCAAATCCCGGAGGTAAAGAATTTTTCATCCGGGTGCGTTAATAGATAGCCCAGCAGGACGGCGAAAATGAAAAACATCCCCTTCCCCAGATAGTCCGGGAAGAACCTGCCCCGCAGAAAATTCGACAACCACGAATGGGCAAGGAGGTCATATACAGGCTTGTCCTTTAAGGACCGGGCCGGGAAGAAGAGCTGCCCGGCGCCTATCACCTTCCCTTCCGTCAGGATCGCGGCGCCTTTCAGGACGTTTTCTAATTCCGCCACGTTTCCTGGCCAGTCGTAAGAGAGGACTTTTTCCACGGCAGGCGCCGAGAGGGCCATGCCTTCCTTGCCTATCTGCCTGCCGATCCTCTTGAGAAGATAATCACACAATTCCGGCACGAATCTCTTCAGCTTCCGCAAAGGCTCCAGCTTGAACTCGAACCTGCTCAATGCCTCGTAAGCGTTTTTATTAAAAGAACCACTGTGCGCCAGCTCCTTGAGAGACGCCTTGGAGGAGCAGATTATCCTTACATTGCCGCCGATCTGCGTCTTGCTCCCCACCCGATTGAAGAACCCCGATTCCAGGAAGTTGAACAAGGCCATCTGGCAGACGCCGTTCAGTTTCTCGATATTCCTTAGAAAGAGAATCCCTCCCTCGGCCATTTCCACATAACCCCGCCTCAGTATCCTTGCAGGCCCCGCCTCTTCCCCTTCCATGCCGAATAATTCAGCGCCCCAGCTATCCGCGGCGAATTGGCCGCAGTCGGCCTCCAGAAACGGGCCGCCCTTTCTGGTCCCGCTGGAATGGATAAGCCGCGCGATGAGCTCCTTCCCGGTGCCCGCCTCCCCCTCTATAAGGACCGGTGAACTGGAACCAGCGGCCTTGTCCACGAATTCGTTTATTTTTTTCGACAGCGGACTCCTCCCGACGAAGTCGTCAGGCTCCGCCCCCTTTTCAAGCCGCAGGATATCAGTGTCCACCTCTATCCTCTTCTTGAGCTTGGCGTTGGAGAGGGCCAGGGCTATGTGCCCTCCGGCTATGGCCACCCCCTTTACCTCCTCGTATTTATATTTCCTGGGGCGGATTGTATGGAAGTTGATCGCTCCGAAGGATTCCCCACCAGCCACCAGGGGCACGGAGAGGATCGATTTAAAACGCTCCTCATGGATTTCGGCGATGAACTTGGCCCGCGGATCGGAAGAGGCGTTTTCGAGCTTCACCGGCTCGCAGTTCCTCACTACCCACCCGGTTATTCCCTCGCTGGCCTTCATGATGACCGGCTTGCCCTCCGGGATATCAAAACCGGAGGACGCCTTGAGTTCCAGGCGGTCCGACATATTATCAAGAAGAAACATGGAACAGGCGTCCGTCCGGGTCCACTCCCTGAGGATCTCCACCACCTGCTGCAAGGAGTCCTCAACATCGCCCTCCGCGCTCAGTATTTTGGCGATTTCATCCATGGCGGAAAGTTCCCTCGCCAATTCCTCGGTGGACCTGTCCTTACCTGCCACGGTGATCATTCCCCTGTCAAAATACTCAAAAAACATGTTGAGCTTGAAGGTGAGTATCCGGTTGAAATACATGATCATGCCGGGATTTTCGGAAAACAGACGCTCAAGGTCGGCCTTATAAATGACGTACAGCTCCACGTCTTCCTCCACCACCGCGTCCAGCCTCCGCCTCTGGCCTGTCAGGATGGATATTGCCCCGAAACACTCTCCGCTCCTGAGCAGGGAAATAACCGTTTCCTTCCCGTCATCTCCACGGACCAGTTCCCTGACGACCCCCTTGTGGATGATGTAGAAGATCATGGCCTCCTCACCTTTGCGGAAGATGGTCCGGCCGGCCCCATAGTGGTGGACCTGGAGCGTCCAGGCCACCTTTTCCACGAGATCGTATGGCATCTGGTTGAACGGAGGGTGGACCTTTAGAAAGGAAATGTATTTTTGTATGTCGGACATGGCGCGTTCCGGCCTGGAGAAAAGACGTCAGAAGGGTTAAATCATTCTCAACCGCGGTCGCGGCTATGATGGCGTCAGCGGCCCCAAGGTTGGATTAGAATTTAACGCCCTTCGGGCGGGCTTTAAAGAATTGAACATCGAACATCCAACGCTGAACATCGAACGTCGAAAAAGGAAGAAAGGATTTACCTTGTCCGCTTCCAACATTCCGAAAAAAGGGTGGTTCTTTAAATCCTTCTCCCGCCGCTTCTTATAAAGCACGTCGTTCGTTTTGTCTTTTAAGTCAACTATCAATGCCTTCATTTTGTTTCTTCTTTATTGGCAGGAAACTTATTATACCTTTATCCCATTAAAACGACAAAAGAAAAAACCGCAAAAATCACTCTTGCAGTTTAAATTGGCGGAATTGCTCTTTCGCCCTTGCGGGATTATGGAGCCGGCAAGGTCCTCAATTTACAATTTCAAATTTTCAATTTCCTTTCCTCTTCTTAAGCCTCTCCGCTATCTCCCCGGCCGCGCGTCTTGAAGCGCCGCTCTCGCCAAGGGATTCCCTGAGCCTCTTCAACTCCTCCCTGGTCCGGAAATTTTTCTCCTCGTCCCGCAGGTATTCAAGGGTCAGGTCCGCGGTGCGTTCAGGGTTCGCCTCGTGCTGGATGAGTTCAGGCGCAACCGCCTTCCCGGCCACTATGTTGACTAGTCCTATGTACTGGACCTTCACCAGCCTCTTCCCCAGAAAGTAGGTGAGCGGGCTCACCTTGTATACTATTACCATCGGGGTCCCGATGAGTCCCGCCTCCAGGGTGGCGGAGCCTGAGGCGATGATAAGAGCGTCGGCGGCGTTCATGGCGTCAAAGGTCTCCCCCTCCACCAAGTCGGCCTGGACCGGGGCGGATTTCAGGAAAGGGGCCACGCGGTCCCTTGAGATGGTGGGCGCCAGCGGGAGGACGAATTGAATTCCGGGGATTTCTTTTTTGATTATCACAGCGGACTGAAGGATCACGGAGAGCAGGGAGTTGATCTCGTTATTCCGGCTGCCGGGGAGGAGTCCCACGATTTTCCGAGCGGGATCGAGTCCATGTTTTTCACAGAATTTTTCCCTGGAAACATCCGGCTTCACTATGTCCAGGAAGGGATGGCCCACAAAGGCGCAGGGAAGACCCGCGTCCCTGTAAATCTTTTCCTCGAAGGGGAGGATCACCAGCATTTTGGTAACGGTTTGGGCAAGCTTTTTCACCCGGCTCCCGTGCCAGGCCCACACTTGGGGGGAGATGTAATAAAAGACCGGGACTCCCCGTTTTTTAGCCCTGGCCGCGAGGCGGAGATTGAGCGTGGGGTAGTCGATGAGTACAACCGCGTCGTATCCCCCGGCGTCAATCTCCCGGAGCATCCTTTTGTATAGGCCATAAAAGAAGCCGACGCTTCCAAGAATTTCTACCAGGCCCACCACCGCGGTGTCGCGGATATGAAAAAATATCTCCGCGCCCCGTCCCGCCATTCTATCGCCGCCGATCCCGGCCACCTTGAGACCCGGAAAGGTCCTGGAAAGATTTTGAATCAGGTCCGCGCCATGCCTGTCGCCTGACGCCTCCCCGGCGACCATGAGGATTTTAAGGTTGTTCAATAAAAGTTCCTTGTTGATGTTTCTTGTAGGTTAAACTCTTTTTCTCGCGCAAAGCCGCAAAGGTCGCGAAGAAAAGATAAAAGGTAACTGTTCACGGGATATCATGGAAAACAGCTTCATGCTCAATTGCAGGTGAAACAACATCCCCCTTGGTCCCCCTTTGCTAATGGGGAATACGGGAAAAACCCCAAAAATAGGCCCTGTTTTAATTCCCCCTTAGCAATGGGGGACCAAGGGGGATGTAAAAAATAGATAATGAGGTTTTCTCCGGTTTTTCATGACAACCCTGGGAACGAGAAAAGACACACCCCGGCCTTCGGCCACCCCTCTCCAGAGGGGAATTTAAGAAAAAAAATCCGGCCGCCTTCGGCGGCAAAGAAAAACAAAAAAACAAAAAACAGAAAACCCAAAAGGGTAAAAGAGTAAAAGGGAAAAGATTATTTTGAAGTCCTGGCGCAACGAAACCCGATATCGAAGTACCGTACGTACGGGTAGTTCCAGTAGCGGTAGGCGCACCCGGCGAAACAACGGTAGAAGTACCACGAACCGCCCCGGAGCGACGGCAATTGACGATTTTTCTCTTGCCATTTCTTTCGTAGTTCATCCCTACTCTCCGTATCATAGAGTTTTTGTATTTCCTCATCAAACAAAAAATCATCGCGCTCCGTCCTCGCGTGGTAATCCGATCTTGTCCACTCCCACACATTCCCCCCAAGGATATTCTCTTTCCTTTTCACCCTTTCCGGCTGCCGCAGCCTGCCACTCCTGGGATAAACAAACCCATCCTTCCTTTCTTCCGTGAGCCAACGGCAAAAGGCGTCCGCCTCGTACCAGCTCACCCCCACCACCGGAGCGTTGGGGCAATTCCATTGCCGCTCGTGCCAATACAGAGGGGCCTGGGGCTTATTCTCCTTCATCCACTTTCTTCCTTCCGGGGTCCAGTATCTTTCCCAATTTTCTTCTTTATACCCTCCGGCCTGAATAAACTTTTCAAACCACTGGTTGGCCACCGGATATTTTCCTATCCCGAAGGGTTTTAAATTTGCCTTGCCCAAATCCTCCAACTCATATTCTCCCCCTTTTATCCTGACTAGCTCCTCCAGGTCCCCCCTGGGGTCACCCAGCCACCCCAAAATCTCACCCGCCTCGGCCTTGATTTTCGGGGTTTCTTTCGCTGTAAGAATAAACTGTAATCTTTGCCTTGCAAGACGCACCACATCCGCGTCCCTATTGTCCTTGTGGATATCCAGCAGGGACTGGGCAGCCAGGCGCCAGTGTCTGAATGGGGCGGCATCTTTCTTTTCCAACTCTTCCCTTACTATCCTGCTGGCCCAGCCCTGAATGCATCGAAATTTATTTTGGTTGCGGCCATGCCGCTCTATGCAATTGTAGTTTGGAACTTATTTGTAATTTGCTATTTGGGATTTGAAATTTTGCTCTCATTTTGGTTGCGTCGAAGCAGCGCTGCGGCAATCCGTGGAGACCCTTCACTCCGCGTTTTTCGCCGGTTTGATCAACACCTCCACTGAGAGTATGCGTTTTGGGTCCGCTTCCTTGATCCGGAAGGCGAAGTTTTCAAAGTCTATTTTTTCCCCTTGTTTCGGTATCCGCTTGATTATGTCCAGGATAAATCCCCCAAGGGTCTCATAGTCGCCCACAGGCAGGTCCAGGGACAGATCATCGTTTATGGCGTCGATTTCCACGGCGGCGTCCATGACGTATCTATAATCCGATATCTTTTCATAAGGCTTTTCTTCCTCGTCGTACTCGTCCTCGATTTTTCCGACAATCTCTTCAAGAAGGTCTTCCATGGTGACGAGCCCTATGGCGCCCCCGTATTCATCCACCACAATGGCCATGTGCATCCTCATGTTCTGCAGCTCCCTTAGAAGATCGTCAATGGGCTTGGTCCTTGGCACAAAATAGGCCGGGCGGAGAAAGGGCTTGATGGCTTGATCGGGCTCCGTGCAATCGAGGAAATCGAAAGTGTTCAAAATCCCGGTGATATTGAATATGCGGTTTTGAAATACAGGCATGCGCGAGTACGTGCTTTGCGATTCTTCAAAAACCTTGAGGGCGTGGCTTACGGTGGAGTTCTCTTCCACCGCCACGGTATGGATCAGGGGTACCATGCACTTCTCCACGGACATCTCGCTGAAGCGGAAGATATTATGGATCATTTTTCTTTCTTCATCGTCCAGTTCGGATTCCTTGCCCCCTATTTGCAGCCACTGCTGAAGCTCGTCTCTCGTGAGGAGTTGTCCCTTCTCCAACTGGTCCTGGGAAATACTTTTCAGAAAGGTATTAGTGACCCATGACATGAGCGCGACCGCTGGATAAAAAATGGACATAAACCATTGGAGAGGGCGCGCGATTCTGGGACAAAGCGCGTCCGCCGCTTCCTGGAATATGGCCTTGGGTATGATCTCGCCGAAAAGCAATATGACGGGGACCATGATAAGGGTGGAATAGAGGTCGGCCTTGTCGCCATAAGGGCCAACCAGCATGGAGGTGCAAAGGGCGGTGCCGGTGACTACCGCCAGGTTTGTCCCCACCGAAGTGGTGGCGAAGATCCGTTCCGGGCGGTCCAACAGTTTGTCAGCCAGCCTAGCTCCGATGGAGCCGGATTCAGACTTATGCTTGAGCTTGAATCTGTTTGCTGAAATGAAGGCGATTTCCGAGCCGGAAAAAAACGCCTCGATAACCAGGCAGAGGACTATTATGATGATGCTTATGTTCGGGTCCATTCTTATAATTTATGCGCTAATTGTTTCTAAAGATCAAAAGGTGTGTTTTCATAGAATATTCGTGTTTCTTCGTGGTTTTGTGTTTACCATTTTTTTTGCCACTAAGACACAAAGCCGCCAAGAAACACTAAGAACTATCCTAAAATATTTGAAATTTTGTAACATTTTAGCTGTTTGAAAAAAAGGCAACCTGAACCACGAATTAACACGAATTTTATAAAACTACTAAAAATAATTAGTGTTCATTAGTGTCCATTCGTGGTTAAAAATCTTTTATTTTTTTCCTGGTTTTAATTGATAAGAGACGAATTCCCGGATATTCCGTGCAAGCATCTTCTTATAAATACCCCAAACTTTTCAGCTTTTGCCTTGTTTCCTCGCTGATTTTAAGGGGGTTTGGTTTAGCCCCTTCATGTTCCAGTTTTTCCACCCAGCCTGACAATTTTTTATCCATCTCAGCGGCGCGGCCCGCTTCCTTTAATGACAAATCGGCGTTCTCCCCCCCCCCCCCCCCCCCGGAGTCCAGATCATAAAGCTCTTTCCTTATAGTCTTTTTACCCCCATGTTCTTCATTGGTGAGTATGAATTTCCAGTTATCCCGCACCAGGCCCCTGACGTCAATGCCTTCAGGCTTTTCCAGTTTATGGCTAAGGGATTCCATGTAAATGGGTTTATTTTCCAGGTCTTCCCCGGCAAGGATGGCCTTGGCCAATGACCTTCCTTGAATGCCTTCGGTGGAAGGAACGCCCAATAAATCAAGAATGGTCGGCATTACATCTATATGGCTCACAGGATTTATGATTTTGCTCCCAGCTTTAATCTTATCTTTCATGCAAAAGACGAGGGGGATCCATTGGGTGGAGTCGTACAGATAGCGATCATGGGTTATCTCCCCATGGTCTCCCAATCCCTGTCCGTGGTCAGCGGTAAAAACTATTAACGTCTTCCCAGGCATCGAATTCACGGTCTCCAGGAGCTTCCCTAACTGGCGGTCCGCGAAGGCGATTTCAGCGTCATACTGATTTTCAAAGAGCGTCCTCCAAGCCGGGGGCGGTTCATAAGGCTCGTGTGGATCAAAATAATGAACGAAAAGGAACCACCTTCCCTTTGTTTTTTGCAGCCACTTTGTGGCAAGGGTTGTGACCTCATACGCATTGCGCTCAAAATCCAAATAAGTTTGCCCCTGCCAGAAGCCCACTTTGTCCATTACCCTTTCGCTTGCCTGGTGTTTTAAAGTTAATTGTGACAATCTGAAATCATCATCATAAAAACTGAATCCCTGGTCCAGTCCGAAACGCTTGTCCAACGGAAAGGCCCCCAATACCGCGCCGGTTTCAAATCCGTTGCCGTATAGTATTTCCGCAAGCGTTAATTGTTCTTCCGGCAGCGTGAATTTGCCGTTGCAGCGAACGCCGTGGTCCGGGGGTAGTTTTCCTGTAAACATGGAAGCATGGGACGGCAGGGTGGAAGGCGCATGGGAAAAGGCCCTTTGGAAAAGGACGCCCTGGGCGGCAAGGGCGTCGATATTGGGCGAAGTTTTAATTTTATAGCCGTAAGCCGAGAGGTGGTCCGCCCTCGTGGTGTCAAAGGAAATAAAGAGCAGGTTTTCAGCCGGCGGTTTGGAGCATCCAAACAGCACAACTAACAATGCACATCCAGGCAGGGCGCGGAAAAACATACCATGCAGGCCCTTATTGAATTGATTGCTGAAGAATTTCAAGTCTCCTCCTGTACTACAAACGTATAACACTTTGTTTTTTTTGCAAAGTGTTATGAAAATCCAAATCACAATTGCCAAATCACAAATAAATCTCAATAACCAAATTTACAAATGACAAACAAGGAAATGGAATTGTTTTGGACATTCGGTAATTGTAATTTGGAATTTATTTGTAATTTGATATTTGTCATTTGTAATTTTGTTTCCCATTTCCTTTTGATTGCGGCCGCGTCGCGCTATGCTGCCTTTTCTTCCGGTTTAATATTCACCTTCAGCAATAGCCTTAAAATCCTGGGTCCCTTCACCTTGTCCACTATAAACCGCATGTTTTCATGGGAAACAGATTCTCCCTTGATGGGGAGCCTTCCAAGCAGGCTGAAAACAAATCCTCCTATGCTGTTGTATTCCTCGTCCGGCAGGGAAGAGCCGAATTCCTCGTTGAAGTCCTGAATCGGCACATTGCCAAGGACGGCATATTCATTCTCATTCATCTTGATGACAGGCACATCGTCCCTTCGCCGCTCCCCTTCAATCTCCCCTACTATTTCCTCAAGGACGTCCTCAAGGGTAGCGATTCCCTCCAGGCCGCCGTATTCGTCGTAGACCACGGCAAGGTGGACCTTCTTGATTTTAAAGTCCCTCAACAGGTCCCGCACCTTCTTTGATTCGGGAATGATGAAGGCCGGATGCAGCATCTGGCGAAGAGACAGATCTTTTTTGCCGGAAATATGCAGCCTCAGGATGTCCTTCATATAAAGGACGCCGATGATATTTTCCTTATTGTCCTCGTAAACCGGAATTCTGGAGAAAAAGGTTTTCTTCGCGCGTGAGATGATATCCGGGACCGAGGTGTTGGCGTCAAGGGAAAAAACATCGTTCTTCGGGGTCATTATTTCCGAGACGGTGGTGTCTCCAAATTCAAAGATGTTGTGGATAAGGTCCTTTTCGTCGGCTTCGATGACCCCTTCCCCTTCCCCGACCGTGACGATGGTTTTGATTTCTCCCTCGGTAAGCTCTCCCTTTTTTCTATGTATAGGTAAAAAGATGTGCACGGAAAGATCGGCGATGCGGGCCAATAATTGGTTCACTGGCTTAATGAGAAGGGAGAAAATATTGAGAAAGGGGGCGGCGCCCAGGGCGAAGCTCTCGGCGTGTCTCAATACAAGCGTTTTAGGGGTGATTTCCCCAAAGACCAGGATCAGCAAAGTCCCGATGCCTATGGCGAAGCCGACGCCGGAGTCGCCAAGGAAATGGATGGAAACAGAGGTGACAACCGCTGCCGCCGCGACGTTGACCATCTCATTGCCGGCGTAAATAACGGTCAGGAGCAGCCTGGGGTTGGCGAGGAGGGCGGCGACCATTTTCCCCCTTCGGCCCTTTTGGGATTCAAGGTTGTCGACCTTCAGCCTGCTAAGAGAAAAAAAGGCCGCCTCGCAGCCGGAGAAAAAGGCGGAAAGGGCAAGCAGGGCCCCGAGAAATATTAATCGAATAATTATAGACTCGTCCAAAGCGGGACCAAAAACCTCCTAAAAAAATTAAGACGGCGTTCAAATTACAAATTACAATTACCGGATGCCCAAAACAATTCCATTTCCTTGTTTGTCATTTGTAATTCTGGCTAGAGTATTTTTTACCACAAAGCGTTCAAATTTGTGTCCTTTGTGGTTATTTCTTGTTTTTGGTTGCGGCCATGCCGCGCTAAGCTATGTTCTTTTGTCTGTTGCCGGATGCACCAGGGCCAGGACCCTTTTCGAGATGAAATAGCTCATAACCGAGGCCAGGGATCCAGTCGTTAATGTCCCGGCCACGAATGGAAGGGGGGTGGTTTTCAGGAAATCAAGCAGCTCGTCCCCGGAAAGCCCGGCGGGAAGGCAAATGAATCCATTCCCAAGCATATAGTTACCCACGCACAGGCAAAATCCATACAGTGGAATAATGGTCCAGGGATTATTTAAAAACGCCCCTATCAGCATGATTGGAAGATTCAGCCTTAAAAGCCAGGAAAGGGCAACGGCCGAGACCGTATGCAGGCCTAAGTGAGGAGCAAAGGCGATGAACACCCCAATCGCAAAGGCCAGGGAAGCCTTGTGAGGTGAACCATCTAAAATAAGAATCTGCAGGAAGTGTTCTTTTATTCTGCTGAAATATCGATACATAGCGCGACGTTGCCGCAACCAAATAAATTTTCGATGCATTAAAACATTTAATGATATTAACACAATCAAAGACGGCTTTTCACCCCATGCGCTATTGAAGCAAAATTTTAATTTTTTTAATTTGCCTGTTGACTCCGCTCACCCTGAATCTTATGATAGGCGGCAATTGCCGGAATACAATTATAACGTTCAGAAGCTTGCGGCCGCGTCGCGTTATGAATCCCACTCATTTCATTCGGATTTTTTACCTCTTGCTTGCCACCCTTTCCGGGGCTTGCGGGACAGGCTACGAGGTCCTTTACAACCGCGCGCTGACCAGCGTATTGGGCCATACCTTTTCCGTGAATGCCGCGATTCTGGTTTCCTTTCTGTCAGGCATTGCGCTCGGAGGGCTTTTGGCCCACAAGTTCATCCGTTATTTGTGGCTGGTGGAGACCGGGCTTGGACTTTACACCATGGCCTTTTTCGGGCTTATTTCCGCAACCGGGAGTTATGGCGGGGCCAAGTTTCTTCACCTCTTTTCCATTTCCCATTCCTCGGCCCTGGCCGGCGCCAGCTTGCTGACTTTCGCTCCGGCGGTACTAGTCGGCATGTCGGTTCCAATGTTCGCCCGTTATATCAAGGAATATTTCAGGGAACACCCTTTCCGGATTATTTATATCGCCTATAACCTTGGCGCCATAGGAGGAGTGCTTTTCATTGAATTTATTTTATTAAGGGCCACGCCCGTGAGCCGGACCGCCTATATCATGGGGACCATGAACCTTTTTGCCGGTTTTTCCGTGTTTATCCTGTCACGGAAAACCGGTTTTTCCGAGGCAGCGGTTGAATGGAGAAAGGCATTCCGGCCAACGTTGCTTCTGTCGCTTTTCATCATTTCCGTTTCCAGCGCTATTTTCCAATTATTTTTCTTGAAAACGGTCTATTACACCATTGGAAGGTTTAACTCCAATTTCGCGCTCGCCCTGGCCACGGTATTTTTTTACCTATCCGCCGGGACCTGGCTGGTCCAGAAAAAACCTTCCTTGTCCATGCGGGTATTTCCCGCGGCGGCTGTTTCCACCGCCTTTTGGTTCTTGGCCCAACCCGCGATGTTATATTCCGTGGCCATCCTGAATTCCATTGCCATAAAGCTTTCCCTTCCTGCTGAGATAGCTTGGTTTCTGGCCCCGCTATGGCTGGGATTTCCCCTGCTTTTTTTTGGGGCCTCGGTCCCTGCTTGCCTGCAATCAAGCGAAGCCGTCAGCAGGGACTCAGGTCTGCTTCTGTTTGTGTCCGGGCTTGGAAACGTTTTTGGTTATCTTCTTTTCACTCTTGTCCTGCACCCAAATCTGCCGATTAAAATCGTCTTTGTTGTCGGGTCCATGGCGGCGGTTTTTTCATTTCTTTTTCTGCCCGGGACGCCCGTGAAACTCAAGATATTGTATTCCTCCATCACGCTGCTTTTTTTATTTTGCGGTTTTTTTGCCTGGAACCAGGCCCTTTATTTTATAAGTCTGGATGGCTTCAGGTCCTTTTCGGTCTTGCAAAAGAAAGAACGCCTTACGGTCCTCGTGGAAGAGTTTCCTTCCAATGACCAGACCTTTGCCTTAAGGCATTATTTCTCCCCGAAGGAAAACAGGGAGCGGCAAAAATATTTCATGGACGGGTACGTCAGCCTGGACCTTCCTTCCGAGGAAGCCACGGCGGGAAGCGTGGCGGCCATGTATGCTGATGGAAGAAAGGATCTGCTGGTCTTGGGCTTCGGGACAGGGATGTCAGCGGGCGCCGCCGCGGTTTTTTTTGAGCGCGTGGATATGGTGGAACTGAATCCGGAGGTGATCCGGCTGCAGGACCGCTTCGCGGACATCAATTTCAACGTCCACAGGCTCCCGAAGACCCGGATTTTCCAGGGGGACGGCTTTCAGTATTTGATTAATAGCAAGAAGAAATACGACATGATAATCAATTCCGTGACCGCGCCCTTCTTTCCCGCTTCCAGCAAGTTGTATACGGAGGAATTCTACCGGCTGGCCGTGGAGCACTTGAACCCTGGGGGCATCCTGAGCCTTTGGTTCGACGTCCGCCTCCATCCTCAGGCCGTGCCTATTTTATTAAAAACCTTGAACAGGAGTTTTCCATTTTGCGCGATGAACTATGTCTACGACGCTTATTACGTCCTGGCCTGTTCCGACAGGCCGCTGAAGGCAAAAATGGAAATATTTGACCAAGGGGATTTGCCATTGGCAGGGTATGAAAAGGTGATGGGGGAGGGACTTAGGGAACGGTTGAGGGAGCGGGCTTTGATCCCCAACGTATTGGAGCCCAGGTGCTTGAAAGCTCTTGGAGTTAAAGAGCAAACGCCGGTAAACAGGCTGGATTGGCCCCATTTGGAATATTTTCATCCGGCAAAGGCCGTGAATTACCATTTTACCTTCATGAAGCGGCTTCTTCCCTTAATCGACTTCGGTTACAGCTTCGCGGACGGACGGCCAATAGGAAAAAGAGAATTCGCCGCCCGTTGCGGATCCCTTGAAGAATGGTTCAAGGAGGCGCGGCCGGAATGCGAAAAACAACTACAAAAAAAGTTTGGCACAAACTAATACTTTTTCCGTATTAGTTCAGCCCCACCGCAAAGACGCAAAGAACGCAAAGGAAAATCAGCAAATTATAAAAAAGCCCTGATGGCGGCATTCTTCTTCAAAAAATTAAAACTTTGCGGCCTTTGCGTCTTTGCGGTGAATTATTATCTTTTTTTCAGGGCCTTCGGCTGCCGTTTTTTTCTGCCTGCTTTTTCAGGGCCGTAAATCTCCCCTTCTTTTGACTTCCTGAGGGCGCAGGCTTTTTTGAAGGCAAGCTTTTCCCCGTATTTATTCACGGAAAATTTAGTGACCTTGGCCTTGCCGGGTTCCGGCCTCCAGGAAACCGAAAAACAATCATAATACTTGTTTCGCCTTTTATCATAATATTCCACACGGGAAACCCCCAGGACTCCCGTGTTGCTGTGGGTGGTTTTGACCCTTCTTCTGCAAGCCTGGTCATAATCAGGGTGTTTTTTCTTCAATGCCTCAATCTCTTTTTCACGGAATTCCTTTGAGGCGGCCAACGCCTTGCTCTTTCCACCGAATTTTTTATCGCTGAAAAATTTGCTGGAACAGGTCTTTCCTTTGTAATAGACGCGGACATACCACCCCTTGGTTTTTCCGTCCGATGGCTCTATCCTGCTGATGCCTTCTACCTTTTTTGGTTTCGGTGATTTTGCTGGTTTGCTTGCCTTGCCTGCTTTCGCGGCCTTCCGTGCCGTTTTTTTAGCTTTCTTTTTTCCCAATTTTTTTCTCCGCGTTAATTTTTTGGAATACATTTTTCCATAATCTTGACCAAAATGCAATACTGCGACTGGGTGAGGCTGAAAACAGGCATTGATAAAATAAAATGTGATAAAATTTTAATTTTAAAAATTAATAGGCCACGCGCGCTATGGAAAATAAATTAGTCTCCATAATTATCTTGAATTTGAACGGATACGAAATAACTAGGGACTGCCTGCGGTCAGTGGAAAAAAACACAGTTTATCCGAATTATGAAATTCTTTTAATAGATAACGGTTCCACGGACGGCAGCGCTGAAAGGTTAAAGGCGGAATTCCCTCAAATTCATCTTCTTAAAAATGAATTCAACAAGGGGTTCGCCTATGGGGTGAATCAAGGGTATCGTGAAGGAAGGGGCCATTATCTTTTTCATCTGAATAACGATACTGAAGTCACGGAGGGATGGATCGAGGAGGCGCTGAAAACCCTTGAATCCGATCCTAAAATAGCCCTTGCGGGTTGCACGGAGATAAACAAGGAACAGCTCGATGATCCCCATGCCTTGCGAAAGCTGAAGGGGAGAAGGGACAGGACCGTCATGACCGTCCCGGTGGCGTGGGTGTTGAGAAAAAAAACCATTGAGGAAATCGGCTACCTTGACGCCGAGCATTTTTCCCCGATTTACGGAGAAGAGATGGACTGGAACTACAGGGCGAGGAGCAAGGGGTATAAAATAATGCGTTCCGCCAGATGTCTGATCGCGCACTACCATTCCGTAACTTCCAAGGCCAACCTTGGAAAAGAAAAAACATATTTACTGGCCAATACTCACAGGCTGCGCAGCATGTTAATTAATTTGAATATGTTCCAGTTGGTCCGGTACGCGCCTGGGCTTGCGCTGATTTTTTTCAATTCATTCCGGGAAGGGTTGGCCGTGGCATTGTTGAAATCCTATTGGAGAAACATCCTGGACCTTCCCATGATCATGGAACAAAGGCGCCGTAGAAAAAAAAATCCGTACATTCCATTTCTTGAGCCTGTATTCACCCCTCCTTTTGAGATGAAAAAAAAGAGTTAGGCCTAGCCAAGGATAGTTAAAATTTTTGTTTGCAATAATCTTTTTTCTAAGGAAGGCAAGAAAAATTTTTATGGTTTTTATGCCTTTCCGTTTTTTCCTGGTTTCCCGCATTCATTATTTATATTTTAAGTTCTTAAGTGGGTGGATATGGACTGGAAAGCGCCGCCATAAAGCGCTTTGAAGCATAATGGCTGTCATGCCAATTATAAACCTTTAGCCGTATTCATTTTCCGTGAAAAAAATTCTAATCGCCGGAGCGCAATCAGGAGCTGGCAAGACCACTGGAACCATCGGCCTCATGGCGGCCCTGGTGAAAAGGGGAATGAGGGTCCAGGGATTTAAAGTGGGGCCGGATTTTCTTGATCCCACCTATTACCGCCAGATCACCGGAAGGGCGGCGCATAACCTGGACGGCTGGATGACGGACAAAAGATATGTCCGCCGGCTGTTCCTGGACGCGTCACTGGACGCGGATATTTCCATCATCGAAGGGGTGATGGGTCTGTACGACGGGTTCGGCGCCCATTCCGAGGATGGGAGCTCCGCCCAGATCGCGAAATGGCTGGACGCCCCGGTGATACTGGTGGTGAACGCCAGGGGCATGGGACGGTCCGCGTGCGCCGTGCTGAAAGGCTTCATGTCCTTTGATAAAAGAGTAAAATTCGCCGGGGTTCTTTTTAACAACTTAGGAAGCGAGCGGCATTTGGGCCTGCTGAGGGAGGCGGTGGCCGGAAACATCGGACTGCCCGTTTTCGGCGGACTTCTCAAGGACGAATCCCTTCGGCTGCCGGAAAGATATTTGGGCCTGCATCCAGCTACGGAAGGGGCCTTGAACCAGGGAGCGCTGAAGTCCTTGGCGTCTCAAATAGAAAAGCATGTTGACCTGGACGCCATACTCGATGCTTCCGGGAAAATCAATGCCCCGCCTGTCCAAAAGCTAAATTCCAAGGCTGGTTCCAGGAAGAAAAAGCGGTGCAGAATCGGAGTGGCCCGCGATGAGGCATTCAGCTTTTATTATGAAGAAAACTTCCGGCTGTTGGAGGAGGCAGGGGCTGAATTAATCTTCTTTTCGCCTATCAGGGACCAGAAGCTCCCGGAGGACCTTGGCGGGATTTATCTTGGCGGCGGATATCCGGAGATCTTCGCGGACCGGCTCGCCTCCAACGGGCCCATGCGGAATGCGGTGCTGGAATTCGCGGAAGAGGGAAAACCAGTGTACGCTGAATGCGGGGGCCTTATGTATTTGTCACGGTCCATCCAATTGACGGATGGAAACTGCTTTCCAATGGCCGGCGTTTTCCCCTTTCAATGCGGAATGCTGGAAAAGAGGAAGGCCCTTGGGTACGTGGAAGCCAGACTTCTGGAAGATTCCATCCTGGGAGAGGAGGGAATGGTTTTCCGTGGACACGAGTTCCATTACTCCACAATTGAAAACGAGCCCGCGCCTGTACATATGAAATATTCCGTTACAAAAAGGGCGGGTGAAGGGGACATGCTGGAAGGGTTTTCGTATAAAAATGTCTTGGGGTCATATATCCACGCGCATTTCGGCTCTCAGCCCGGAATGGCGGGAAATTTCGTAGGGGCATGCAAGGGCGCATTGCCTTTAGCGAACCAAAAATAAAAAATAGAACGCGGATAACGCGGATTATCGCGGATAAAATTTCAAATCACAATTGTCAAATAACAAATAAATTTCAATACCAAAATTACAAAATCGTAACATTTTAGCCTTGGCCTTCCTGGGTCAAGGCGTTTTTTCCCACGAGTCGCTGAAGCAGTCTGGTTATATCCGCCGCATGGCCTCCCGTGATTTTCAAGTTCTATGGCTTTTTCCATACAGCATTCACCCTTAGACTTTTTGCACAAGATCAAGGGCTTCCCGTATTAAAGAGATAAGTTCATCTCTGCTGAGCCTCCTTGGAGTTGCATCAACTATTTCACCGTGATGAGGGCCATTTGCCACTGAACACAGGTCAAACAAGCGTGGTTTCAAGGTAGTATCCAGAAGCCCGGCATTGAAAAGAGTGGTTAAAAGGGATGATAAACCACGATTGGCCTTTATGTCCACGGCAAGGGTGCTGTAGTACTTGGTTTTGAGAACAACTTCAAAAAGCTTCCGAATATTGCCTTGCATCGAATCGGTAGTTGGACCAAAATCTTCATCAATATAGCGCTCCATATCCTCGATTATACGGGCATGATCACTTTTGCGCTCTTCCTCCAAGTTGAAAAACTCAAATCGGCTACCGCTTTTTTTGTCCGAACGGATCTGTAGGACTTGGTTTTCTGGTATCTTATCGCAAAGCATATACAGAAAGTCCCGTTTATGTGTGAATACTGTAATCTGTTTCACGGCAGGTGATAAGGCCAATAGTAATCGGGCGGTTGCCTCCCTCTGTGTTTCATCCAGACTGGAAAGCGGGTCATCGAGGACGACGATTTGTTTTTCAAGTTCCGGGGTCTTCTCCAGCATTGCGATAAAAAAAGCAAAAGCAAGAGTGCTCTTGTCGCCTTCGCTGAGCGTGTTTTTGAAACAAGGCACATCATCCTGGCGAGTTGCCAGCGGAACTGTTTGTTTCAGAATGAGGAAACCGAAATCGGTGTAACTTTCATTTGCCCGTGCATCTGTCTTCCCGGCCAAACCTGTGATGATAAAGTCGGTTCCTAATGTCACGAGTAATTCATTGATCCGCTTCTGATAAGTATCGAAAATGGCCTTACCGTATGTCTCAAGTTCTTTCTGTTTCGCATTCTTTTGGTTGATGAGAGCATCAGCCTCCTTCTTTGTCGCTGGGTAATCGGTAGCCAATCTTTTCCATCCGGGCTCAAACCATTTTTTTATTTCTTTCTCTTTAGCCAATGCACCTTGGAGTGAAGTAATGTCCGACTTCGGGAGATTGGCAATGTACTGTTTGGCTTTCTCGATAAAAGAGGACACTGCGGCGTTGTACCCCTCGACAGCAGTCTTCAACCAGGCAAGTTCAGTGGTAAGAGCGTCGAATTGCGACTGGTCTGCGTCGGTATTGGGGTCTTTCTGCTTCTTCTCCAGTTCGGATTGAATCTTGCCTTTCAACTCAACTAATCTGGATCGGCATGAGTCAACTGCTGTGACGACATCCGGTAACGCAATTGTGCCGAGGTAAGGCTCCCACTGTCTCAACGTAGCAAGGTTTAAATTGTGCGCTGAAACCAAGGCAGTGAGGTCGTTATCGATATTCCACCCACTCACCGCGGCGAGCTGTTGGACAATACTTTGCTGGTACGTCCGGAATGCATCGTCGAAAAATTCCCTGTATGCCTTTAACAGGTCCGTAGCGTTTTTGAGGTCTTGCCCGCAAAAAGGGCAATTCGCCTGTGCATGGTCAAGGCCTAGGCGGATAAATTGCTTTGCGTGAGCCTTGTCTTTGAAGTTCCAGTCAATATGTTCAAGCATACGCTTTTCAGCGGTTTCATGCGTGGCGGTCAACTTCTTGGCGACAGTCGCCTTCATGCCGGTTGAATCGAACGCCGGGGCCTCGATTGTACGAGGGAAGTCAAGTCCTTGAACGGCCCCCTCTGATTGTTTCAACTTGATGTCTTGTTCCAGTTGTTGAATGCGCGGGCCAACGGCTGCTTCCTCGTTGGGATGAAGAGCAAGGAATGCATCGAACGACAAGGTGATGAACCCTCCCAGAGTGAACTGTTTGGCAAGATTTACAACTTCCTGGCTCTTCGCCTTTTCCTTCGCTTTCAGGTTTGAAAGCTCATCGGCCAGCTTGACCCCTTCCGCGCCGATGATGATTTTATGGATGTTCTTCTTGTGCTCATGGCCGATTTCGTGCGTAAGGATATTGGCGTGAATGAAGGGCGCGTCGAAAATC
Source organism: Nitrospinota bacterium (assembly GCA_016212295.1). Taxonomy (GTDB): domain Bacteria; phylum Nitrospinota; class Nitrospinia; order JACRGO01; family JACRGO01; genus JACRGO01. The sequence goes on along the minus strand of JACRGO010000042.1, from coordinate 37,446 downwards.
TGAATCGCTGGATATGGCTGATCCCATCTTGTGCCATTGAAAACGTAGTTCGCGCTGTCAATCACAATTATCGCTTCAGGTTCGGTGGTTGAGCCCAGGGTTTTTCGGGCGCGGATCAACTTTGGGTTATTATCACAGAGCGAGCGAAGAACATTGACAAGGGTTGTTTTACCATAAGCATTAGGGGCTAAAACAAATGTGTTCTTATGCCAGTCGAGGGCGTTTGCCTGTGCCGAAAAGTCATAAAATTTTCCAATGTTTTTAAGTCGTTTGATTTTCGTAATCATGACTCCTCCCATACTCTGGCGAGAGTGGTTTGAATTTTTTTCTCGAAGCGGGAGATGAGTTCGCGGTTGGCCGAAACTATCGCCTGCTCTGCTTCGATCTCGGCGACGATGGCTTTCTGCGTGGCGAGGGGCGGGAGGGGGATTTTCAATTTGGAAAGAAAATCTCTTGTGACTCCTCTTACCCCTATTCCTTGAGCATTTTTGTCAATTACCGCACCCAATCGTCTTGTTGAGTAAAATAAAAAACTTTCATTCAATTGGGCTGTGTTTTTTGAAGTAAGCCCAGTTAAGTCTTGATTAATTGCATAATCATCATCGGCAAACGCAATTTTACCGACGGACACCCTTGTAATCGCAACTGTCGAACCTTTTGGAATAACTTTGGTAGAAGAAGAATTCACAGCTTCCTTGGTTATTGTTTCATAACCAGTAATTTTACCTTCTTCATTAATGTGTTTAGAAGATATCCATTTTATTTTTCCACCACTCCAATATTCCTTTCTTTGCTTCGAAGGTGTTCCACCGCCAAATAAAAAGCACACCTCGCCCAACTCCACCATCGGCCATTCAAGATGGATGGGGATGTGGGGGCGGTAGTTGTCGAGGACGGCGCGGGCGCCGTCGATGACCTTCTGGTAGCCCTCGATCTCTGAAACGATTTCCTTTTGCACCTCCAGAGGGGGGAGGGGGATTTGAAATCCTTCCACATAACTTTTAGGAACACGTTGTAATCCACCGGTGCCGGTCATTTGGGCGACGGCGGCATCTCTGAACGATGGGTGCATCACGCAGAAGTAGATCCACTCAGGCAAAACCAGATCGTTCGGCCGTAAGACATAAAACTCGCTGGAACCGAATCCAATTCCGTTGAGAAGACCACGTGCTATGCCAGCTTTTCCGTTCTCAAAACATGGGGTCACCTTAGCGAGAAGAACATCATTGTCCTCAAAGTAAGTGTAGCTTGCCCCTACCTCAGAAAGTCGTTTCTCTTCTCTGGGTTTGAATGCCATGCAGTGTTCGTTCAGATCGGTCATGGGCACAAACGAAATGCGAGTATCCGTCGCCACATCGGTCAACTGGCTTTTACGCGGGTTGATAGTGCATACATCTCCTATCCTGACCAGTGGAAAGACATGATCAAGAACCCCATTCTCCCTATATCTCTCCCCGCTCAGGTTATATTCCCCATTCGCCGCTATTTTTGCCTTTTCCACAATGAGGCCGTTGGGTATGGACAAAGTGGACAGAGTGGACGCGGTGGATCGAAGGGACTGGAACCAGGATTTGAGAAAATTGGTAGCGGCGGGGAGGTCGTTCTTCTCGATGGGGCGGCGTTGGGCGCCGAGGCCGAAGCCGTCGTTTTCCACCTTGAAGAAGGCGATGGAGTCACTTCGTTTGGCAAGAACCTTGTCCAGAATCAGGATCGAGGTCTTTACTGGAGAATAGGGATTAAACACCCCAGCCGGGAGCGAGACCACGGCCACGAGGGAATTCTCCATTAGCATCTTGCGCAGTTGCTTGTAGGCGGTATGGTTCGTGAAGATAATCCCCTCCGGGACAATGATCCCGGCCCTGCCCTTTGGCGTCAGGTGCTCGGCCATGTAGTCCACGAAGAGGACCTCGCTCCGCTTCGACTGCACGGAAAAACGATTGTGGGGCTTGATGCCGCCCTTCGGCGACATAAAGGGCGGGTTGGCCAGGACCACGTCCGCGCACTCGTTCCATTTCTCCTGCGAAGTGAGGGTGTCGTATTCGTAAATGTGCGGGTCGGTAAAGCCGTGTAGGTACAGGTTCACCAGGGAGAGGCGCACCATGTCGGGAGAGATGTCGTAACCCTTGAAGTTTTTTGCCAGACGTCCCTTGTCGTCGGGCGTGAGATTAGTTACGAATTGAGAATTACGAATTACGGATGGTGGGGAACCATTGTTTTCAATTCGTAATTTGTCATTTGTCATTCGTAATTCTTCCGAATTGTTCTTCAGGATGTGTTTGTACGCCGAGATCAGGAACCCTGCGGTGCCGCAGGCGGGGTCCAGCACGGACTCGTTCTTTTTCGGGTCGATGGCCTCCACGATAAAATCGATGATGTGGCGCGGGGTGCGGAATTGTCCTGCGTCGCCCTGGGAGCCAAGGACGGAGAGCAGATACTCGAAGGCGTCGCCCAGGCGTTCGCTATGGTCGTAGGTAAACTCGTCAATGATCTTAAGGAAGGCGCGCAGGGTCTCCGGGTCGCGGTAAGGGAGATAGGCGTTCTTGAAGATGTCGCGGAAGAGAGGCGGAATGCCGGGGTTCTCCGGCATCCGGGCGATGGCCTCGGCGTAGAGGTTGAGGGTTTCATGGCCGCCCAGGCCGGAGCGCATGAGCTTGGCCCAGCCGTAGCGGGCGAATTCCTTGGCGAAGAATTTGCGCTTGCCGCCCATCTCCTCGCTCTCGGCGTCCATGTCGTCCATGAACTTATAGATGAGGGCGATGGTGATCTGTTCGACCTGGGACTTGGGGTCGGGGACCTTCCCCACCAGGATGTCGCGGGCGGTGTCGATGCGGCGCTTGGTGCCGGTGTCTAACATGGGGTTCCTTTATTCTTGGTGGACGGAATGGACTTCGTGGACCGGGCGGATGCGGAGGAGCGTTTTTGGGAGCGCACCCGGTGGAGGCGCTCGGTGAAGCCGCCTTCTCTTTCAAATGATTTTGCCTGAGCGGCAAGCTGGCGGTCAAGGAGGCTGCGCGCCACGGCAATGAGCGTCAGGGCGGCATTCGCCGTGATTTCGGGATAGGTGGACGAAGTAAAAACAGTGGACGAGGTGGACCTATTGGACGCTGTGGACGAATGATTCTGATCTTTGAGTTTGCCCTGTCCACTCCGTCCATGGCGTCCACGGTCGTGTATTTCCTTTACCCAGAGGGCCACTTCATCGGCGGTGGAACACCTCCTGTTTATCAGGTCTTGTCTTCGGGGGTCTTCGCGGCCCCAGAGGGGGAGGTTTCTTTGTCTTAGAAAATCCTCGTAATCCAGGCGCAGTTCCTCGATACTGGCGCGGGCCACGTTGGTGAGTTTGAGTTCCATTTTTTTGGAGGTCCCGGAGGCTTGGCTCCCCTCGGCGATGTTCTGCACCCCCGATCGCGCCGCCTGGACCATCTGGTCGGTGGTCCGGCTGCGCTTGTCTATGTAACGTTCGCAGAAGCGCACGGTAATATCAAAAACCAATTGCGCTATTTGAAAACTTTTCAGCTTCCGGTAGCCGCCGTGTTTGGGGATGAGGGTCTCTTTCTCGGACATAGGTCTTTCCGTTTAAAGGACGAACTGGTTCAGGGACACATAGTCCTTGACGTAATCCGGGATGATGGAGTGATACTTCGGCGGCACGGCCTTGAAGTCGCGGGAGGAGAAGACCGGATTGGTGGCCAGGTCGGTGAAGAGTTTGCTTTCGATGATGTGCCGCACCTGGTCGCTGGTGACGTAGGCCTTGAAGTAATTCTTGATGGCCGGGATGGCCTCGGCCTCCTCCGGCTTGGCGTCCGCCACGAACTTGGCGAACTCCTCCTCCAGCAGTTCGTTTTTGGATTTAAAGCGCGGGATGAGCCCGAAGATCTTTTCCAGGATTTCGCGAAGAGTCAGGCGGCGATCCACGGCGGCGGCCTGGCGCAGTTTCTCCAGATTATAATATTCCTCGGGTTTATTAAAGACCTCGCGGTTGACGTAATCAATGACGCGGTCCCAGTGTCCGGCCTCCACCGCCTGGGCTATGTTGGGGTCTTCGCGCACCGTGTCCTCGAATTTTTCAAAGAACATGCGGTCGATCTTCATGCCTTCCCGTCCGATGGTCTCTTCCTTTATTTCGGAGAGGATATCCTCTCCCAGGTGTTCGTAGGCGCCGTCCAGGATCACAGGTCCGTCACCTCCTGGCCCATCGCCGCCCTTGCCCTTGGGTCGGGGCAGTTTCAACACTTCGTCGTAGTTGAATTCCTCCTCGAAATACTCGCAGTTGGCGAAGAAGTCGAAGAGCTTGAAGGCGGTCTTCCTCGGCTCCCGAACAATCTCTTTCAGGCCCTCGTCGAAAAGCTGGTCGCGGAAGTCATGATTGCGGGTGCCGCGTCCCTTGATCTGGATAAAGTCGGTGGGCGAAAAGATGGGACGAAAGAGGCCGAGATTGAGGATGTCGGTGCAGTCTTAGCCGGTGGTCATCATGCCCACGGTCACGCAGACGCGGGCCTTGCTGGTCTTGTAGGCGGGGAGGAAGTTGGCCGAGCCGAGCAGGTTGTTGTTGGCGAAGTTAATGGTGAATTGCTGGGCGTCGGGGACCTGTGAGGTTACCTGCACGGCGAAGTCGGACCGGTATTTGCCGGGGAACATGCGGTCCGCCATCAGATTGAGAATATGCGACAGCTTGGCGGCATGGCTTTGGCTCACGGCGAAAATGACGGACTTGCCCATCTCGCCGCTCACGGGATCGCGCAGGGCATTTTCGAGAAAGGTCTTGCAGAAAAGTCGATTTGTGGCGTCCGCGAAAAAACGTTTCTCGAACTCGCGCTGTTTGAACGCCTCCTGCTGGTCCTCGCCCGTGTCGTCGGTGACGGAGACGACAAAGCCTTCCTCGGAGAGTAGTTCCGTGGTGATTTCAGTGCGAGCGTCCACCACCGTGGGATTGATCAGATAACATTCCTTCACCCCATCCAGGAGTGAATAGCGGAAGGTTGGGAGACTGTTCTCGCAACCGAAGGTGCGGTAGGTGTCCAGGAGGAGCCGCCGCTCCGCCTCGCGGGGATCTCGGGTGGATGGATTGGTTGAATTAAACCGTTTCAGATAGTCACGGGGGGTGGCGGTGAGGCCGAGTTTATAGCCGATGAAGTAGTCGAAGACGGCGCGGGCGTTGCCGCCGATGGAGCGGTGCGCTTCGTCCGAGATCACCAGGTCGAAGTCCGTGGGCGAGAAGAGCCTCTGGTATTTGTTGTTGAATAGTAGAGATTGCACGGTGGTGACCACGATCTCAGCGCGTTGCCAGTCGTCGCGGTTCTCCTTGTAAATCACCGTCTTGAAATCGGCGGAGAGCAGGGCGGCGAAGGTTTTCCTCGCCTGATCCTCCAGTTCCAGGCGGTCCACCAGGAAGAGGACGCGCCGGGCATTGCCGGAACGAAGAAAGAGTTTTATCACGGCGGCGGCGGTGAGGGTCTTCCCCGTGCCGGTGGCCATCTCGAACAGGAAGCGGTCCTTGCCGTCCTTTACGGCCTGTTGCAGGTCGTGGATGGCCTTCAATTGATAAGGCCTGAGAAAGCGAAGTTTGTTGGTACGGATGTAGCCGGGACGTTCCGCCTCGTTCCGCCATGCGGCCTCGGATTGGTAATTCGGACGCTGGGTGAGGACGATGTAGTCGCCGGCCACCTGTTCTTCGATAAGGCGTTGGGGGTTGGGAGTGACCTTCTGGCAGCCCGCCACGGAGCCGGGCGTGGGAAAGGAGGTGATGATGCAGGGATTGCCGCGTTCCAGGTCCCATAAATAGTGCAGGTTGCCGTTGGACAGGATAATGAAGCGGCAGTTCTGGGAGCGGGCGTATTTGCGAGCCTGCTCCTTGCCGGCGAGGGGATTCTTGTCCTCTGATTTGGCCTCCAAAACGATAAGCGGGAAGCCCTTGGCGTCGAGGAGCAGGAAGTCGATGCAGCCCTTGGCCGTCTTCTCGAAGTTATTGCCGAGAGTGTCGAGATCGGAGGATTTGATGGTGACGCTGGGTTCCAGGCGGATGTTGGCGGGCGCGTTGCCGTCAGCGAAGAAGCGCCAACCGGCGGCTTCGAGCAGTTTGTTGATCTTGATACGGGCCGTGGCTTCTTTTTCCGGCATTCGGAATTTTCTCCCGTTGGTTCTGGCTTGGCGTTTGGTCTGGTATTATAATATCATCAAATGCCTTGATGCACGGAAAATTTATTTTGGTTGCGGCGAAGCCGCGCAATGTTCTATTAAAAAAATCAACTTTTCTTTATCTATTGAATTTTTTCTTATTAACTAAAGGCGATTAATGGACAATCAATTCGCGGGAAAAAAAACAGCGGCCCTTCTTCTCGGACACGGGAGCCGGGTGAAGGAAGCCAATGGCAATATGCTCAGGGTGGCCAGGTCGTTGGAGGAAAAGGGCGTCTTCCTCACGGTGCGGACGGCCTTTCTGGAACTATGCCCCCCGGACATCCCTGAAGGCATAAGGGCATGCGCGGAAAAGGGCGCGGAGCAAATCATCGTGGCCCCGTATTTTCTTCACATGGGCATGCACGTGAGGAGGGACCTCCCGGAGATAATCAAGCAGGAGGCGCTGAAATATCCGGACATGCGGATCACCTATGCCAGGAACATCGGATTCCACCCGCTATTGGTGGACATACTTCTCGAACGCCTGGCTGAGGCCGCGTCCTTCAAGGACATCCGGGAGGCGGAGATCCCCTCGGAGGCCGTAATAGTAAATGACGCCGAGGCCAAGGCCGCGCCGGCCCTTGCGCGCGCTGTGGGAAAATTCAGACCAGATGAAATCGAAGCGGAAAGTTTTAGAATAATCCTGGAGGAAATGGGGGAGAACCATTTCAGCCCAAACGAACTGCCTATTGTCCAAAGGGCGGTCCATGCCTCCGGCGATCTGGAATTCGCCAAGTTGATCTACTTTCATCCCGGTTTCCTTGAGGCCGCGAAGGAAGCGATATCCGGCTCAAAGGCCCTTTTAACGGACGTTAATATGGTAATGGCAGGGGTGAACAGGAAACTCACAGCCAAATACGGGATGGATTTGCATTGTTTCATCTCCGATGAAGGCTTGAAGGCGGAGTCGGAGAGGACGGGACTGACCAGGTCCTGCTTAGGCATCCGCAAAGGCGCCTCTCTGCCCAACGTCGGAGGAGTCTTGATCGGGAACGCCCCCACGGCCCTGCGGGAGGTGGTCCGGCTGCATAAGAAGGAAGGCTTCAGGCCCGGGTTCGTCATCGGCACGCCGGTGGGATTCGTTGACGCCGAGGAATCCAAGGACGCCCTTATCCAGAGCGGCATTCCCTGCGTGGCGGTCCGCGGAAGAAAAGGCGGTAGTCCCATAGCCGCGGCCATAATGAACGCAGTGCTGTTGTTGTTCGATAAATTATAGCGCGGCGTGGCCGCACCCAAAATAAATTTCGACCCAATGCCGAAAGTCGCGTTAGTAAACCCTCAGATCGTCACGAGTTCCTTTGCCGCTCCCATCGGCTTCCCTGATGACACCTTGATCCGCCACAGTCTTGCCTTTCTCTCCGCCGCGTTGAAGGGGGCCGGACACCAGGTTTGCCTCATGGACCTCCGTTCCATGCGCGGATGGGACGCCTATGAAGAAGCCGTAAGAAGGGAGCGGCCGGATTTCCTGGGCGTCACCATGCACACCTGCGAGTTCGAGGCCTCGCTTGAATGCCTGCGAAGGGCCAAGAAGGTCCTACCGCAAATCAAAACCGTAATCGGCGGAATTCATCCCACTATGTTTCCTGATGAATGCCTGGAAAATAAAGATGTGGATTTCGTGCTGAAGGGTGAAGGGGAGTTGAGTTTTCCAAAGCTGGTGGAAAGGCCGGAGAGTTTCAGTCCTCATTTTTGGGGCGAGACCCCGGACCTGGACAAGGTCCCATTCGAGGACAGGGAGCTATGGCCCGACTACAGGGAAAGGATAAAGTATCCGCTCTTCGTCACAGGCAGAGACCCGTTTCTGCCGCCAATGGTGGAGGCGCTGACCAAGAGGGGCTGTCCATGGAAATGCAGGTTCTGCTGCGGACCAGGGGAGCAGAACCTTTTCACCATTGAAAAGGACGGCAAGAGGGCGCCTGTCTTCAGGAGCCGGAGCGTGGAAAATGTCATGCGGGAACTCCTGGGCCTTTACGAAAAGTATCGATTCCGCAGCATTGTGTTTCATGATGACCAGTTCGTTATCAACGTGAAATGGGTGGAAGAGTTTTGCCGGGCCATGCACGATTCCGGTCTGGTGAAAAAGGGGATTCGCTGGTGGGCCGCCTCGCGCCCGGACGTTATATGCAAGAACGAGGAATTGTTTGAAATGATGAAGAACGCCGGGGCCAAGATGCTGAGCATAGGCCTGGAGTCCTTTTCCGGGAGAATGCTGGAATGGATGAAAAAGGGAGGCACTGTGGAGCAGAATTTCCGCGCCGTGGAGATATGCAGGAAACTAGGCATCCAGATTTACGCCAATGTCATTTTAGGGATGCCGTACTCGGACGGGAAATGGCATCCGGAGGACGACCTTGAGTCAGTCCGGGCGATAAAGGAGATAAAGCCGGACATCAGATCAGTGTCCTTTTTTACCCCCATGCCAGGCTCCTGGCTGGCGGACTGGTGTTTGAAAAACGGGCTTGTCCTGGATTATGAAACCAGGAATTTGGGCGTGCGCTTTCCCACCTCAGCCAGGATAAAGGGAGTTGACTATGAATTTCTTCACGGCATCATTCCCAGGGAATACAAGCTCCGTTCCCTGGCGAAGAAAATAATCAAGGGGATGGGGCTGTCCAGAGTCGCCATAAAATCCCTGTTTTTCATAAGAAAAATCATGGCGAAGTAAAAAAAAACATGCCTCTTAATATTTCACGGGAAAAAATAAAATCCAGAAAGGGCCTTCGGACCGGTTATACGACCGGAGCTTGCGCAGCGGCGGCAGCCAAGGCCGCAGTGCTGGCGCTGATGTCACAATCCAAGGCCGAAACGGTAGACATCCTCCTTCCCACAGGGGAAAGGGTTTCCTTCCCTGTCCATTTCACAAGCTTTAACTCCGGTTCCGCCAAATGCTCCATCATAAAGGACGCGGGAGACGACCCTGACGTTACCCACGGCGCGGAAATCTTCGCAGAGGCCAAGAGGAACAGCGGCACGGAAATCAAAATCCTCGGCGGAGAAGGCGTGGGGGTGGTGACCAAGCCTGGACTCGGACTGAAAATCGGGGACCCTGCCATAAATCCCGTCCCGCGCAAAATGATAGAGCAGGCCATTCGCTCCGCGGACAACAGCGGCGCGGGCTATGACGCCGTTATTTCCGTCCCTGGCGGGGAAGAAATCGCCAGGAAGACCCTTAACGCCAGGCTGGGAATCATCGGAGGGATCTCCATACTTGGAACGCGCGGGACCGTGATTCCATATTCCACCAGCGCCTATAAATGCTGCGTGTCCCAAGCCATCTCCGTGGCCGTGGCCTCCGGCTGTGACGCCATTGCGCTGACAACCGGGAGCAGGACTGAGAAGGCCGCCAGGAAATTAATTGATCTTGGGGAAGAGGCATTCATCCAAATGGGCGATTTCGCGGGACACGCCTTGAAGTCGGCTTCCAGGGCCGGGATAAAAAGAATAATAGTCGTGGCCATGATTGGGAAAATGTCGAAGATCGCGTCCGGCGCCCGCCAGACCCACGCGAGAAAATCAACCTTGAAAATGGACGCCCTGGCCCGCTTGGCGGAAAAAATCGGAGCAGCCAAGGAAGTGATGGACGAAATTAAAATAGGGCGGACGGCCAGGCATGTTTATGAAATCATGCCGGGCAGCCTGGTCCCCCGTTTTGCAAGGGAATTGTGCGCTGAGGCCGCTGGGCATTGCCTCAAAATAGTGGAAGGAACAGCTTCCGTGGAATGTATTCTGGTGGATTTTGATGGAAGGGAAATAGGGAGATTTTATGACAAAAAATTTGGAACCAAACCAAATCGCTGAACAAAGCGTCCTTCGGGCGGACTTTAAAGAGTCATTGGTCACTGGCCATTAGGGTGTCTTCCTGTTTATCAATGAGAAATGACTATTGACCAATGACTATCGCCTGATGTCGCTAACACGCAACTATTTGATTTATAAGCGGAAAAAATGGAAATTCCTATACTATTTAATTCGTGGTCATTCGTGGTTCCAGGTTTTTCATTAATCAGTTTGCTAAGCTATGTTCTTTGTCATTTGCGGTTATCATGGAAATCTTTTCCAGGCGTTCCCGGACGCCATTGAAATCCGGGTCGATCCTTAAGACGGCCTTCCACTCCGCTGCCGCCTCCTCCAGCCTGCCCTGCCTGGCATGAATGTTTCCAAGGTTATTGTAGGCCCGCGAATGCCCGGGATTTAATTTAACGGCAATGAGATATTTTTCCTCGGCCTTGTCCAACAGGCCCGTCTCCTCGTACAGGACCCCAAGATTATAATAAAGCTCAGGGGACGAGTAATGGTGGACTTCGGACAATCTCAACTCGCGAAGCGCTTCCTGGCGGCGTCCCATCCTGCCATAAACCACGCCCAGATTATAATGCGCTTCAGCGTAACGCGGCTCAATGCGGACCGCCTCCCTCAACTCCGCCGCCGCTTCCTCATACAGGCCCAACCCGTTATAGACGTCCCCAAGATTATTGCGAGCCCTTTCATTTGCCTTGGCTTTACTTGCCGCGTCCGTCCACAGCGACAATTCATCCCTGTAAACGTAATTCCTGTTTATGCCAAGGGAACAGAAGAGGAGCAATACCACCAGGGGCGTGATGGATTTCCGAAGGCCCGGCCCGGACATTATGTGGGCAACCATGAAGGACATGGCGATCCCAGGCAAATACAGTCTGCGTTCCACGGCCACGTCCGTGATGGGAATGAAGCTTGATGTGGGGGACAGGGACGCCACGAACCAGAAGACCGCGAAGGAAAGCAGGGCGCTGGAAAAACGCCTCCGGACCGCAAGGAAAACCATGCCTGAAAGGCATATAGCGCCCGCCGCGGTGGAAAGGTTGAAAAAAGTTTTGTAAATGGGAAAATAAATATCAACGTTTTGATTTTCTGGAAAAAACATCCTGTTGATGTAGTACCAGGGGATGACGTTCACTTGGGTAAGGACGTAAGCGGCCCTGGAGTGCATGGAGAGGAAGGCCGATTTTTTTTCCAGAAAGGAGCCCTCCCACTGGTAGCGGACGACGAAGAGGACAAGGACCATCAGGAAAAAAGGAAGCAGGGCTGGTCCCCGGATTTTTAAATATTCAATAAATCCAGAGGGCCGCCCGTGATTTTCATTTTCAGGTGAACGGAAAAGATAGTAATCCGCCCCAAGGACAAGGATTGGAAGAACAACGCCTATTTCCTTTGAGGCCATGGAAAGGCAATAAGCCAGAAAAGCCGCAACCATATAGGCGCTCTTTAATGCTGCGCCTGGACATATTCTCGCCTTGAAAAAAAAATAAAATGACAACAGCAGGAAAAAAGCGGCCAGGAGATCCGACCTTGCGCTGATATAGGTCACTGCCTCTGTGTTCATGGGGTGGACCAGGAAAAACATGGCCCCAAGTGATGAGGCCCCAAGGAAAGCGGCGTGGAGCCGCCCTTTTTTTCCAGATGAATGGAGCAGTAAACGAGAGACACAAAAAATAATAATAGAGGACAGGCAATGCAGCAGGATATTGAACAGGTGATAGCCGAAGACATTGGTCCCGCTGAAGTGGTAACTGAAGGCCAGGGAGACCATCAACGCCGGACGGGGACGGTTGTAGGCCATGGCGCGCTCCGGGTCATATAAATCGTGAATGGCCGGATTGTTTTTTATCAGGTCCTTGTCGTCGAAATGAAAGGGGCTCTTAAACGTATGGCCATAGAGAAGGACGGCCAGGAGCGGGAGGAGGAACAGCGTAAGGAAGGAAATGGATTTAGAAGATGCTCTCAAAATTCTAACCATGCCCCCAATGCCAGCCGAGGCAAACCGTGATAACTCCGCAGACTAGGGCCGTCTTGTCAAGGACAGCGGTGGTCTTTCCAAGTTTTTTCAGAAGGCCCGGATTTTTTCCAGACGCGCTAAGCCCCCTTTTCCAGTACCGGAACACGAAATGATTGGCGTATGCCGAGCAGAGGGCCGCTGAACCGAAGGCCGCCTTGGCTGACAAGATCGGACTTGATTGTATTACCCCCCAGCTTGAAGCGGCCAGGACCGCAGCCGAGGCCCCGACGGCAATGATTATGCCGTCCACTACCGGATGCCATTTTTTTTGTATGAAAAGAGAGGCGTCCTTTTTTCCGGGGCTATCCGGAATCCGCTTCATCACGTTCGCCACAACCAGTTGCATGATGATCATGGCCATGGCGAAAGCCGAGGCCGAGGCGATGTGTATTATTAAGGTATATCCGTGGTAATTCATAGCGAGGTACGGACGCGATCAAAATAAATTTCTGAACGTAATGGAATATACATTTCAATAATTATAAAATTCCATTACATGGTTCGCAACTTGCGCGGCGGCCACAAAAAAAAGACCTGAGGCCGGGCATGTCGGGCCGGAAATAATTTTCCCGGTCCCCGCGCCTGGCCTCAGGTCCTTAAGCCTGAACCATGATAAACTCAAAAGACAGGTTAAAAAACGCTTACCATGAGCTATTACCGTTTCAGATTGATGGCCTCTGTCATGAGGTCGTCCGATGTTGTTATGGTCCTCGCCGCGGCCTGGTATGCCTGCTGAGTCGTGATCATCTTAACAAACTCTGACGCCAGATCAACGTTGGAGAGTTCAAGGGTGTCGCCAAGCACACCGCCAAAACCGCCGGTCCTGGCTGTGCCAAGAGTCGCTTCCCCTGACTCCACTGAAGCGGAGAAAATGTTCATACCCAGTTTTGTCAATCCCCCTGGATTAAGGAAATCAGCCAAAACGACCTGATTTAGCTGCTCGGTTTGCCCGTTGTCGAACAGTCCCGTGACTATGCCGCTGGAATCAACGGACAGCCCTGTCAATACGCCGGTGGTAAAACCATCCTGCACCAGGGAGCTGTTGTTCGAAGGCGCTGAGTAACCTGTCACCTTTCCGTTGGTGGCTGTGCCGGCGGTGTCAAGCAGGTCCCAGGTAACGGACATAGCGGCCGCTGGCGGGTCCGCTGTGCTGAAGTCAAAGGCAAAAACCGGCTCCGCGGCCCCGGAGCCTACCGTGGCGCCGTTAATGGTGGCAAGGTTCCCGCTGGTGTCAAAGGAGACAGTCCCTGACGCCGCGCCGCCTACTGTCACGGTCCCAACGGACGAGGCCGGCGCGAAAGTCCAGGTGTTGGAACCTGCTACCTTGGTAAATGTGATGTTCATGATCACCTGTTGCCCAACTGAATTATACAGCGTGACCGGGGTGTTGAAAGTGGTCGTGGCAGTGGCGGCGGCATTCAAGCTGATCCCGGCGGTGAAGGTAGTGGATGCCTGGGGCTTCGACTGGACGCCGGTGAGGTCAATGTCTCCCACCGTGTTTCCCGCGACCCCGTTGCTCATGGTGTAGCCTTGCAGGGTGTAGCCCTGCGGGTTTACCAGTTTTCCCTGATTGCTGATCCTGAATTGTCCGGACCGCGTGTAAACATTTCCCCGCCCGTTGTTTACAACAAAGAACCCGTTTCCGTCAATGGCAAGGTCGGTCGCGTTAGTGGTTGTTTCAAAGGACCCTTGCTGGAAGCTGGAGTTGATCGCGCTGATCTGGGTGCCGTGTCCGAACTGCATGGCGGTTGACCCGTTATGCAGCACCGTGCTCAGAACATCCGAGAAAACCGCCTTCTGTGATTTAAAACCTATGGTGTTCACGTTCGCGATATTGTTGCTGATGACCTCCAGATTGTGCGAGTTGGCGGCGATGCCGCTCACGCCCGAATACATTGAAGTAACTAATCCCATTTTAAAGCGCCTCCTTTAAATCAAATCATTGTTTAATTTCGGTGATGGATTCCACCGGTATTCGCCTGTTGTCTATGGTTGCGTAGACCTGCTTGCCTTCATAACTGATCCCGTCAATGGTCCCCCTGGTGTACGTGGCTGCCTGCACGTCCTTGCCGTCCGCGTCAGTTGCCGTGACGCGGAAGTTGTAATTTCCATCGGCTACGCGGACGCCCTGGGAGTCTTTTCCATTCCAAACCACCTCGTGCCTGCCAGCAGAGAGGTTTTCCTGGGTGATCTTTGTTATGAAGTCTCCGGCGGAATTGTAGACCAGGATATCCGCGTTCGCGGCCTTGTCCGCTAAATTAAAGGTGAGGGCGCTTGAACCGGCCTTCCCCAGGCTGACCTGGTTTCCATCCGCTTCCACTTGCTTGCCTATCATGTTCAAGGCCAGGGAAGAATTCAACTGGCTGTTGGAATCCTTAATGCCCTGCAGGGTCTCGTTCATCTTGAAAATCTGTTCCACCGTGCTGAACTGGGCCAATTGGCCGGTGAATTCCGTTCCCTGCATCGGCTCCAGAGGATTTTGGTGCTCCAACTGGGCCACCAGGAGCTTCATGAAATCATCTTTTCCCATGGACTTTTTCGCGGTGGCGGTCTGCGCCGTTGTGGTAGCCGCCGAGCCGACCTCGGCGCTTTTCGTAACAATCATTATTTTAACCTCCTTATTTGATCACGCAAAAACGCTGATGCCGCCTTTATCACTATACCCGGCGCCGTTCCTGGAAAGGACCGGCTGGTTCATTTGCTCGTCTTCCCCGGCCCCGGCTGAGTTCATTCTGGAAAAACCCTTTTCCATGTAAAAGGGCCGGAAATGGTCCGCTGCCTGCTGCCTTGGATCGTTTCCAACATGGACCGACATCTGCTGCACCTTCAAACCCTGCTCGGAAAAACTGTCCCTGAGCTGATGGATGTTCTTTTCCAGAATATCACGGGCGATGGAGTTGTCCGTCATTAACTTCGCGGTCACATTGTCACCGGCAACGGAAACCTGGACCTTTATGGTTCCCAGGGAGGGCGGATCGAGTTGAATCCGCATCTCATTTTGTCCGTTCCGGTTGATAAGGGACGCCTTGGAAACTATCTGGTCCAGGACCGACCTCTCAAAAACCTCCTGTGGCTTTATTTCGCCCTTCATGGCGGCCTTTTCCGAGAGATGCGAAGCATGAAAGTCCCCCCGCCGGATCTCGCCAGTTACGGAGGCTGTCCCCAATGTATTGGCGGTTGGGGCCGGTTCCGTTGTTGGCTGGTTTACGGCATTTTCCTGAACCGCAAAGGACTGAAACTCAATTTTGCCTGCTCCGGGGTCCAGTGAATTTTCCGTTTTCTCCGGCCGCTTCAAGGCATTCATGGAAAAAACATTTCCGCCGGAATTTTCCCCATCCGTGTTTTTTTGCAATGAGGATTCCGGTTGGACCTGCTTTGTTAAATGTTCCAGTGATTTTTGCTTCAGCGGATCGGGACCCTTCACAGGCTCCGCTTTAGGATCCACCTTGAAGATTTCCTTGCTTGAAGATTGCGCTGCTACGGCAGGCAGGGCTGCTTCTTGGCCCTTGTTGGCCTCGGCAGCCGCTTGAGAGTTATTAATAGCCTGCCCTGAATCAACCTTGGCCTGGGCGTTAGCCGCGTCCACAACCTGCGCAGCATCACTCTTGGCCTTTGACGCTTCCGCCTGGCTTTGATTAATGGCGTCTTCCGCCTGGGACGAAGCGGCCATATCCGCTTGCCGGGTCCGGCTGTCAATGCCCATGGCATTCAATCCGGTTGAATCTGGAGCAAGGGTTTTCTCAAGGGAAGAAGCGGTCTCGGCCGGCGTGGCGGAGGAAAGAACTTCCGCCAATTGCTGATTCACGTTGTTCGCGGATTCAATAGCCGCCTCCTGGGTTTGAGAAGGACTCTGCAAAACGTCTTGAGGCATTATTCCCTGTGCGCTGCCGGATTGCTCATTATTATTAATGAAAGAAGCCATTGCCTTTCCAGGTTCCGTCAACAGGGAATTAATATCGGCGCTGGCGTTCATGACGCCGTTCGCGGCGTTTGCGTCTGATTGCAGCATCAAGGCGGCTTTCAAGGCCTCAGCGGCTCCAGCCGCCAGGATAATTCCTTGGTCAACGCTTGAAATGCCCGCCTGCGCGTCCGCTGGATTGGTTTCCACGTTATTGGCGGATTCCGCTTCCGGCAAATCCTTTTTTTCCGGTCCAGCGGAATCGGCTGCTGCCGCAATCTCGCTACCTTTATTATCCGTTTCAGGCTGTTTCCTGGAAACCGCTTGATCCGGTTTGCTGGTTTCTGTTTCCGCGGCCTTGGAATTTCCCTGGCCTTGAGCGGAACCGGCCTTCTCCATGGAACTGGCCTTTTTGGGCTCTTGAGGAGAAGCCAGCGGTTTTTGAGAAACCTCCCGGAACACCTGATCAAACTTTTGGTCCCCGGCAATGTTCTGGACCTGATTCAAGTTAGCGGAAAAATTTAAAAGGTTAGCGGCGCTTTCGAGTTGTATTGAGTTGGTATTCAAAGCCTGTCTCACCTGCCTTTCTAAAAGTTTTTGACTTGTCCTGTTATAAGCATCTCTCGTGCCAAAATATGGCGCAACTCCAAAAACGCTTAAAAAACAAACAGTTAGGCAAATTAAGGGGGAAGAAATACTATTGAAGAGAAGGGGAAAAGGGGAAATTGTTTCCTATGCGGACGGGAAGAAAACTCCAGTATTCAGCTTATCGGTAAAATATTCATATTTTTGAAATTTTTTAAAAATTTTGTGGTCTTTGCGCGTCCCCTTCCTTGACTTCCCGGGCTTGCCGCCGTTATGATTTTTTTAAAACCATAGCGCAACGTGGCCGCAACCAAGAGAACCAAGAATTCCCCGCAAAGACACCAAGGCCACAAACTTTTTTATAATTTTTTCTTTGCGCGCTTGGTGTCTTTGTGGTGAAAAAAAGCTCGCCAACCCATGTCTTCTCCCAGAAAACCCTCGTGGCTGATAAAAAGTTTTCCGTCCTCCGGAAAATCGCATGCTTTGAAAAAAAGGCTGCGTGAGCTCCGGCTCCACACCGTATGCGAATCGGCGTCGTGCCCGAATATCCATGAATGTTTTTCCAGATCCACGGCCACCTTCATGATCCTTGGCGACGTATGCACGCGCGCATGCGGTTTTTGCGGCGTGAATAAAGGCGCGCCCCTTCCGGTGGACAGGGAGGAACCGCATCGGGTGGCAAGGATGGCCGGGGAATTGCGACTAAAACACGTGGTCATTACATCGGTCACGCGGGACGATCTCCCGGACGGCGGGGCCTCCCATTACGCCGATACCATATCAATGCTGCGGCAAAGGACGCAGGCCACCATCGAGATACTGGTCCCCGATTTTTTTCCGGAAACCTGCCTGCGGCCGGACGTCTTCAACCACAACATAGAGACCGTGCCAAGGCTTTACCCTGCCGTCCGCCCCTCGTCTGATTATAATAGGTCCCTTGACCTCCTGAAACGCGCAAAGGAAAGAAATCCGGCCCTGATAACAAAATCCGGAATCATGCTAGGATTGGGGGAAAGCCATGAAGAGGTTATTGAAGCGCTGAAAGATCTAAGGGCCGCGGGATGCGATGTGGCGACCATAGGACAATACCTGCAGCCTGGCAAATCACAACGTCCAGTGGCCGCCTACGTCCCCCCGGAACGATTCGAGGAGTACAGGGAGATAGGAGAGGGGATGGGATTTCTCCACGTGGCCTCAGGACCATTTGTCCGAAGCTCCTTCAACGCTGGAGTGATTTTTCTCAAACGAACAAAAAAGAACCCAGGAGTCAGTAGCCAGAATAAATGAAAAATTTTTGCAGTTATTCAGTGCGCATGAGACCCTGAATAATTACGAATTTTTGCATATTCTGGCTCCTGGCTCCTGGTTTCCTGCATTCCTTATTAGAGTATTCTCTTAGGAAGGCAGGAAAAATTTTCTAAGTGAAAAAAGCGTAGGCTGCCGGATTACCAGGGTTGAGGCCATGCCGCATGGCTCAGTACCCCAGGATTTCCCTGGCTTTCTTGCGAAGCAGGGAAGGCTCAAAGGGCTTGGTGATGTACTCATTGGCCCCGGCCTCCAGCCCGCGCTTTGTGTCTATTTCCTGGCCCATGGCGGAAAGCATTATGATGTGGACGTCCTTGAGCTCCGGCCTCCGGCGAATATCCCGGCATAGGGCAAAGCCGTCCTTTTCAGGCATATTGACGTCAAGGAAGATCAGCCCGGGACATTCCCTGTCGAGAATTTCCTCGGCCTCACCGGCGCTCGATGCGCGAAAAACCCGATAACCCGCCTCCTCGAACAAAAAAGCGAGGGCGTGGACAATGCATAACTCGTCGTCTACTATCAGTATGCCCTTGGCGTCGTCAGTCTCCATATTTCTCCTGGATTTCCTTGCATTTTTCCAAACAGTTATTGAATGCCTCCACCACGTCTGGATCAAAGCCGCGGCCTTTTTCGTGCATGATAATGGAATACGCCTTATCGAATGGGAATGGTTCCTTATAAACCCTTCGGGACGTCAGGGCGTCAAACACATCGGCCAGGGAAAGTATCCTGGCCTCGATGGGAATTTCATCTCCTTTTAATCCCTTGGGATAGCCGCTCCCGTCGAATTTTTCATGATGGCAGAGGGCCAAGTTGCGTCCGATCTTCAAAAAATCAGGGCCTTCCAGTATCTCTCCCCCGATCTGGGCATGGGTCTTCATCACCTCGAATTCCTCATCGGTCAACTTTCCGGGCTTGAGGAGCACGGAGTCATGTATCCCCACTTTGCCTATGTCATGCAAGGGACTTGATTGAAAGATGGATTCCACGAAATCCTCCGTGAGGACCTCCCGGTATTTCGGATTTTCCCGAAGCGTCAAGGCCAGGGCCCGGCTGTAGTGCCTCATCCTTTCCAGATGGAGTCCGGTCTCGGGGTCCCTTTTTTCCGCCAACTCCGCGAGCTTGATCATGGTGGTGTGCTGGGCCACCTTTAATTTATTTATGAGCGCGGCGTTTTCCAAAACCGTGGACGCCTGGAGCGCGAGGCTGTTGAGCAGTTCCAAATCGTCCCCGGAAAACCCCTCGGTCCCTTCGTTGTTGAAAACCGCGATCATCCCCCTTGGCGCCCCGTGGTAAAAAATGGGAATACCCAAAAAGCTCTTTATGGGGGTTTCCTCCAGGCCCAGGCCCAAATCGAGGCCCCCGTCCAGGGTTTCACAAAAGGAAAGGCTTTTCCCTGTTTCCAGGATGTTCCTGAAATGCCCCGGCCTCAGGTTTCCTGAAAGCTCCTTTATTTTACCGTGTTCCTTGAATCCAGAGGTGGCGTGCAATTCGATGGATTCATCCTCCTTCTTGTACACCGCCAGGCCGAATTCGGCCCTGAGGAGGTTCTTGGAGTAATCCGCGAGGGCGCTGAAGATGGAGCGGATATTTTGAGTGGCGTGTATGCGCTTGCTGATTTGGTTGATCTGCTCGTTCAAGGACGCGTGTTTTTGAAGGCTTTCATAAGTGCGCATCAATTCGTTGTAAGTCTCCTCCAGCGCTTTTTTCGAGGACTGCACCTTTGCCAGGGTCTTGGAATGGGTAATGGACAGCGCGGCCTGGGAGGCAAGGGACAAAAGGAGTTTAAGGTCGGGGGACGTAAACCCGTGCCCGTTCGCTTTCTTGTCGGAAAGGACGATCATCCCTAAAAACTCTTTAGGCAGGTCCCTGCCCGGTTCGGAAGGCATCGGCAGCGGGACCGCCAGGACGGAGTGGCTGCCCAACAATTGGCTGCACTCATGTCCGGCGGTCATGGAAAGGCCGGCCAAATTGTTAGTGAAAAGCGGCTTCTTTGTTTCCAATATGGTTTCAAGGATGCAGCCTTTTATTGCGCAAAAAAAATCATCCCCTACTTTTTCCTCCAGTCCATCGCCCTGGGCCGCTGCCAAATCCAAATGTCCGTCTTCCGGCTTCAGGAGAAGAATGGACCCCTTAAGGGAAGGAATACGCTCCAGGGCCTGGTCCAGAATGTTCCGGCAGATTTTCTGGATATCCGTTATATCCAGAAGGGTCTCGCTGAGCTTATAAAAGAGATTGATCTCCCCATAGCTCTCCACTACTTCCCGGCTCAAGGACTCAATGGACCTCTCCTGAAAAATTACATGGGAAAAGGAGGCGTTGATGAAGTCGCGGATTCTGTCCGGCAAGGGGCCGTCCGGTTGCGGATCAAAGGAAATTTTCCACTCCGGGGAATCCTTCCCGATGTCAGGCCGGAAGGTCCGGTCCGCCGGGGGAATTATCTCTCCCTTTTGTCCAAATCCCGGACTTTGGCAGACCAAGCCGCCTTCACCGTTCTTGACGCAAATCCCTATGCCTGTGAAGGATTCCGCCCAATTCAGGATATCCTGAAGCGATCTTTTGTGGTTGATGGCCATAAAATATTAATAACCGCAAAGCTTTGCGATGAAATATCAAATTTTATCTTTTAATGTTAAGGGCAAATCTAGCGAAAATGCAAGAAAACTCTTTATGAAACTCCAAATAACAATTGTCAAATAACAAATAAATCTCAATAACCAAAATTACAAGGAAAAACAATGAAAAGGAATTGTTTTTTGCATTCGGTAATTGTAATTTATTTGCTATTTGTCATTTGGGATTTTGTTTTCATTTTGGTTGCGGCCATGCCGCGCCGCGTCATCCGCGTTCCATTCCTTTTCTTTTCCGGTTTATTCGGGTTAGGATATTTCATTATGTCCTCTGTATTTTTAAATTTCATCGGCGGAAAATGGGCCGGGTCCAGGTCCGGCAAGACCTACGAGAACCGCAATCCAGCCGACTGGCGGGAAGTCGTGGGTATTTTTCCGGATTCAGGGCCGGAGGATATAGACTCAGCCGTGAGGTCGGCCAGGGAGGCGTTTCCGTCCTGGAAGAATACCCCGGCGCCAAAGAGGGCAGAGGTCCTCTTCCGCGCTGGAGAATTGCTGTCGAAAAAAAAATCTTCTTTTGCCGTGGAGCTCACCCGCGAAATGGGGAAAATCCTCAAGGAGGCGGAAGGGGACGTGCGGGAGGCGGTTGACATGGCCTTCTATATAGGAGGGGAGGGAAGGAGATTTCTCGGCCATACCACGCCCTCGGAACTGAAGGACAAGTGGTGCATGTCCATGAGGGTCCCCCTGGGCGTGGTGGCGGCAATCACTCCGTGGAACTTTCCAATGGCGGTCCCTTCCTGGAAAATATTCCCGGCCCTCCTTGCCGGAAACGCGGTTGTCTTAAAGCCCGCGCCTGCTGCCCCGCTCTCCGCCTTGCGCCTTGTGGAAATTTTGGAACAGGCCGGACTCCCCCCCGGGGCGCTCAACCTTGTCTGCGGGACCGGCCCGGAGCTGGGCGCGTCCCTGGCGCGGCATCCTGGGATTGACATGGTCGCCTTCACCGGATCCAATGAAACCGGCAAAAAGGTCTCTGAGTCATGCGGAAAAAACATGAAGCGGTTTTCACTGGAATTGGGAGGGAAGAACGCGGTGATTGTCGACGAGGCCGCGGACCTGGATCTCGCCTTGGAGGGCGTCCTATGGGGCGCCTTTGGCACCACCGGCCAAAGATGCACTTCCACCAGCAGGCTGATACTTCACAAAAATATAGCGGAAAAATTCACTGACATGCTTGTTGAAAAGGCCTGGAAACTGAAATGCGGGAACGGCCTGGATGAAAGAAACCAGATCGGCCCCTTGATAAACGAGTCCCAGCTTAATAGAGTCCGGGCCTATGTGGATATCGGTCTAAAGGAAGGCGCCAACCTTTTGCTGGGCGGAGAGAGATGCATGAGCCCCGAATGCGCCAACGGCTGGTTTTTCAAGCCGACCATATTTTCCGGCGTGAACAAGTCCATGAGGGTCGCGAGGGAAGAGATCTTCGGTCCGGTCCTATCCATCCTCATTGCCGGAAGCTTGGAAGAGGCGATGGAGACAGCCAATGATTGCGACTATGGTCTTTCAGCCTCCATTTACTCCAAGGACATCAACAAGGCCCTCTCCGTTGCCGGGCGTTTGGAAACCGGTATCTCCTACGTCAACTCCCCCACCATCGGCGCTGAAGTCCACCTGCCCTTCGGGGGCGTGAAGGGCACCGGGAACGGTTATCGCGACGGCGGCCCGACAGTCCTCGACGCCTACACGGAGTGGAAGACCATATATGTGGATTTTAGCGGGAGACTGCAAAAGGCACAGATGGGAGATTAAATGCGCGCCTTACTATTCAAGGACAAACTTCAATTCCTGACGGACCACCCGGTCCCCAAGCCCAAGTACAACGAGGCCCTGGTCAGGGTCTCAGTGGCGGGAATATGCGGCACGGACCTGGAAATCGTCCGTGGCTACATGGGCTTCAACGGGATACCAGGCCATGAGTTCGCCGGGACTGTTGAGGAATGCGCAGACGAGCGGCTTCTTGGGAAGAGGGTCGCGGGTGAGATCAACCTTGGCTGCGGGGTGTGCCCCTGTTGCCTGAACAGGATGCGGAACCATTGCCCTAACCGGACCGTGCTGGGCATCCTGAACAAGGACGGCGCCTTCGCCGACTATCTGACTCTCCCTGCCAGGAACCTCCACCTTATACCCGGTTCCGTATCAGACGAGGAGGCGGTCTTCATTGAGCCCCTTGCAGCGGCCTTTGAAATCCTCCAGCAGATCCATATAAAACCAGGGGACAGGGTTTGCGTCCTTGGGGACGGCAGGCTGGGCCTTTTGGCGGCGCAGGTCCTTTCCCTCACCGGCTGCGACCTTTTTGTGGTTGGGAGGCATGAAAAAAAATTGGAATTGTTGAAAGGCAAGGGGATAAAAACCGCGCTGGAGCCAAATTTTTCCGAAGGGGAGTTTGATTTCGTGGTGGACTGCGCAGGCTCGCCTTCGGGAATGAAGCTCGCCGTGAAAATAGTGAAGCCGCGCGGGACCATCGTTCTGAAGACCACCCTTGCCCATTGGGAGTGCCTGGATTTAAATTTCCTGGTGATAAACGAAATTACTCTGCTGGGGTCCAGGTGCGGGCGGTTCGGGCCCGCCATCCGGGCCCTCCGGATGAAAACCGTTGACGTCCGCCCCTTGATAGAAAAGACCTTTTCCCTGGAGGAAGGGGTTGAGGCGTTCGAGCACGCCTCAAGGAAAGGCGCGTTGAAGGTCCTTATTAAAATGAGATGAAGGAAACGCAGGATACACGATACAGGCTGGAGCCTGCGAACAAACTAACTAGGGCTTTAGCCCTGATTGTATTCGCCTGTCAGCGCACGATGCGCGGGCAGTAAAGTCATGGATAAAGCCTGGTAGTTGTTTTCGTTTCTCCGCCATAAATGGCGGAGTTATTAAAAACCAGCATAACAGCTCATTTGGATTAGACAGGGCTGAACTATTACGATTTTTTTTAACCCGCGTAAACATCGTCGAACGCCTTGGCCACCTCTTCCGGGTCCGCGCCAAGGTCGGAAAACTGTGTTTCCACCGTCCATTTGCCGCCATCGGCATAATGATAGGTCTGGGAGACCACATATCGAACATCCGTTTTATAAAGAACAAGCGTCAACTTCCCTACTTCCCGGCTGGAATCCTCGGCGTTTTTTTTCAATAAACCGCGATCGGCAAGCGAAGCGATTTTAAGAGGGTCGGATATCTCAATTCTCTTCATTTCCTCGTAATGGTCAGGGATGGAATCATCGATTTTGGGTTTTTTAAAAGCGGGCGTCTGGATTGGCGGGACCGTTTTTTCCTGTTGCGATGGCTGGCCGGGCGCCAAGTCCCCGCTTTTCCCTCCTTTGAAAAAGTAGAGCCCGATACCCAGCAGAATGGCTATCGCCGGAAGAATGATTAAAACAGGTTGGACCCCTTTCGCGGCTGGTTTGGCGGCTTCAGCGGCGAGGAAAGGGGCAGCAGCGGGGACCTTGAACGCTGCTGTTACTGGCTCCGCCACATGCGCGGCCGGCCCCTTTGTGATGCCAAGATCATCCTCCTCATCCGGCGCTTCCTCGAAAAATGAGGAGTCGTCATCGTCTTTCTTCTTTTCCAATTTCGCGGAAGAAGGGGCTTTCCTTACCTCTTCTTCCTCCCATGCGTCCTCTTCCGCTTCCGCCAGATCATCCGCCTTTTCCTTTGCGGGGAAAGGGGGTGCGCCGGTTTTCACATTGGCCTTGACGTCTTCCTCGTCCTCCAACTCCTCTAAGTCATCGAGGTCGTCATCATAATCATAATCCTCGGAATCAGACCCGTTCTTCTCTCCATCGAAGCCATCGTCATCCAATTCCTCTAAATCGTCATCGTCGTCAAAATCTTTTTTCATTTTAGGAATAGCAGGAAAAGGCTTTATATATTACGTTTTGATTGCGGCCATGCCGCGCTATGAGCAGGCGGATAAGCGCCTACTTCATGTCATTTATTTTTTCGCATGGGAATTCCCTGATAACAGTTTCGTTATCCGGGTCCGCGCCGCCTGGCCGCTTTTCGCTTTCCCATGCGGCGTGGCATTTGTATTCGTTTAAAACATCCTCCACCGGGACTTTGTTCAGGCATTTCTGCATTACGCCGAACAACACCCCGGTCCTGTGAATCCCGCCGTAACAGTGCACTATCACATTGCCGGGGGCGTGCTCAACCAGATTGATAATTTCCACGACCTTCGCGAAAATTTCCTCCTTGGGCAATTTCTTGAACTTATACTGGTAATTCAAGGGCCGGATATAAACCTTGCCCCCAAGGTCCGCGAACATCTTCCGTTCTTCCTCCGAGAGGTTGTCGGCGCTTTTCAGGGTGCCATAGTAGTAATTGATTATGCTGCCGACCTTGGCGTCCTTTATAAGGCTTGACAGGCATGCCTCCTTCCCGGTCAGAAAAGAGGACCGGTAAACGTTTTTCTTGACCCCTGAGGGAAAGGTGAATGACGCGCCCCCCATGTTCGAGGTTTCCATGACATTGTCAATCACCCTGGTTTCAAATGACTTGTCGCTGCTTTTATCGGCCGTTTGCGGCAGATCATAATGCCAGACCACGGTGTCGTCACACTCTGCCGGTTTTTCCAGCCGGAAATTTTCCGGGACGTATTTCGAGCATTTAAAGGTCTCGCCCGCATGGGAGGAGCCGATTAGAACAAAGCTGAAAATAATGAACAATATTTTTTTCATATCACCTCACTGGTTAATTGATACTTTCCCTTCATTGTATTTATGAATTATCATGGAAATAAGTGATTGGTACGGGATGCCCTCTTCGATTGCCTTGGCCCTGATTTTCATTAAATCCCGCTCGGTTATTTGAATATTAATGCGTCTTTGTTTATTAAGACTATATTGAGCATATTCTTCATATTGCTTTTTCTCTTTTTCCGTCAGGTCGGAAACCCACTCTTCGCTCTCAAGTGATTTTGATAGCCCGATTTCTTCTTTGTCTAACGTTGTTTTTTTCATTTATTGCCTTCCAGATATTTTTTTGTTGCCTTTTTGTTCGGTATTATTGTTTTCAAAAATATTTTTTCGCTATCTTCAACAAATGGCACGGAGTAAATATAATCTTCAATCTTCACCAGAAATACCTTCTGATTTGGATATTCTGCCGAATTCGGATGCTTTAGTCTATCTATCAAGTCTCCTGATACAATTGCCAATTCAACCTGTTCAAATGATACATTGCGCGTTTTTTTAAGCATTTCATTTTTCTCATCATTCCAGTCGAAATACTTCATAACCGCAAATTTTTATATATTGGCCAAAATATAAAACATCCAAAAATATTTTAAACCAAAAAATACATAAAATCATGTTTCTCTCTGTAAAAATTCGCGGCCAAGCGCGCGAATTTTTTCCAAGGCCAAAACCGCTTAATTTTTATGCGCTATCCTGTTCCCTGATGAGGGCTGTCTCCATTACTTTTTCTTGAGATAACCGATGATGGTCTTGACCACGGCGCGCATGACTTCCGGCAGGTCTTCCGTGATCGCGCCGAAGGTTTCCTTTCCTATGAAAAATAGCAGCCCATCCTCGTTGGCCACTGCGTCAGCGGCCCGGGCTGAATCATCCAAAAGCCCAACCTCGCCGAAAAAATCGCTCTCCCCCAAGGTCCTTACCGGCTGGCCGTTTATTTCAATGCGCACGGTCCCTGAAGCGATTATATACAGGCCGTCAGAGGCCTCGCCGGTTGACACTATTTTAGCGCCCTTTATCATTTCCCGGGTTTCGCTTTCCTCGGCGATGGTCATTAATATTTCGCCTGGCAGACTTTCAAATAATTTGACCTTTTTAAACGCCATTACCTTTTGGGCTATATTCATCGGGACTCCTTTATATTCATGAAATTCGTCTGAAAGGACCCTCCTGAGCCACGGGTCATTCAGATTTTTAAGTTCCTCCATGAGTTTTTCCGCGTTCCCATTGGCGCGGGCCTCCTTTTCAAACTCCAATATGGAATTCTTCAACCTCTTGTCGGACGCAAGAGTGTCAAGCAATTCCATTGCGGCGCCGCGACGCGCGGCCGTGTCCTTGGACCTTTCGCCGGAAAGGACCAGGGGCATCACCCCCATCACCTCGGCAGGCCGCGTGCAGACCGCGAACCAATGAAGCAGCCTGGTCTGGGCCAGTCCCAGGCGGCACGACAGCTCGGACTTCACGAAGCCCGAAAGTGAATCCAAGGTCCTTCCGGATTTCAATATCCTGATCGCGCCGGCCTCTTCTTCCACGAAGCCAATGGCCTTTTTCCTGAACGCCTTGGAAACCGGCATGCGGCCGGCGCGCAAGGCCGACTCCTTGGCCACGATGTTCCTGGTAAGCGGCATTTCAGAGCAGGCGACCTCCGCCAGGGCGTCTTCCACTTCTTCCCCGGGGATCATGGCCATCGTCTTTATAGCGGCGCGAATGGTCCTTTCCTTTCCCTGGCGCGCTGCCTTCAGAAGGTGCGGGACCGTGGCCACTCCCAATTCCGCCAGGGCCCGGCTCGCGTAGTGCGACGTCCTTCCCCGCCCCAATTTGGAGGCTATGTCCTCAATCAGGCACAGTGATTGGCGCTGGGAAGCGGACCTGATGGTGGTTATGCACACGTCCTCGCTAGGGTCGTGAATCAATAACCGCAGTTCCTGTCCGAGTTTGCCCCCTTTTAAAGCGCCCATGGCGCGGGCGGCCCCCTTGCGCATCAAGGGATCAGAGCTGAAAACCATGTCCTTCAAGGAATTGACGGCTTCCGCCAGCAGGCTAAGGCTCCCGGCCAGCATCAGGACCAGGATCGCGCTGGCCCTGATCTCGGCGTCCTGGCTTTTCAATAATTTTTCCGCGAAGGGCGAGGCTGAGGCGGGGTCAATGGCTGCCAAGGCGTCCAGCAGCCGCCAGACGACCTCCGGCTCCCGCTCCGCCTCAAGCTGTTTCACAAGCCTTGGGACAATGCCAGTGTCCTGTACCCTCATCGCCAATTTCAGCACCGAGGCCCTTATGTCCGGGTGTTCGGAATTCAGGTGCTCCAAGGCCGGTTGGGGTATTTTGTCAAATTTAATGTCCTCAAGCAAGGCCAACCCGAAGCGTATGGAGTCCGGGTCCTTTTCCCCAAGGGCCTGTAAAGCGACGCCCATTGACGCCTCCCGGCTAGCCGGATCATCTCCATCCATGTCAGCGATAAAGCGCTTCTGCTTTACCGTTTCTTCCAGGGTGGACTGATATGCGTTCCTGGTCTGCCTGTTAGCAAGCATCCAGAACCCTGAAACCGCCACCGTGGCGAAGGCTATGCCGCGAAGCCCGAAAGTTTCGGCCAGAAGCCACAGGACCACCGCTCCGGCCCCGGAGCCGATGGGCGTGACCACTCCCTTGAGGAAAAGCTTTCCGGCCTTTCGTATGGGGCTTGGCAACGGATTGGCGGCAAGCTCGCGGCCTATGTTGTCCACGCTGTAGCGGAACACCATCTCCCCCATGCGGAAGGCGGCGGCGACCCAAAGGCCGGGATACGCTATCATACCCAGATTAACGAGAAGACAGAACCCGGGCAAAACCGCCAGAAGCCCCGCGATCCCGAAATATTTTATAAGATGATTGGTCCCGCCAAACTGGACAGCCAGGATGAGTACGCTTGAAAGGCCGTAAAACGGCCCCATGAATTTGCCGATACCTTCCTTGGTGTAAGCCGCGCCCACCTCGGCCTTGAGCGCGTAGTCGGCGAATGTGTCAACTACAAAAAGCAGAAACACGCCCACGGCCAGGCTCTTGAACAGGGTATAATTCATCGGCGATTGCCCGCCCTTCATCTTCCTGGAGGAGGCCGGCAAAGGCTCCAGCATGTATACCAGGCATCCCTGGACAAGGGTCAGCACGATCAATATATACAAGAGCATGTCCGCGCTGTACCAGTAAATTATGGAGGGGATGAGCAGGCCCACCACCAATCCGCCGACGCTCCCGGCGACGTTAATCCATAGAATGATCCTTTTAAAGGCCCTGGCGTCAAAGGCGTCCCCGACGCAATTCCAGGAGATCACGCCCAGTAGGACCGAAAACGCGGCCAGCCACAGGCAAAGGGCAAAGGGGAAATAGTCTATTTCAAGGTCCATTAGGAATATGGCGGCGACAAGGGTCAGGGAGCAGATGACAAGGTTCAGAAAGATTCTTAAACGTGATCCCTTTGATATTTGCGGGGTGATGATGTAGGTGAGAACAAGGGTCGCGACGGTCTGCCCCATGAAGTAAAAAGGGAGCCAGGACTTCGGGTATGTGGACAGAAACAATAAATCAACATAGGTCCTGCAGAGCATGATGCTAGCCACCGCCGCGAAATGCAGTCCCATGGAGACCCACAATTTTTTTATTTCGGTTGACATTGTTTTTTTTATTAACCGCGGAGACGCAGCCAAAAGGAAAACAAAATCCCAAATCCCAAATCCCAAATCCCAAATGACAAACAACAAATTACAAATAAATCACAAATTACAATTACCGAATGCCCCAATAATTCCATTACCGCGCATGTCGCGCTATGCAGGGTTATATATATTCTGCCCCCTGCCCCCTGAAACCTGGCTTCTTACGTCTTTTCATGCATCAATTCTTTCTTGTGCGACTTGCCACGCTCACGCAAATGGAATCCATGGCAAGCGCCGCAATCATTATACATCAAATTCTTTTCATGACACCCCTGGCATTTCGCGACGGACGGCAGCTTCTGGTCCGCCAAGTCCCCGGCCTTGGCTGTATCCTCATTAATCAACCAACAGCCGCCAAATCCGCGAAGAATTCCGTTAGGTCCACCCTCCTGGCGGCGTCAGAGGGACAATTGTAAACGCAGCCCATGAAGGGATAATCCCTGCACATATCGCATTTCGCGGCCTTCCTGCGTGTCTTACTTTTCCTTTGAGCTGAAGCGTCCGAGATCATGTCCCTGTCTCCGGGAAACACAAACCGCGCGGATTTTGTTGGAAGCGCGGCCTCCCCCGCCTTTTCGCTATTTTTGAAGAAGGGAAAAAGCCTATTAAGTAATTTTTTCCTCCTGGCCGTTGTCCGATACCGTGCCCATCGAGATATTTCCGTATGGACAATTCTTCGCGCAATTCCCGCAGCCAGCGCAGAAATCCTTATGGTAAATCTCTCCTGAAAAGTCCCTGGAGATCGCGCCGGTCGGACACCTGGACATGCAGGAGGGGTCCTCGCAATGGCGGCAAGAGGTGGGCAGAAGAAGAAAATCATTCAATTTTTTGCTCTTCCGCGCCAGCCTTGCCTGGTTGTCTCATGAAGGGCCGCGCATTGTTATTTGACAATTGCGATTTGAAATTTTATCCGCTTTAATCCGTGTCATCAGGGTACTAATCCCTTAAAAAAGAAAATCACCTGTCCGCCTGGATTTTTCGTATTTGACATGGGTAATAAGTGGTTATATATTGGTTAGTATATAAGGGAGAAAATAAATGATTAATGGATTTGGGGCCTCTGCTTCCGCTCTGGACGCCTATGCCAGGCAAATAGAGACCTCCTCTAATAATCTCGCCAACATATCAACCTCCGGTTATAAAAGCCGCCGCGCGGACCAGCAGCCGCTCGCGCAGGGGGGCGTGAATATAGCCTCCGTCACTATCAGCAAGGAAGCTGGAGGGCTGCTCCAGACCGGCGATCCATTGGATATAAGCATCTTGGGCCAGGGGTTCTTTAATCTCGCGGTCCCGGGCGGAAAGGCCGGTTTTTCCCGGAATGGGAGTTTTTCCACAAACGCCCAGGGCCAATTGGCCGACGCCAACGGCAATGTCCTGCAGCCCCCGATCACCATTCCCGGCAATGCCACCGGGGTCTCGGTTGACAGGTCCGGCGTGGTTTCAGCGATGGTTGGAGGTAACGCCGTTCCCCTGGGCCGAATCAATTTGTCCGTATTTCCCAATCCGGACGGACTGGCGGCGGCCGGCGGGAATATTTTTCTTCAAACCGATGCATCTGGATCTCCCCTGGCAGGCGCCCCGGGCGCCGGCGGCCGGGGGGAATTGTTGAGCGGGTTTCTTGAGGCGTCCAATGTTGACATCGCCAGGGAGAGCGTCAATATGATAGTGGCAGGGGCCGGATTCAAGGCGTCAGCCAAGGCGATCAAGACAAAGGACCAGATGATAGGCACGGTTTTGGACCTGAAGGCATGATGGGCCATAGGGTAAAAAAATTTTTATTTTTTCTGGCCTTCCTGGCCTGCCAACCCCCTTGGACTAGTCTCTTGGAGGGCAAGGAATGCGACTGCTCCTTCCTTGAAAAATCCCTTGAAGAGGCCGACAAGCGTTTCCAGCGGATTCAAGACTCCAGGGAGACGGACCCTCAGGTCCTTTTTTTGGAATGTCTTGACAAGACCGCATCCCAGCCCGACTCTCTCTACAATTACTGCCTTGATTTCGCCGACATGAAAGACCGGTCCCAAGTCCGGGAGGTCCACGACAAGGCCAGGAACAAGATAAAAGCCTCTGTCGACGAATGCAAAAAAGCCAGGGGATGCGAGGAATGGAAGGGGACGCTGATCAGAGGTTGCGAGGAATCGGCTGGAAAACAGCGGGCTCTATGTTATCTTGAAAAAAATTCGTGGAATGATTTTCGTGAAAAATATCCAAGGGAGGCGGAGGACTTTTTAAGGGCGTGGAAGACAGACGCTGAAAATATCAAGGGGTTCCTTTACGCAAAGTCCAGTGTTTGCGATGAAAAGTACGAGAAGGATGTTTTCAGGCGGGACCGCTGCATTGCCAATTTCAAGGAGAAGTACGCGATTCAGGCCCTGCTGGAAAAATCCGGCGGACCCGATGAACCCGTAAAAGGCGCAAAGGAGGAAAAGAAGGATTTGGCGGCCCTGGTCTTAGGTAAGTGGCAGAGCCAGGAAGCGGGATGCATAATAGAGGTTACCCTGAAAAATGATTCTCCAAAAATAAACTGCCTGCTTGGGTGCGGAGAAGGAGAAGAGTTTGAATGGACCAGGGGCTACAACTTCACCAGGAAATATTCCAAGTCCGCCAAATTGGGAGCAGGCCATTTTAACGAGAAGTGCATTTTCGATGAATACCACGAAAAATTCATTTGCGACGGAACGGTCAAATTCGTGAGCAGATACGGAGGCGGCGTCGAAGCGCAAAGGCTGGAAACGAGAACTTATTTCAGGATGCTGGAATAATTCAGAATAGAAGAAACATTTTCAGCCTCATGATTCCTTCAAGATTTTTAATCAAGAAGTATAAGTAGACATGGCCACTCTCGCGTCCAGGCATATATTTCCGCGAAAAAACAGCCTCAATGAGGCCGCGCCCTCCTTTCTCCATTCATGGCGGCAAAACCCTAAGCATGTGCCTTTTTGCGCCCCTCCAGCCTGTGAAGTGAGGGAAGAAAATGCGCCGTATCTCAGTGGTCCAGACAGGATCTCCGAAAAACTTTTAAAATGCATCTGGTTCGACAAGGAATTTTTTCAGCCCTTGAAGACGCTGGATGGGAAGAGCGTTACCATCCTTTCCCCCGGCTGGTGGAACCGCGGCGCGGGGCCTGACTTCCTGAACGCGGTATTCAGGGACGCCGATGGGAAGGTCCAGAGAGGCAACGTGGAGGTCCATGTGAATAAAAATGACTGGGACCGCCACTCCCACGGCGGCGACAAAAACTATGAGCCACTGGCCCTCCATGTTTTTTTCAATAACGACGGCGGCAAGGGGCGGACGCGGTCCAAGGCGCTCCAGATTGAACTCGCCCCCTTCCTCAGAAAAAATATAGCGGAGTTGAAGGATGAAATGGACCCTGACGACTATCCGCTGCGCAGTGAAAGTGTGCTTGGCCGTTGCTGCCCGGCATTGCAAAAACTTGATCCGGAGGTGATCGCCGGCCTTTTGGACTCGGCAGGGGAGGACCGGATGAGGGAGAAGGCGGCCTGCCGCCTGAAAAGTTCAGGGCCTGGAGGGTTTGAGCAGGTTTGTTATGAAGGGATGATGGAGGCCCTGGGATATAAGAACAACGGCCCGGTTTTTTTGGAACTGGCAAGGCGTGTCCCGTGCGAAACCGTGATTTCAGTGGTTGAGGGGCTTAATAAAAAAGAGGCGGCCATGGAGTTGCAGTCCCTTTTTCTTTCCGCCGCTGGTTTTTTTCCCATTGCACTGGATGAGGAAAAGGGCGTTGGAACCGGGGAAGCCGAGGAATACGCCCGAATGGCCATGAATACAAGAAGCGCCACCATTGGACAAGAAATTTTCCGCAACCATGCCCCGGAAAAATTCCTGTTCGCCGGGTGCAGGCCGGCCAACTATCCGCAGGTGAGGCTTGCCGGGGCCGCTTATCTTCTTGAGAGGTTCAGGGAGGGAGGACCTTTAAAATTTTTCATGTACTTAATCTCAGGCATGGACGCAAGGGAGGTTTGTTCCAGAAAGGCCGCTGGAAAACTCGCCCTTCACTTGGCGGTGGATGAGCCTTCGGATTTTTGGTCTTCCCATCATTCTTGGGCGGGCCGGAAATCACCCAGACCCAGAAAGCTGATAGGCCGGGACAGGGCCTTGGTGATCCTGTGGAACGCCATCCTCCCTACGCTGTCGGCTTATTCCCAAAAGGCCGGAGACGCGAACCTGGAGGCCAGGGTCGGCGCTATTTATTCTAATTTCCCCCTATTACCGGAAAATTCCGTCCAGGGCTTCATGAACACCTGGCTTCTTGGGGAGCGGTCCCGGCGCTCCCCTGCGGCCAACAGCGCCATGAGGCAGCAGGGCCTTATTCATGTGTATAAGAAATTTTGCGCCGCTAATGAAAAGGGATGCATGGACTGCGGGTTTTTGTCCTCCCTACACAAAGGCACAAGGATCACAAAGAAAAAATTATCCAAAAAATGAACCGCGGAGACACAGAGACGCGGAGATTTTTATAAAATGTTTGAATCTCAAATATTTTTGGTTAGTTCTTCCAAGAGCTTTTTATTTTTTTCGTAATCGGGATTTTTGAGTTCTTTATCAATCTTCAATGCCTCTTCCAGGTAAGCAATTGCCGACTTCCTGTCCTTGTTCATTAAGATTCGGCCCATGTTCCAAAGAGAAACTCCCTCTCCCGGCGGTTTCCTGTTTCTTTCCAGATTTTCAGACTCTCCTTGAAGTGCTTCAGGGCCACTTCGTATTTGCCTATGCTGCTAAAGAGACGGCCAAGCTCATTAAGCAAGGACGAGGAAAGGGAGGCGGGCAGGTCTTCCGGTTTATTGGCGAGAAACTCCTTTATCTCGTTGATGCGTTTTATCCTGGACTTCAAGGGCAACCCTTCCATCAGGCTGGATTCCCTGGCAGGTTCATGGACTATCCCGGCCTTTTCCACGGAAAAATCCAGAACAGCGGAGCGCCAGGCCCACATGTCCGGGGCGTCAATGGCAAAGGTCTTTATGCCGGGCATTCCCTGGCTATGGACTCCCGCTGGTAGTTGAACCCCACCACCATGGACTTTGAGCCTTCCGGGAAAAGCCAGTTTTCCAGGTTAACGAGATGGATAAGAGTATTGGCCTTGGCAAGGTCTTTCAGCAAATGGTTGTATTCCAGGAGGGCGAGGTTATAAAGGAGTCTGCGGACCTTTTCTGAAGAATCATAAGAGGGAGATTTGTCTATTGCATGGAGGATTTTGTAATCCTCGGAATCGAGGATTCTCTTATAATCGGAGGCTAGGTCGAGGACGGCCTTTTCAGCGGACGTCCTGTCAAATTGGTCTGTTTCCGCTCTCAGGAAGGCATAGCGGAGGAGTTTTAAAAGCTCTCTCGGACATCCCCCGGAATGCTTGATGAAATAATCCACCGTGTCCTATGATATCAGAGTACTGGAGGTTATTGGGGTCAAGTTCCGCATCCCCTGTGGCCGCAAAACAGGATATACTTCTTTTCAGGAATGGACTTGAATGTGAATGTTTTGGAATCCACGCAGAGAGTTTTATAAATTCTTTCAAAATTGATATCTCCGCGCCCGGCTTCTGTATGGACGTATTTGGGATCATCCTCTGAAAGGGGCTGGTCAAACTGAAGGAGTTTATCAACTTCCCATATATCTATAGGCGGTTTGTCAGGCATGGATTAATTATACATAATGATATGGAAAGGGGACAATGCTGGACATTGAAAAACTATCGCTCGAACCATGCCTCAAAAAACCATAAAGTTAACCATCGAATATATAGGAACCAATTATTGCGGGTGGCAGTTCCAGCCCAACGGAGTGAGCATACAGGAGGTCCTGGAAGACCGCCTGAAAAAGATCACCGGCCGGAAGGTGACGGTATATGGGTCCGGCAGGACTGACTCAGGGGTCCATGCAGAGGGACAGGTGGCCCATTTCAAAACTGAGGCCGCGCTGGAAGCGCCTTTGTTTCAAAGGGCGCTTAACCATCTTCTACCGGAGGATATCGTCATCAGTGAATCCGTGGAGGCGCCGGCGGGATTCCACGCTCAGCACTCCTCCAGGGGAAAGCGCTACCGCTACACCATCCTGAACCGGAAATATCCTTCAGCCTTTCTCCGCCCCTTTGCCTGGTTATTTCCAAATAACCTGGATATGGACCTGATGCGGGAAGCGGCGCGGCATCTGGCCGGGACCCACGACTTCGCCTCCTTTCAGGCGGCCAAGAGCAAGACCCAAAGTACTGTGCGGGACCTTACCTCGCTCGATATAGTGAAGAGCGGGGACACTATATTGTTGTTTTTCGAGGGGAATGGTTTTCTGAAGCACATGGCGAGGATCATGGTGGGGACCCTGGTGGATTTTGGCTGCGGTAAAAAAAGGCCTGAGGAGATGAAGGAGATCATTGAGGCCAGGGACAGAAAAAAAGCCGGCAGGACCGCCCCTCCGCATGGGCTTTGCCTGGAAAGGGTTTTTTATTAATTACGAATCTTTTCCAGCAGCGCAACAATGTCCTCCGGCAAAGGGGATTCCAGTTCCAGGTATCTTCCGTCCCTGGGATGGAGGAAGCCGAGTTTATAAGCGTGGAGGGCCTGGCGGCCGATCAGCAGCCGGTCCACTCCCTTATGCCTTTCCTTCTTCTTTCCGCCATAGACGCTGTCCCCCACCACCGGATGCCCCTTGCAGGCCATGTGCACACGAATTTGATGAGTCCGCCCGGTCTTCAGGCTCAACCGGCAAAGGGTAAAGCCCGGATGCCGTTCCACCACCTCGAAGCCGGTGGCCGCCATTCTTCCGCGCTTGGGATTGATCCACATCTTCTTCCTGTCCGTGGGGTGTCTGCCTATTTCGGTTTCAATGGTCCCGGAGTCCTCCTTGAAGGTCCCGTGGACCACGGCGTAATATGACCGCTTCAATGTCCTTTCTTTCAATTGCCTGCAAAGCGCCAAATGGCTCTGCTCGTCCTTCGCCACGATAAGGAGTCCGGAGGTGTCCTTGTCCAGGCGGTGCACTATCCCCGGCCTTTCCAGTCCGCCGGTGGTGGAAAGCGACCGTCCATGATGCAAAAGGGCGTGGACCAGGGTGCCGGTGGAATGCCCGGCTGAGGGATGGACCACCATGCCAGGAGGCTTATCCACCACGATAACGCAGTCATCTTCATACACGATTCTGAGAGGAATGGCTTCTGGTTCCAGGGAGGCGGGCTTGGCTTCCGGGATACGCACGGTCAACTTGGAACCGGCCTTGACCTTGTTCCCGGCCCTGGCCGTCTTCCCATCCATCAAGACCAGCCCTTCGCTTATCAGTTTTGCCGCTCGGGACCGGGTCCAACCGTCCAAATATCTGGAAAGCAGGACGTCTATCCTTTGCCCGGCGTCCGCCGGCCCTGTTGTTATTTCCTTTATAGTTTCAGATGTTGATTTCATATTTTCATTACAGGAATCTTTACAATTTCCGGCCTTGCGTGTTATTCTTTAAAAAAACAGCATATATTGTTTTTTTTTTCGAGAGGAAAAGTTGTATGTCCAGATTCCACCTGAAGCCAAAGGACTATAAGTCATTTGAAAAGCTCCAGGAGATCATCGACGGCACGAAAATATTAAGGACCCAGGATGACCTTATTCATGGGCATTGGGATTTCGTGGTTGTTGGGCCGTCGTCCAAAAACGCTTCAGTGATCCGGGAAGGATACGCGCAGCATGCCAGAATTTTAAATTCTTCCTTATACCTTGCAACACTGATGAATCCTTTCGGAAGGGAAGGCGGCGTTGGCATCCCCATCGAGGATTTAATCAGCGAGATCCCGGAAGACCTGAAGGGGATGGAAGTCCTGCAAGTCGACCCTGTGAGGCCCTTTTCCATAAAGTCCCAAACTGAAGGGCCTGCCCTGGACGCGGCCGTGAAACAAGTCCTGGAATTTTACGAAAATAAGAATATTACGATTATTCAATCCCCGGACGAAAAATATTGGGGCATTTCAGTCATGAAATATTTAAACGACTTCGACCGCGCCTTCCCTGATCAACTTAACGAGGCCATCCGGAAGGGCAGCCTCCCGCTGAAGGGGAGTCTCCTACACGGCCATTCCGTCCAAACCCCCAGGTATTATAATTAAACATCCAAAATGACCCTGGCCTCGAAAGCCCCGTCCTTTTCCATTATTTGAATCTCATGGTAGGTGGCGGCCTTTATTTCTCCGAAGATTAAATCCGGGGAAACCACGGCGCCGTATGCCCGGACCTTCAATGGCCCATTCTCCGAAAACCTCAAGTCGAACCTCTTTCCCACGAAACCCTCGCTGTCAAAAAGATAGAGAAGCTCGTTGAGCCAACCCACAAGGAGCCCTTCCAGGTCCCCGGCGTCTTCTATCTGTATTTCCCTGGCCCCGCTCTCCGGGACTTCCTCTAAGTCCACCATCCCGGAATACATTCCAATAGCGGCGTTTTGGAAGAGCTCCTCGCGGCTGCCTCCAAAGGCGATCAGGCGTTTATCAGCGGTTGTCCCCTCGATTTTGAATTTCATTTAAATTAACGCCCTTCGGGCGGAGTTTAAAGAATTGAACATCGAACATCCAACATTGAACGTCGAACGTCGAAAAAGGAAGAAAGGATTTAAAACGTAAAACGAATTTTTCTTACTTCGATGTTGGACGTTCGATGTTCGATGTTGGACGTTCAGTTTTTTCTTC
>JACRGO010000041.1 GCA_016212295.1 Nitrospinota bacterium | reverse complement strand
ATTTTACAGATTTTGAGCCTGACCTTGTTCGAGAAAAGTCCATTATTTCAAATACTTACAAAAAGAGAATACAAAATACAGGACTGCTATATGCCTAACCAATTGAATTTATTCGATAATTTAACCGGACAGTAGTGAAGATAACCGATATCAAAGGCATCCGCCTCTTGGGGAAACCAGTGGGGACCGAGAAGAAATGGGAGGAAAGAAAACGCATTATTTTCAGGAACAACCCCATCTATGATGATCTGGCGGTACTCATTGACAAGGCCAACAGGAACGAACTCTCCCTGGCTATTTTTAAGCCGCGTGAGATTATGGATTTTGTCGTTGAGGAAACAGAGCGCGATTGGCCGAAAGATAAACTATCCATCCTGAAACAAAAAGCCAATCAGCTTTCTCTTTTTCAGTCCGAGGAAGAAGTAAAGAAAGAATTTTCCGTGGTCAACAAGCTTCCCTATAAATTTTCCTACAGGTTCCGGGACGGCCAAGGAAAAGAGGCCACGCTCATGATTGAAGACTGGGAAATAGGCGCTCTATATTGGAACTGCTTTAAACGGGAAAAGGGCGATGAAAAAAAGGCGGTGGAATTGGTGAAGCGAAAATATTGGACGGAATTTCGCCAGAAAGACATTTATCTCTTTTTGGGAACCACAAAGCAATTTCACGGCTGGGCCAAAAATCCCTTTGTCATTGTGGGTGTTTTTTATCCACCCCTGGAAAAACAACCGTCATTGTTTGAACCGAGTATTCAGGCATGAAACTCCATTTCGATCCCAACCAGCCTTATCAGCTTGACGCCATAGCCTCAGTCGTGGGCGTCTTTGAGGGCCAGCCTTTGAATCACGGCGATTTCAGCTTTTCCCTGCATCATGCGCATTACTATCATTCGGAGGGAGGAGTGGGAAACGCCTTGGCCATCGGAGAAGAGCAGATACTGAAAAACCTCCGCGCCGTCCAGGAGAAGAACGAATTGCCCGCTTCGGATGCCCTGGATGGAATGCACTTTTCCGTGGACATGGAAACCGGGACCGGCAAGACCTATGTGTACCTCCGGACCATTTATGGGCTTCACAAAAATTACGGTTTTAAGAAATTCGTCATCGTGGTTCCTTCCATCGCCATCCGGGAGGGCGTCCTGAAGAACCTTGAAATCACCTTCGCGCATTTTCAGAACCTTTACGACAAGGTCCCGGTGAACTTCGAGGTGTATGATTCCAAGCGGGTCTCCTCTTTAAGGAACTTCGCCCTGGGCAACACTGTCCAAATCCTCGTTATCAATATCGATTCCTTCGCCAAAGACGAAAATATCATCAACAAGCCCAATGACAAGCTCACGGGCAAGCGGCCCATGGAGTTTATTCGAGCCACCCGCCCCATCGTGATCGTGGATGAGCCGCAGAACATGGAAACGGACATCCGGAAAAAGGCGGTGGAGGGACTGGACCCTCTGTGCACCCTGCGCTATTCGGCCACTCATATCCGCCGTTACAACATGGTTTACAGTCTTGATCCTGTAAGGGCCTACGACCTTGGACTGGTGAAGCAGATAGAAGTGGATTCCATTGTCACGGAAAATGACTTCAACGAGGCCTTCGTCTCTCTGGAAAAGGTGAACGCCACCAAGACCCGCACCTCGGCCAAAATCAGGATTGACGTGAATGCCAAGGAAGGGGCCTTGAGAAAATCCGTCACCGCCAGGGTGGGCGACGACCTGTACAAATTGTCGGGCAAAAGGGAGATCTATAAGGACGGGTATATCATCAACGGGATCGATGTGTCGGAAGGGTTTGTGGAACTCTCCAACGGGGAAAGGGTCTTTGTGGGAGACACCCTTGGCGGATTGACCGACGCGGTGATGAAAATCCAGATCAGAAAAACGGTGGAGGAGCATTTTTTGAAGGAGAAGAGATTGAAGGAAAAGGGGATCAAGGTCCTTTCCCTCTTTTTTATAGACCGCGTGGCCAACTACCGGGGCTATGATGCAGACGGCCATCCCGTGAAGGGCAAGTTTTTCCAATGGTTCGAGGATGCATTTAAAGAGATTTCCAAGAAACCAGATTTCCGGGGCGTCATTCCTTTTCCAGTGGACGAGATCCATAACGGGTACTTTTCCCAGGACAATAAGGGCAAGTGGAAGGACACCAAGGGAAACACCCAGGTGGATGACGATACTTTTAAACTGATCATGAAAGACAAGGAACGGCTCCTGGATATCGGGGAGCCCTTGCGTTTCATATTCAGCCATTCCGCCCTGCGGGAGGGATGGGACAACCCCAACGTCTTTCAGATATGCACGCTAAACGAAACGCGGTCGGAATTGAAAAAGCGGCAGGAGATAGGGCGGGGATTAAGGCTTGCCGTGAACCAAGAAGGAAACCGCATCCAGGATACTCATATCAATCGTTTGACAGTGGTCGCCAACGAGTCCTATGAGGAATTTGCACGCCAGCTTCAAAGCGAGATTGAAGAGGATTGCGGGGTCTCCTTCCAGGGACGGATCAAAAACAAGCGGAAAAGGGAATGGGCCAGGTACAAGAAGGGTTTTGAACTGGACGGAAAATTCAAGGCAATCTGGGACAGGATCAAACATGAGACCACGTACCGGGTGGAATATGACACCCAGGAGTTGATACGCAAGGCGGCCAGGGCGGTGAGAGAGATGCCGGTAATCAGGAGGGCCGTCATCAAGACCACCAAGACGGCCCTGGAGTTTGGCGATGTGGGGATCGTGGCGGATATCCAGGCATCCAGCATTTCTTAGCTGGAGGGAATGTTCAGGATACCCGATATCCTGTTTTATATTCAGGAAAGAACGGAACTGACGCGCTCCACCATTTTGAAAATTCTCAAGGAGTCCGGGAGGATCTGCGACGTATTGATAAATCCCCAGCTCTTTCTGGATTATGCGGTCGGTGCCATCAAGGATGTCTTGGTGGATTTCATGATCGACGGGATCAAATACGAAAAGATCGGCGGAAAAGGGTACGAGATGCGCCTTTTTGATGATTATGAGGTTCACGTCAACGACTTGACCTTTGCCATTTCCAAAAAAGACAAAACCATTCATGGAAATCTCCTTCCCCTGGATTCCAATGTGGAATACCAGTTTGCCAGGGAGTGCGAGAGCAGGGATGATATCGAGTTTTATTTCAAACTTCCTTTCTGGTTCAGGATCAAAACGCCTATCGGAAACTACAACCCGGACTGGGCCTTGATCAAAAAGAACGAAAAGACCGTCTATTTCGTGGCGGAGACGAAATCGGCGGGGCAGGAACTAAGGGCAAGCGAAAAGAGAAAAATAAAATGCGGACATGCGCACTTCAAGGAGTTTCAGGGTGTGAAATACAGGCAGGTTGCCACAGTGGGGGAACTGGATTATTCTTGAAGCGTTTCGTTTTGTCAATGCTAGCGCCTATTGCGGATTCTCCTGAATGGTTCGGCCTAACAATAAGTAAAAAATTTTAAAAAGACAAAAGCCCCGGAAAATTTCCGGGGCTTCTTTCATGCCTTTTGCGGAATTTCAGGCATTGGAAGAGCAACAATTCGCGAGGAATTCCTTCCACGGCTTGCCTCCCATCCGGCAATTTTCCATGACGTCCCTGCATTTTTCCTTTATCTCCTTGCCGGTGATTTCCACTCGGAAGCCGTTATCGATTTCCGTCACCTTTACATTGCAGCATTCTTTTTCCATTTTCTTCACCTCCTTTCCCTTGAGATTCTACGTATTCGAATACGTCTATGTATTCGGACAAAAAAAATATTTCCTATGCCTTTGGCCTGCCTCTGAATCTTTGCATGAACTCACTGCAACAGGAATCTATGCAGCAGGAATTCAAGGAGTAATACACTTCCTTGCCCTCCTTGCGGTCGGACACGATCTTCGCGTTCTTCAATATATTAAGGTGATGGGAGATGGAGGGCTGTTTCATGTGAAAATGCTGGCATATATCAGAGACGCACATCTCCCCTTTCATCAGCAGCATCATTATTTTTATCCTGCTGGGATCCGCCACTGCCTTAAAAAATTTACAGCAATCAAAATCCATAAGTTTTTTCTATAAATAAAAATATGTCTATATATAATATAAAGCCGGCAGGCTGCCTTGTCAAGAAAACCGTACTGCGGCGTTCAAATTGTTTCATATAAAAACTTTCTGATCTTTTGAAGAAGTTTTTCAAAATCCACCGGCTTGGTAATAAAATCCACGGCCCCTAGTTTAAAGGCATATTCCCTTGTTTCCTGGGCTTTTCCCGTAACCAGGATAACGGGAATGGGGTTTGTTTCAGAAATTTTTTTAATGTTTTGAAGAAGTTCAAAGCCGTCCATGAGCGGCATCCGGATATCGGCTATGATCAAATGAATGCTGTTTTCTTCAAGAATTTTCATGGCCTC
Source organism: Nitrospinota bacterium (assembly GCA_016212295.1). Lineage (GTDB taxonomy): Bacteria > Nitrospinota > Nitrospinia > JACRGO01 > JACRGO01 > JACRGO01. The sequence goes on along the minus strand of JACRGO010000041.1, from coordinate 5,429 downwards.
CTGTCCATTTTCCGCCGCGAAAATGTCCACGTCCAGTTTTTCCAAATGTTTTTTAAATAAGATCATATCTTCCAACTCGTCTTCCACCAGCAAAATACCCGGCTTCACACAGGGCAACGCGGCGTAAAAGACGCTTCCCTTTCCTTCCGCAGACTCCACCCGCAACGCCCCGCCGTGCGCCTCCATGATGTCCCGCGAAAAGGGCAAGCCAAGCCCGGTTCCGATTTCTCCAGCAGTCCCCGTCGTGGTTGTCCTTATAAGATAGTTAAAAATATTTTTCACTAATTCCGGCTTGATGCCAGTTCCAGTATCGGCCACGGCAATGGTGGAGCGCTCGTTTTCCGGGAGAAAAATCGTGACTTGGTCTCCTTTACGGCAGAACTTGATGGCATTGGTCACAAGGTTCTGGATGACCTCGAAAAAAAGCGTCGGGTCCGCGTAAACCCGCGTATGGTCCGGGACTTTATTAACCACATCGATCTCTTTTTTCCGCGCAAGAAATTTAATGCCTTCCAAGGCATCCAGAATCATGCCGGACACGTCGAAAAACTTAAGTTTCGGGGTGATCTTTCCCGCCCGTAGCCGGGAGAGATTCAACAAGTCATCGATCTGAAAATGCATCTTCTTCGTGGAATTGTGGACTATATCCAGTATTTCCAAGACCTTTTCGGGGACGCCGAACTCCTGAAGGTCCTGGCGGATCAGCTCTATAAAACCCATGATGGAGGTGAGTGGACCTTTCAGATCATGGGACACCAGGGCGAGAAATTTGTCCTTGAGCTTGTTGGCCTCTTCCGCCTCCACTTTGGCCTTGCGCAAGGATTCTTCAATCTTTTTTCTTTCCATGGCGTACCGGATGACCCGCGCAACAATCATGGAACTCACCTGGCCCTTGACCAGATAGTCCTGGGCTCCGGCCTGCACCGCCTTCATGGCCAGGGCTTGATCATCCAGGCCGCTCAAAATCACGATGGGGACATTAGGAGCGGAGTCCCGCGCCTTTGCGAAGGTCTCGAAGCCGTGGCTGTCGGGAAGGGAAAGGTCCAGCAAGACCACATCGAATTTTTTTTCAGCCAAGCGGCCTATGGCATCGGAGAGCCTTTCCGTCCAATCCATCTCAAAGGAAAGATTTTCCGCCTCCACGCACATTTCCTTTATCAACCGGGCGTCGCCCGGATTATCTTCGATCAGGAGAATTTTTAAAGAAGTTGAAGTTTTCATTTTTTTCGCTTATGAATCATACCCTATAAGGGGGCAGGAGTCAGGGATCAGGGGGCAGTAAAATTTTTCACATCCGGCGGCTCCATGGAGACGATACCATGTGGAACCGGCAAAGATTTTTTTCATACCCTGACGCCTGAACCCTGGCTCCTGAATTCTTTTTTGGCCGCCCGAAGGGCGATCATTTTCATTCCGTCGGCAATTTCACGATGGTGAACCAGAATTCGCTGGTCGCCTTGACCACCTGAATGAACCGGTCCATATCCACGGGCTTGGAGATAAAACAGTTGGCGTGGAGATCGTAGGTTTTTAAAATGTCCTCCTCCGCCTGGGAGGTGGTGAGGACCACCACCGGGATTCGTTTCAGCCTCTCATCGGCCTTGATTTCCGCCAATACCTCCCGTCCGTCTTTTTTAGGGAGATTCAAATCCAGGAGAATCAAATCCGGGTGCGGGGCTTCGGCGAACTCTCCCTCCTTTCTTAATATGGCAAGGGCCTCCACTCCGTCCCTGGCCACAATCAAACGGTTGTTCACCTTGCCCTCCTTGAGGGCCTCCATGGTCAGCCGGACGTCTCCGGGGTTGTCTTCCACCAACAGGATCGAAATGGGATTGGCCTTTTCAAAATGCGTCATGTTTTTTCCTTTCCGTGATTCGTGGATCGTGATTCGTGGATCGTGATTCGTGGATCGTGATTCGTGGATCGTGGGTGATCCTATCCTTTCAAGCTTTTAATCAAATTCATAAGCATTCGGCTGGTGTGATCAATATATTCTTCTATCTTGTTAAAATTTTCCGTGGATATATAATTTCGACGGCTTGCTATTATTAATTGGGTTTCCAGTTCCGCGCAAGAACCCAACGCCACATGGCAGAACTGAATAAATTCCTTTGTATGTTGACGCGCAAATCCTTCCGCTATATTGGAGGGGATAGAAATCGCCGTTCGTTGCATATGCTTAGCCAGCCCGGATTTTTCTTCCCTTGGAAAATCATCCGTAATTTTATACACCCAGTCAACAATCTCAATGCCCTTCTTCCAAACATCCAGTTCCTTAAAACTTTTGACCTTCATTTCCCGCTCCCCGAATCACGCTCCAACCTCCGGTATTGTAAAGTAAAACGTAGCGCCCTTTCCAGGCTCGGACTCCACCCAAATCCTCCCGCCGTGGCGCTCCACGATTTTCTTGCATACGGCCAAGCCTATGCCAGTGCCGGAATATTCATGGCGCGCGTGCAGGCGCTGGAAAATGACGAAGATGCGGCCAAAATACCCGGGGTCTATCCCTATGCCGTTGTCGCGGACCGAGAAAACCCATTCCCCTGGCTTCATTTCAACGGAAACGTGTATTTGGGGCGTCTTTTTTCCTCTATATTTGATCGCGTTTCCAATCAGATTTTGAAAAAGACTTTCCAATTGAACATCATCACCCATGACCCGCGGAAGAGGATCGTGTGTCACGACAGCTCCGCTTTCCTTGATAGCGGCCTGGAGATCGCGGAGTGAATTCCTGAATATATTTTCACCATCAACCAAGCGGAATTCCTTGGCTTGGCTCTCAAGACGCGAATAGGCAAGCAAATCGTTGATCAAATTGCCCATCCGCCTTGCCCCATCCGAGGCGAATTCGATGTATTCGTCCGCGTCGGAGTCCAATTTCCCCTTGTATTTTTTTTGAAGCAACTGGACGTAGCTTGAGACCATGCGCAAGGGCTCCTGAAGATCGTGGGAAGCGATATAGGCAAACTGCTGGAGCTCTTTATTGGATTGGTCGAGCAGCTTTTTCACTCGGTCGCGCTCCACGATTTCTTTTTGCAATTCCTGGTTTTTGGCCTCGAGTTCCTCGGGGCTTCTCAAGGCGAGCGCCTTGGGAATAAGGGGAATGAGCAGGACCGCCGTGGCAATGGAAACCAAGGCGGTGGCGGCCTTCACCAGACCCAGAAGCCGATAGGCCGGGTCCCAAACGGTCCATACATCCAAAACGTGCGTGGTTCCGCAGAGAAGAATGAAGACGCAGAACAGGAAAAACATCCAGGCAAACGGCAGATTCTTCTTTTTCCGTATGAATAAAAACAAAACCAGAGGGATGGCGTAATAGGAGAGCGCGATAAGGGCGTCCGACGCCACGGTAAGCCACAACACTCCGGGGTCCCACAGAAAACAATGCCCGTGCGGCATGAATGAGTCCGATGACAGCAGATTTCTGAAAAAATCGATCATTGCTCCCCGCTCCCCGAATCACGATCCCCGATTCACGAACCACGATTCCCGCTCCACGATTCACGATTCACGAATCGCGAATCACGAACATCCGGTATTGTAAAGTAAAACGTCGCGCCCTTTTCAGGCTCGGACTCCACCCAAATCTTCCCGCCGTGGCGCTCCACGATCTTCCGGCAGATGGAAAGTCCGATTCCCGCGCCCGGATATTCCTTGCCGTGCAGACGTTGGAAGACGCTGAAAATCCGGCCGGCGAATTGAGGGTCAATCCCGATTCCGTTGTCCTGGACGGAAAAAAGCCAACCTTTATCTATTTCGGATTGAGGGATGCGGATTTTGGAGTTTTCGATTCTTTCGGCCTTTATGTGGATTTTGGGAGGACTTTCCCCCCGAAATTTTATGGAATTGGAAATAAGGTTCTGGAAGAGCTGCATGAGTTGGGAAGGGTCGGCCATGATCTCCGGCAGTTTATCATGGGTCGCCTCGGCCCCGTTTTCCTCTATTCCCATTTGCAAATTCGCCAGGGTTTCCCGGAGGACGGATCCGCAGTCGACCGATACAAAGGATTTGCCCCGGCTGGCTATCCGGGACAGGGACAAAAGACCATTGATAAGACCCTGCATCCGTTTGGCGCCGTCAACTGCGAAGCCGATAAATTCGTCGGCGTCCACGTCGAGTTTTCCCTTGTAGCGCTGCTCCAGCAGTTGCAGATAGCTCACCACCATGCGCAAGGGCTCCTGGAGATCGTGGGAGGCCACGTAGGCAAAGCGTTCCAGGTCCTCATTGGACCGCTTCAAATCAAGCATGGCTTGCTCCATCCTTCCACGGCGGAATAAAAAACCGGGACCTGAAGGAGGTATCCGAGGAGGGCCAGGCCGCCAAACCCGACCAAGGCACCCCCGGCCGCTGTAAGGATTTTTTTAAGGCCCGGCGCCCCTAGCATCGCCGCCAGTCCGGTGACGGACATAAGAATAAAACAGACCATGGTCACAACCGACGGCCTGCCCGGAGCCACGCTCCGCGCCGCCCCTTCCGCTTCCCTCATGAATAAATCCTCCACCCCTGTCCGGATATCGGAAAAACTTGAAAGCAAAAGAGTGCCCATGAGAAAAAGGACGACCAGGGAAGGAATAAGGAGGAGGATTTGGGCCAGGGCTTCTCCCTTCATGAATCTCGCGAGCAGGAAAAGGATGATTCCGCTCAAGAAGAAGGAAAACGCGGTGGAAAATTTCATGGTGACCCAGTGGGGCAGGATGCTTTTCAAAACGGAAACATCCCAAACCCACCCCGCCATCACCATCAGGCCGGCAAGAGAAACGATGGTTCCCCATATCTCGGAAGAAGAAATTTTTTTCATGGCGATTGGCGGAGCCAGGCGGTAGTCAGCGGGCATTGGTCAGTAGTTATTAGCCATCTCATAATAGAAACTACACATAAATTGATTATTTCATTCGAAATAGATGGTATTGCAGAATGAATATGTCAATACTATACGGTAGCGCCTTTTCGTTTCATTGCAAAGGAAAGCCTGGCCGCCTTTGCCCAGGAATCTTTGGACTGGTCGATGATGAAAAAAGCATCCAAAAACCCTTCAATCACTGAAATCTCTTTCTCAGATTTCGCTCCCTGAATCAGCTCAGCGATAATAACCTTAGGAACAAAGACATCAGCCTGTATAAGAATATCATCCATTTGAACCGTTACGGATTTATTTTCCCCTTTAAAATAGTCGATCCAAACGGATGTGTCTATAACAACCCTTTTACCTTTCATAATGTCTGATCTCATCCGCGGTCATATCAAACTCCAGTTTGCCTTTCATGGACTTGATTTTTTCGATCTTTTTTTTCCTGAGGTATTCATCAATGGCTACTTTCACCGCAGAGGTCTTGCTCTTTGTTTTTGTCTCCTTTTGAAGAGTGTCCAACACTTCTTTCTCTATTGTTACAGTGGCTCTCATATGAACTCCTTTTCATGAAAAATATTTT
>JACRGO010000046.1 GCA_016212295.1 Nitrospinota bacterium | reverse complement strand
TCATAACGGCCTGTAAAATAGCCATGCCTGTAAATGAGCATAAGCATGGAAGGTGAAATTTTTACAATTTTTTTATCCAATAAAAAAGAATACCTTGTTGATTTAAAAGACTTTTTCTTATTTATGCGTAGGCTCTATAAAGAGAACCGGGAAAGTATTCAATCTTACCATTAAAGTAATTTTTCAGTATTCCCGATAAAATAGTACGAGGAGTTGAAAATAATGTCGCGCTTTTGGATTGGCAAAACAAAATGGAAAAGAAACCAAAACCAATACATAAAAAAGAAAAAGGCGGCCAGGAAGACCTGTCAATGGTCCGGACTGGCCTGGTTGCCTATTATAAAAATAAGATCGCGCAGGGAGAATACCTGGTAAAATCCGAGGAAATCGCTGAAAAAATGGTGCAACGTTTGAAGGAGCAACCCACGCCCAGGAGGGGAGGGGATTTCGCGATAGTCAGGCTTTGAAAGGCTTCGCCGCTTTTAACTTAATAGTAATAGAACACGGATGACACGGATTAGACGGATTTTCACGGATTAAAATAAATTTCATCCGCGCTAATCTGTGTCATCCGCGTTATCCGCGTTCTATTTTTTTTTGTCCGCCCAACGGGCGTTAAGTTCATTTTATCTGCGCCCTCTCCCTGTAGACGATTTTTCCTCCTGCAATGGTGAAGCAGACCTTTCCCTTCACTTTCCATCCCACGAATGGGGTGTTTTTCCCCTTGGACTTGAAAGAAGCGGGATCAACAGTCCACTCCCTTTCCGGATCAAAAACAGCGAGGTCCGCTTCGTCCCCTACGCGAAGCCTTCCTTTGTCCAATCCCATGATTTTGGCTGGAAGAAAGGCCATCAAACTAATCGCCCTATTGAGGCTTATAACCTTGTCCCTGACCAGACTCAACACTAAGGGAAGGGCGGTCTCCAGCCCGACAATCCCGAAAGGCGCTTCCTCAAAGCCCCTCGCCTTTTCCTCCTGGCTGTGAGGGGCATGGTCAGTGGCGATGGCGTCGATGGTCCCATCAGCCAGCCCCTCCAGAACGGCATCAACGTCCCTCCAGCTCCTTAGCGGGGGATTCATCTTGGTGTTGGGGTTGTCGCGGGACACGTCTTCATCCGACAAAGTAAAATGATGCGGGGCAGCTTCGCAGGTCACTTTTATTCCGGCCCTTTTCGCGTCGCGGACCAACTGGACCGTCCCAGCGGTGCTGACGTGGGCGATGTGTACATGGCCGCCGGTCTTCCCGGCCAACCGGATGTCCCTTTCAGCCATGCGGTCCTCCGACTCATTTGGAATTCCCTTCAGTCCCAGTCTCCTGGAAAACGGCCCTTCGTTCATCACACCCCCATGCGCCAACTCCCTTGTTTCGCAATGGGAAATTATGGGGACGCCAAGCCTTTTTCCCGCCTCCAGGGCGAGCTCCATGATTGAGTCGTCTGAAACCGGGCTCCCGTCATCCGAGAACGCGACTGCTCCGGCGTCCTTAAGGGCCTTCATTGGTGAAAGGGTTTTTCCCTGGAGTCCGATGGTGATTGCGGCAATGGGGTATACCCTGGCCAGCAGTCCGGCCTCCCTGGCTTTTCGCAAAATAAGGCCCGTGATTTCCGTTGAGTCGTTGACCGGCCTGGTGTTGGCCATGCATGCTATTGAGGTAAACCCGCCGGCCGCCGCGGCTTCGGCCCCGGTGGCTATGGTTTCCTTGTGTTCAAATCCTGGTTCACGGAGGTGGGTGTGAATATCTATGAAGCCGGGGACAACGATTAAGCCGCGCGCGTCGATGCTTTCAGACTGGAGTTCCGTGGGAATTTCAATACCATCGCGGATTTCAACTATGCGGCCATCTTTTATAAGAATATCCGAGGTTTGATCGAAGCCTGAGGCCGGGTCCAGAATCCTGCCGTTTTTAATGAGAAGGATAGCCGACATGTTCCCTGAAAAAATCCTCGCCCTTTTCCTCAATGAGTTTTCCCAGGCGGACCATCTTCCTGCCGTGGGCCTTGCAGAAGTCCACGACCCTTTCCACCAGCCTGACCACTTCTTCCTGGGTCTTGAGAGTCGCGAATTCCTTGCCTATTGAGGGATTGATCCCTGCGTTGCCCCCGATAAGGATTTTATAACCCTGGGGCTGCGCCATGACACCGATGTCCTTGGTGGCCGGTTCCGAACACGAGCGGGCGCACCCGGATAGGCCGACAGTGAGTTTCATTAGGAGTTCGGCGCCGTAAAACTTCTTGTCCAACTCGAGGGCGAGGGAAAGGACGTCTTGATGGTTTCTATTGCAGAAGGTGGTGGCGGAACAGACCTTGATGCCGCGAACTCCGGGAATTTCGTAGCGTGACGCCGCGTAAGGCAGTGAATCCTTTTCCCCGGCGCTCAACGGCTTTTCGCCCAGCACGAAAATCAGCTCTCCGGTGATCTTGGCCTCCTTCGCCCCTCTCTTTTCCAGAAGATCGAGCAGCTCCCGCAGGCGGCGCGTTTCAATGACCCCGGCGGGGATGTGCGGGGCGTATATCTCTGGCTTTTCCTTTTTCGGCGTCAAATGGAGTTCTTCAGGGTCTCGATCAACTCGTCGAGGTCCTGGCCTCCTTTTTGGCAAGCCTGGGCCAGGGAGTCCCCTCCGCCGCAGCAGGAATCAACGTGAAATTCCTTGAATATCGCCAGGGTATTGGGATATGCCCGCGTGATTTCATTTATGGTGGTGTTTTCATTTATTTCCAAAGACATGGGCCGGACCTTTCCGTATGTAAAAATAATTAACATCGAACGTCCAACATCGAACGTCGAAATGAGCTTTGCGTTGTGCGTCACGCGTTGTGTGTCGTTAGCACATGACTCACTACGCATGGCACATGACTCGCTCTCCCCTTCGATGTTGGACGTTCGATGTTCAGTGTTCGATGTTCAGGTTTTTTCCTTATGATTTACGTTACGGCACCGCTTCCACCGCTGTTACTTCCGGGATGCGCTCCATTAATTTCCGCTCAATGCCCATCTTCAATGTGATCTGCGAGCTTGGACAGCCGGAGCAGGCCCCGACCATCCTGAGAAACACGACCCCCTCGTCATTGACGTCCACGAACTCCACGTTTCCTCCGTCTGCCTGAAGACCGGGCCGGATTTCATCCAATGCCTTTTCAATTTTTTCCTTCATGGCCTTCTCCTAAAAAAATGGTTGATAATTAATAGTCTCATTATAGAGTTTACATATCCCTACGCCTTATTCCTTGCCGGGAATGCGGGCGTCCCGCCCGCTCTTTATGCGGTTTGCGTGGCCGCAGCTTCTAAGCGTATGCCTTTTCCGGCATCTCAATATAGCGGTCTGGTTTTTCAGTTTTATGCTGAATGGCGAAAAAATGATGCTCGATCTCCTTGAGAACAGCGGCATCGTAGTAAATCATCCCGCAGTTTAGGCAAATTTCAACAGGAGTATTCGGCACAAGCAAGTATTTGCCCTTGTGGCTGTATAGATATTCGATTTTTCGTTCCTCACAGCGATCACTGCCGCAAAAATTGCATTCGATTTTATGCGCCACTTATGTCTCCTCGCGTATATGGGCCTGCGAATTTCGGTGGACGTGGGATGTAGACTGTAATAAGCGCTATTTTTTCACCACGCCAACCGCAAACAATATGAACAGGCAAATACCCCGCGAAGCCGGCTACCAGACAGCTTTCCCCGCGGCCAGTATTGGAATATTGCTCAAGTATTTTTCCATTAAGCAATGCTTCTTCAACTTGGGCAATGGTTAGTTCGTCTGTCTTACGCTCGGTTTCCGCATGATGGGTATATACATATCTGTCGGCACGAATTTTAGCTCTGATATCTTCGATGTCCACACTTTTGCTGCCCTTGCTTATAAAATTAAATACGAGCCAATCCGAGAAGCTCCCGCGTTTATCCGCGTTCTATTTTTTTCTTAGTCCCCGTTGAACTCCGCCAGGCAGCCGGGGTCTCCAGCGGCTATGGCCGCCTTGCTTTCATACTTCATCCTTGGCTGCGTCGCCTTGACAAAGCCGCCGATCCAGGCATGTGTGAAGCAGCACATCTCCATGAAAGGCGCCCCCGCCGCCTTCCAATTTGTAACATGCAGACAAAGTTTATGCTCCAGATCAAAGGAATTTTGGGATTTCGGGTGGGCAAAGGCCGCTTGGTCGCATGGCATTCCCTCAAGGAGATAATCATTAAGAAGGCCGAAAACCTCCTCTGCCGAGGGGTCTGAAATGTCTTTTTCCTTCAGGGCGCGCTCGCCGGTTTCCTTGCCGTGTTTTTCCGACGCCTCCAGAAGCAGGTTAAATGCGTCGCCGTTGAATTTGTCAAAGGCCGCGGCCACAAGCTTTCCTTCACCCACCTCGACTTTTTGAATCAGGGACTGCAGAAAACCGTGTATCGGGTTGTTGCCGACCATATTTTCCAGCGGCTGGCCGCTATCAAGCTTCGCGCCGTAATCCTTGTTCAGCCCTTCAATCATCCCGGCGGCCTCATCTCCGAACTTCCCCTTCAACGCGTTGATATAAGCGTCCCTTCGAGATTCCACGATCTTGATCTTGCCGAAAAGCCAATAATGGATCGGCCCCAGAAACATGCTCATAATATATCCCCTTAAAAAAAGTTTTTAATGCGTTCTTGTTTAAATTTATAGTATAGGAATTTCCATTTTTTTCGCTTATAAATCAACGAGATGCTAAATGCAGAAGAGGAAAAAACTGAATGTCCAACGTCGAACATCGAACGTCCAACATCGAAGTAATAAAAATTCATTTTACGTTTTAAATACTTTCTTCCTTTTTCGACGTTCGACGTTCAAAGTTGGATGTTCGATGTTCAATTCTTTAAAGTCCGCCAGGAAGGGCTCTAACTTAACGCCTTATCTATCTCCGCGTTGATCTCGCCCAAAATCATGCTTAGGTCGGCGTTGTGCATAGCGGCGGTTTGCTTGATGGTTTCAAACGCCTGGCCAGGACAAGAAAAGCAGGCGGACCCGTAATGTTTTTCAAATACTTTTTTCGTCTCAGGATAGGTTTCAATAAGCTTGCCCACTAAAACCTCCCCTGTGCATTTTTCCCCCCTGGCTATCCCCTTGCCTTCGGCCTGAAGAGAAGAGGTGTCCGGCTCTTTAGGCTTCGCCGGGGCGGCAGCGGACTGTTGGGGCCTTGACGCGGCTGGAGGAGGGGCCTTGTCCGAGTCCTTCACGAAATCATTCAACGCGGCCAAGAACTTCGCTTCGTCAACGTTGTGAATTTTGCAAGCGGTGGAGATGGTTATCAGTTTGGCGAAGGCGGCCTTGGCCACGGGGTTTGCCAGGGCCTTGAAACCATGGTCCACGAAAATCCTGACAATATCGGGCCAGGTATCCAAAACCGCCGCGACCTTCATGTTGCCCGATATCTTGTCCGCCCCTGCCTTGCCCTGGCCTGAAGCGGAAACCGGCGCTTGCGCCGGAACAACCACGCGGGGCGGATCCACCAGAATAGGGAAAATATTAAATATAAAAAGAAAGATTGCCGCAGACATCACCACTGAAAAACTTCCAAAGAGAACGGACTTCACCCCTGGCTCCCAATAGCCGCCTGAAACAAAAAAGAACACCATGCCGATAAGTCCGGCGTTCATGAGGAAAAATTGCAAGGGAAGCCACGAGGGATGGGGGATAGGCTTGCCATTGAAGCGGGGCAGTATGTGGAAGGCCACGCCGAAAACCGTCATGGACATGAATCCAAGGAGATTCACATGGAAATGCACGAACCGGTATGTGACAGGGTCCACCAAGTCCCAGGCCATCAGCACCCCTACCAGCGCGCCTGCCGCCAGATACACCAAACCGGCCTTTAAAAAAAGCTTTGGATATTTTTCCATTTTTTTATTATCTGAAAGAGATTATTGAAATTTTTTAAGGGAAATTTTTAAAATCAACCTGTTTTTTGTAGTATAATAAAAAACATGGAAAATTGAAAGCCCGGCTATTATGAAATACATAGTACTCATCGGTGACGGCATGACGGATTATCCCTTGCCGGACCACGAAGGAAAAACGCCCCTCCAGTTGGCCCGCACGCCGAACATGGACAAGATCGCCGCCGCCGGCGTGACCGGCTTCGCCAAAACCGTCCCAAACGGTTTTCCACCGGGCAGCGACGTGGCGAACCTCTCCGTGTTCGGCTATGATCCCGCGGAATATTACACAGGCCGCTCTCCATTGGAGGCGGTCAGCATGGGGGTCCCCTTGGGGGATAACGACACCGCGTTCCGTTGCAATCTGGTGACCCTCCGCCTCGCGGGCGCGGACGTTATAATGGATGACTATAGCGCCGGGCATATTTCGACGGAGGACGCAAGAGAGCTGATTCTGCACGTCAACGAAAAACTCGGAAATGAGTCCATCCGGTTTTTTCCGGGAGTCAGTTACCGCCACCTCATGGTCTGGAAGGACAGGGATTTCTCCGGCCTTTCCCTGGTCCCCCCGCACGATATCACGGGCCGCGGAATCAAGGAACACCTTCCGAAAGGTGGCGCAGGCGGCGAGGATATCCACGAGCTGCTCACCGGTTCACAGATGCTCCTCAAGGTCCATCCCCGCAACAAGAAAAAAGAGGCCGATGGCGGAAAGCCCGCCAACAGCATCTGGCTTTGGGGGCAGGGAAAAAGGCCAGCAATGCCCACGTTCAGTGAGAGGTTCGGATTGGAAGGGTCGGTTATATCCGCGGTTGACCTCCTGAAAGGGATCGGCGTCTGCGCCGGGTTTAATTCCATCAATGTGCCGGGCGCCACCGGATACCTCGATACCAATTACCAGGGCAAAGTGGACGCCGCGCTGAAGGCATTAAGGGAAAAGGACATCGTGTTCCTCCACGTGGAGGCCCCGGACGAGGCGGGCCACCAGGGAAAATTCGACCTGAAAATCCAGGCTTTGGAAGAATTTGATGAAAGAGTGGTGGGCAAGGTCCTTGAAGGGATGAAGGAGTTCGTGGATTATAGAATACTGCTCGTCACCGACCACCCCACGCCTTTATCCATGAAGACCCATGCGGAGGATCCGGTGCCCTTCGCCATTTACCCGGCTATAGGGGAAAAAGACGATGTGGGCGCGTTCGACGAGAGGATTTTAAAACATGGAAAACATGCCTTCAAGGAAGGCTTCCGTTTAATCGATTTTTTTATTTCTGGAAATGCGCTGCCATGATATCGGAAAAACGCCTGAAAGAGCTCAACCGCTTTGAAAAAATCCTGGACTACCGGTTCGAGAACATTCAATACCTGAACAAGTCCCTGACCCACAAGTCTTTCGCGTATGAGAGCGGAAAGCAAACCAAGAACAACGAGCGTTTTGAATTCCTGGGTGACGCGGTTTTTGACCTGATGGTGAGCGATTACATGGTGAAGAAGTTCCCGGACTACCAGGAAGGGGTCCTGTCAAAGATACGCTCGGTGGTGGTAAGCGAGGGCAACCTTGCCCACATAGCCCAGAGTCTGAATCTCGGAGAATTTCTCCTTCTGGGAAAAGGCGAGGAGCAATCCGGAGGCCGCGCCAAGCCTTCCATTATAGCGAACGCCCTGGAGGCGGTTGCCGCGTCCATTTATCTGGACGCCGGATTCGAAAAGGCCCGGCAGGTCCTTTTAAAATATTTCCTGGAAGGCATGGATAAAGCCGCCACCACCAATAAGTACCAGGATTTTAAAAGCGAGTTGCAGGAAAGGACCCAGCTTGAATTCAACACTGTTCCGCAATATGTGGTGGCCAAGGACACCGGACCGGACCACGACAAGACCTTCGAGGTCAACGTATTTATAAACGGCGCGGTGTTCGGCTCAGGGACCGGCAAAAGCAAGAAGGAGGCGGAACAGCAGGCCGCCCGCTCCGCCCTTGAGAGCGGCGCAACGCCGTTTTGATTCCTTCCACGCCTCAATCCGAACCAATTGCCGTCAGAACTCCAGCGCAAACCTCATCCAGACCATGTGCTCATAGTCTTTTTTCGCGCCGCTGTCCATTTTCACTATGGCTTCCGAATAGTCGTTGTATACGTAGTCGAGCACTATTTTAAACATGGGGTTGTGGTACCAGTTGACGCCTGCTTTATAGGAGTTGGTCCTGTCGGCGCCGCTCAGGCCCGCCACGTTCAGCCAATCACTGTCCACATCCACCCATTCATAGCCGAACAGCAGTTCCCACGCGCCAAGGCCGCCTGTCTTGAAGTTGAAATTCTGGTTCGGGTAGGTCCTTCCGAACTCCCCCTTTTCGGTCCGCTTCTCCTCGCCGGTGAGGAACCAGCTTGCGGTGGCGTACAGCCCCTGCACATAAAAATCATTCCGCGCCCCGGAGGAAATAACATTCACGTTGCTGTAATCGGCCCGCATGAATTCGGACACGATCCTTGCCGGCCCGATCCCATAGGCCAGCTCAGCCCCGCTCCTTAGCAGGTCCATGTCTTTCCCGTCCACCTTGGCGCTGTCAAAGGCCAGCAAATTCGTGCCGGACCCGGTTTGCTTGAAATCAACAAGCCCCCTGGACAATTTTCCCCATGTGAAAGCGCCTCCAACGTGCAGGTCCTTGAATGGCTCGTACCATACCCTCATGGCTATGTCCTTGTCGCCGTTCGTGTCTTCCTTCAGATTTGACCCGCTGCCGTTGAAAACGCCCAGTTGGTATCCCACGATGGCTTCAGCGCAAATTCCATGAAGCATGATTCCGATGTCGCGGTCCGGCCCTATCCTGGCGCTGATAAGGCTGCGCTCCTTGAAATCTGTATATCTGTTTGAAGTCTGGTGCTCCATGGCGAACGGCTCCTTGTACTGGCCGACCTTTAACTGCATCCTGTCGTCATAATGCATGTTGATAAAAAGGTCCTTGGCGGAGAAGGCGCCTTCGCCATAGTCTCCCTGCACCTTCCATTCATAGAACTCATAAAACTTGCCTGATGCGTGAAGTCTGGCCCTTCTCAGGAAAATGTTGGCCGGTTTCGAATGGTTGCCCTCGAATATTTCCACGTCGCCATGGACCTGGCCCCCTATCTGTATGCTGGCGGTCTTGTCGCCGCTTTCCCACTTGTAGCCGTCCTTGAATTTTCCCTTAAGTTTTTGGCTGTCTCCCTTTTGGAGGCTTTCGGCCTCTTTCTCGGTCAACAGCCCCTTTTCCTTCAGGAGGTCCAGCAGGTCGTCCGCTTCCGCTTTAAAGAAGGGCGGAAAAAAAGCCATGGCCAGGAAAAGAGCGGCGATAAAGGCCGTTGAAACCATTCTGTTGTTTCTTAATTCCATGAAATTTTCCTTTAAATTGATTTTTTAATACCCGGCCCGGACAAGCCGCCTGCCTGTGCCGAAGGCAGACAGGGAACAAAATTTAACCACAAAACAAAAAAATAATCCACTAAAGCTTGGCGCGGCCTTTGGCGGCAATTGAATTGTTTTGGACATTCAGTTCTTGTAATTTGGAATTTATTTGTAATTTGCTATTTGTCATTTGGGATTTTGTTTTCCTTTTGGTTGTGCGAATTGGTCAAGCGTATCAAATCCTCCAGCTTCCGCAACGCCTTGCCGGAGTCGATGGACTCCCCGGCAAGCTCTATTCCCCTTGAAAGGTCCTCTGCCTGGCCAGCGACCATGATTGCCGCCCCGGCGTTCATGAGGGTGACGTCACGGCAAGGCCCCTTTTCGCCTTTTAAAATCCGCATGGTTATTTTCGCGTTCTCCTCCGGGCCTCCGCCGGCCAAATCCTTCAAAACGCACCGCTTTAAGCCAAAGTCCTCAGGTCTGAGGTTGAAGGCGCGTATTTCCCCGTCCTTCAACTCAGCGGCAAAGGTCTCGGCCGCAAGAGTGATCTCGTCCAGGCCGTCCAGGCCGTGGACCACTAAGGCCCTTTTCAGGCCGAGGTTTTTCAAGGTCGACGCTATGGGCTCCACCAAATCCCGCCTGTGGACCCCTACCAGTTGGGCCTGCGCCCCGGCGGGATTCGAGAGCGGTCCGAGGATGTTGAAAATGGAGCGAATCCCGGTCTCCCTTCTCGGCCCGTCGGCGCGCTTCATGGCTGGATGAAGGGCCTGCGCGAAAAGAAATCCTATGTGGATGGACTTCAGACATTCCTCCATTATCCCTGGCGAAACGTCTATTTTTACTCCAAGGGCGACAAGGAGGTCAGCGCTCCCGGAGGAGGAGGAAACCGCCCGGTTTCCGTGTTTCGCGACAGTGGCCCCGGCCCCGGCCGCCACGAAGGCGGCTGTAGTGGAGATGTTGAAGGCGCCTGCCCCGTCCCCTCCGGTCCCGCAAAGATCCACCACCATTCCGCCGCCGGCGTCGATCCTGACGCACTCCTCGCGAAGGACTTCAGCTGCCCCAGTGATCTCCTCCACCTTTTCGCCCTTCATCCTGAGGGCCGTGATCCAAGCCCCGATCTGCGCGTCCGTGGCCTCGCCGTTCACGATCTCCCTCATGGCGCCGATCATCTCCACTCGCGTGAGGTCCTGGAACTCAATCAATTTTGATAACGTTTTTTTTATTTTTTCGGACATGGTATATTATATCCCAAAACAAAAAAATTATCTGCTGCAATATATATAGCCGCGCAATGAAAGAGTAAAAAATGGGCAAAGGCCTGATTATAGTCCACACAGGAGACGGCAAGGGCAAAACCACCGCCGCTGTTGGACTCGGGGTCCGGGCCGTCGGCGCAGGCCTCCGGGTCCTGATGGTCCAATTCATCAAAAGCCGCCCCAGCGGAGAACTGCTGTCCCTCGGAAAATTCGGCGCCGCCTTCGAGGTCCACCAGATGGGAGAAGGCTTCACCTGGAAGAGCAAGGACCTGGAAAAGGACGCTGCCGCGGCCGCGAGCGCCTGGGAGTTTTGCATGGAGAAGATCAGGCCGGGAAATTATCAGATACTGATCCTGGACGAAATCAATATCGCCCTCCATCACGGGTTCCTTCCGCTGGAGAAGGTCTTGGAATTCCTAGCGGAAAAAGACCCGGACCTGCACGTGGTGCTGACCGGCAGAAACGCGAAGCAGGAAGTCATGGACATGGCAGACACCGTCACTGAGATGAAGGAGATCAAGCACCATTACAAAAAAAAGGTCAGGGCGCAAAAAGGGATAGAGTTTTAGTGATGGTTCACCATGGCGCGGCTTCGCCGCAACCAAAATCCGGATACCGAATATAGAAATACGAAACAAATCCGAATAACCAAATTCAATATACCAAACCACGCTGGCCTGAGTTTTGAAATTTGAGCCTTTGAATTTTGATATTGTTTAGGATTTCGTTATTCGGATTTCGAATTTACTTTTCAATTGCGGTGAAAGAATTTTTTTTAAGCCTATGATAAAAACAGAAAAAAACGACACGCGTGCTTTCCGTATCCTGGTTGTGGAAGACGATCCGGCATTCTCGCGCATTATTCAGAAGATACTGCAAGGCTTTGATCTTGCCGTTGAAACCGTTTCCAGCGGCGCGGGAGCGCTGGACCTCCTGGCCGGCGGCGGCGCATATAATTTATTGCTGCTTGATTACTATTTGGCGGACATGACAGGTAAAGGTATCGTCGAATCCCAGGCATATCAAAATAATCGGGTCCCCTTCATTGTAATGACCGCTTCCCAGGACGCGAAAATCGCGGTGGAGATGATGAAGCTGGGCGCGGAGGATTATTTAATCAAGGACGAAGGTTTCAGGGACCTTCTGCCAATGGCTGTCCTGAGGGCGGCGGCGCAGTCGTCCCTTGAAAAAAGGTTGAGGGAAGCCGAGGAAAACCTCAGGGAAAGCGAAATAAGGTTCCAGTCCATTATGGATAACACAACCGCGGTTATTTACGTCAAGGACAAGGAGGGACGGTATACCTTCGTTAACCGGCGGTTTGAAAAACTCTTCCATGTTTCCAACAAGGATATCGTAGGGAAGACCGACCATGATATCTTTCCCAAGGACAAGGCGGACGCCTTTCGGGCAAACGACATAAAGGTCATGAAGACCGGGGTGTCCCTGGAATTCGAGGAGACTGTCCCGCAGGACGATGGCATGCATAGTTATATTTCCATAAAATTCCCGCTTTTTGGTCCTAATGGGGCAATCAACGCGGTGTGCGGGATCTCCACGGACATCACCCAACGCAAGCGAATTGAAGAGGAGTTGCGGAAATTGTCCCATGCCGTGGAGCAATGCCCCGTTTCCATTATAATCACGGACACAATGGGAAATATTGAGTATGCAAACCCGAAATTCACTCAAGTGGCCGGCTACACCCTCGAGGAAGTCATGGGGAAAAATCCCCGGTTTTTAAAATCAGGAAAAACATCACAAGAGGAATATAAACAGTTATGGGACATTATTACATCAGGCGGTGAATGGAGGGGGGAATTCCATAACCGGAAGAAGAACGGGGAACTCTTTTGGGAACTCGCCTGCATCTCTTCCATTAAAAACGCAAATGGCGATATTACCCATTTTATCGAGGTAAAGGAGGATATAACGGAAAAAAAACTTGAGGAAGAAAAGGAGAGGCGGCAGCGGGAGATGCTGCGCCACGCCGATAAAATGGTCTCCCTTGGGACCCTTGCCGCCGGCGTGGCCCACGAGATACAAAATCCCAACAATTATATAATTCTCAACGCACCATTTCTTGACAGGATATGGGCCGATGCAAAGCCCCTCATTCTTGCCGCGGCGAAAATCGAGGACAGGAAAAAACTGGCAGGCCTGCCCATTGAGGAGACAATTAAGGCATTCGATAGATTAACATCAGGGATACTTAAGGGCGCGGAGAGAATCAAAGGCATAGCCGCAGGACTGCAAAACTTTGCTTGCAAGGATTTATCTGGATTAGAGGAGGAAGTTGACGTCAAAAAGGCCATTTTGTATGCAACGGACCTGCTGGAAAGCCTCATCAAGAAAAATACGCGGCGCTTCAAAATCAGCATAGGGGACCTGCCCAGGATAAAAGGGAACAGGCTGAAGCTGGAGCAAGCCATGGTCAACCTTATCATGAACGCCCTTCAGTCCCTCACCAGGCCCACCCAAAAGGTGGAGGTCAACGCCGCCAGGGACCAGGATAGCGGCCGCATTGTTATTAAAATCATGGACACCGGGAGGGGAATGGACCTGGAGACCCTGCGCCGTATCACTGAACCTTTTTTTACAACGAGACAGGCATCCGGGGGCACGGGCTTGGGAGCGCCGATAGCTTATGGAATAATAAAGGACCACGGAGGGGACTTCAAGGTGGAGTCAAAGCCGGGCAAGGGGACGACCGTGACAGTGGCTCTGCCAGTTTAGTAAGAGGGGATAGGGAGGATGAGGGGGCAGGTATCAGGGTGCAGTTTTCAGGGAATGTCAGGTTTTACTTCACTAAAGCGTCTTGAGTTGTGCTCGACTCATGGCGCGTTCCTGTCATATACTATCCCTGACAACTGCCCCCTCCGAAATTTTACAACTTTAAACTTTAGCTCACTTTTTCTAATGCCTCAACCACAACTTCTCAGGCCTGACGCGAAAATCCTTATCGTGGAGGATGATCAGGAACTGGCCTTCAGCATGGCCATCAATCTGCGCGGCGCAGGATACAACGATGTAACAGCGATCAACGACAGCCGCCTTGCAATGGACACGCTGGAAAAAGGCCGTTTCTCCATCGTGCTGCTGGACCTGACCATGCCAGGCCTTTCCGGAGAGGAGCTTCTTGCCCTTATATCCGAAAGGCATCCTCATATTTCCACGCTGGTGATAACCGCGAAATCCGGCCTGGAAACCGTGGTCTCATGCTGGAGGGCCGGGGCCAAGGACTATATCATAAAGCCGGTCGACCCGGCGCGTCTTATTTCCGCGCTGGAAAACGCCTTTTACGTGAGGATGCTTGAGGAGGAGAATTTAGCCCTGAAGCAGGGGCTCCTGGAAGAGGGTATAAAAAATCCCGGCGCCATGCGGGAAATCGTGTCCGGCCATCCGCGGATGAAATCCATTTTCATTTACCTGGAGGCCATCGCCAGGACCCCCTATCCCATACTGATCACGGGGGAGAGCGGGACCGGCAAGGAATTGATAGCGAGATGCGCTTACAAGTTGGGCGGACTCACCGGGGAATTCGTGGCGGTGAATCTCGCGGGCCTTGACGACGCCCTTTTTTCCGACGCCCTGTTCGGGCACTCCAGCGGGGCCTTCACCGGGGCGGACAAGGGGCGTGAAGGCCTTCTGCGGAAGGCGGAAAACGGGGCCATTTTCCTTGACGAGATATGGGACATTGAAAATGTGTCCCAACAAAAGCTGCTGCGCCTTCTTCAGGAAAGGGAATTCCATCCACTGGGATCTGACAGGAAGGAAAAGACTAACGCAAGGATAATCGTCGCCACCAACAGCGACCTTGAAAAAAAAATGAAGGACGGAAAATTCCGGATGGATTTGTTCTACCGCCTCAACACGCACCGCATTCATCTGCCGCCGCTCAGGGAACGCACAAGCGATTTGCCGCTTCTGCTGGACCATTTCATAAAAAAACACGCTAAGATGTTGAAAAAATCCCCCCCAACTTGCCCGGAGCGGTTGGCGGATATGCTGTCACGATACGATTTTCCCGGGAATATAAGGGAATTGGAGAACATGGCAGCTGACGCGGTCGCCATGGCCAGGGACGGCGAGCCCCTTTCCACCTCCCCATTTTCAAAGGCCATTAAAGGCAAGGCCCCTGACAGGGACGGCGTATCCGGTTTTTCCAATGCCTCGGCGCTACAGCCGGATTCCATGCCAACGCTGGAGGAGGTGGAGCAAAAACACATCGCGGATGTGTTGAAACTGGCGGACAACAACCTTACCCGCGCAGCGGAAATCCTTGGCATAGGCTATTCCACCCTGCACAGGAAACTGAAAAAACAAAGCGGTCACAATAAACTCAAATAATCCCGCGCGCCATGAATTATACGATGGACCAAAATAACCCGCCGTTCAATTGTGTAAAAAATAAGATAGTTTTGAACAACGAGAAAGCGATATCCCATGCCGGCAAGCCCTTCTTCATTGGGTATCTTGCCGATAAAGGGGTAGGAGGAGAGATTAGACAGGCTATTTTCAATTTTATCAGCTAAGGCTTTGGCTGCCGCCGGATTATCAAGGGCAATGTATGCTATGGCCTCGTTCAAATCCTCTTCGGCGGCTTGCAGTAATCGCGCTGTATATTCAGCCTGCTTCATGGATCAGCTTTCGTATGCCTTTCATGACGCCGGAAAGAGTCTTCCCCTTATCGCCATTGGCTTTTTGAGATTGAGCAACCGCAAGCTTGCCATATAAATTGAGCTTCATCTGCAGCTTGCCGTAATGAGCCATCGACATGACAACCATATCGCCTTCACCGTTTTTGGTAATGAATATCGGCTCGTCATGATGGCGCGCGATTTCCGATATTTCGTTCGCTTTGTTCCGCAGGTCTGAAATAGGTTTAATAACCGGCATGGCTTCCTCCTTAGTTTTTATATCAAAATTATATCACTTTAATGATAAAGTCAAGAACCCGCCGCCAAGCCGATGAAATTAATTTTAGATTTGTGGTGGTTTTTTTTATATTTTTCCAATCTGAAATCCGCAATCTGAAATTTAAAATATCTTTTACTATTTCTTTGTGTTTCCTTGTGGCTTTGTGTCTTCGTGGCAAAAAATATAAAATAATAAGTGGAATAGGGCAATTATTTTTGGAGGACTTAAAATTGAAAGTATCCGATTTAACTATTGAGGAATTCGAGACCATAATCCATGGGGCAATAGAGGAAGAGGTTGAAGATCTTTATTTTGCGTTAGACCCTGCCACAAGGGAAAAAATTGAAGAAGGGCTAAAAGACATCAAGGAAGGCAATGTTATATCTCTGGATAGTCTTATAGCTCAAAGGAAGGCGAAAGGTGAAAAGGTTTAATGTTGTATTTTCCAACAGGGCAGGCGGTGATATGGATGCCCTGTCAGATGATAAGTTTAATCGTATAGTGGACGGGTGTAAGAGACTTGAGGAAAATCCCGCCACTGATGGCAAGCATATAAAGAAACTTAAAGGCTATAAGGATATTTATCGCTTGAGAGTAGGGGACTATAGAATTGTTTTTGAATGGAAAGGCCTTGACATTAACATAGTAAGGGTTTTAACAAGGCAGGATTTTGGGAAAAAATATTAGCGCCTTACTGCATAGCGCGACATGGCCGCAACCAAAATAGATTTCGACGTTTTAAAAAAGAAGGAACCACGAATGGACACTAATGAACACTAATTATTTTTAAGAGTAGTTTTTTTATATTCTTCCAATCCAAAATCCACAATCTGAAATTTAAAATATCTTTTACTGGTTCTTTGTGTTTCCTTATGGCTTCTTACGCCCCTCCGCTCCCTGGCGCCTGCCCCCTTCTCCCTTGCGCTTGCCACCTGTAAGCAGTTACCTATCTTATCCTCTGTGAATCAAAATGACATAGTTGGGTCATTTTGATATAGCTCGTTTTAAGCCGCTGAAAAATAACGCAAAATTCTCTTTCTTCCCCTTTTGATTAACTCATTTTGCTATAGTCCCGCCTTTCCCCCTTTTTTCATCAAAATGAATAATTCATTGAAAAACAATAGGTTGTAATATATTCCCCTGCCTGGCACACTTCCTGCTTTTATAAGCAATATTTACTTATTCGACTTAATGGCATAGGGGCCTTTTCCTCACCATATCGATACCCCTGTCACTCCCTGGGCTTGGGCGGCGCTCAAGCCCAGGGGGAATTTTTTCAAGGCTTTTATATTATTACGTTCAGAAATTTACGTTTTCCGCGCAAGTTTTTTAACCGCATCCTGAAGCGCGACATGTACGCAACCAAAATAAATTTCTCTTGAAGCATTCAACGCTGATTTTGTTTCAAGCGGAAAAAGTAAATTTCTGAGCGTAATAATATCATCAAACGTTTTAAAGAGTCGAAATTTATTTTGATTGCGGCCATGCCGCGCTATGGATTTAAAATGCAAATTTTCATGCTGCTGGAAAAACAAAAAAAGAATATGTACCTATGCAAAACCTGCCCCTTTCTGGAAAAGGGCAAGGGACATCCAATGCTCAAGGACATCCTGAAATGTTTAAAGGGGCAGCTTTGCGCCTTACGTGAGGGCATCAGGGGAGATGTTGAGCAATTTTGTTCCGCGTACGAGGGCCTGAACAGGGAAAAGGAAGCCCTTATCCATTCCCATCCATGCGAAAAAGCCCGCATTGGAACGCGTTACTTGTTCAACGGTTTTTTGGCCAGGATATCCTCCAGGCTTCACTCCGGTGAATTCCCTTATAAATGGAGGGAGGATATGGCATCAGCCATACAGGAAGTGGAATGCCGGATAGAAAAGATCCTTGAATCGCGGGACGTTTTTATTGTCCGGCGCCCGGAGAATATCAATGAATAAAGAGGACATAAGATTAATAAGGTTCCTTGCCGCCGCGTCAATATTCAGCGTATTTGTTATTTGGTTTTTGTTCAAGATAATTGACCGGGCCTTTGCGTGAATAACCAAAAGCAGGAATTAACCACGGATTACGCAGATGGCGCAAGATTAAATTATTTTTTATAAAATCTATGCAATCGGTGAAATCTGTGGTTAAAAATGTTTTTAAAAACTTTGTGGTCTTTGCGCCTGCTTTGCGCGCTTTGTGGTTATGAAAAGGATTTTCAGTTGAAAAATAAATTGACGAAACAGCAGTTAAAGACCGGCACAGCAAACAGGAAGGAACTGGCCGGGAAAATTCCACATGGAATAAGCAATAAGGAGGACAAGAAAATGATGAAAAAACCTCTCCCCTTCGGCGCTTTTTTGCTTGAAAAAAAGTTGATCACTGAAAAGGACCTAATGGACGCCCTGGATTTTCAGGCTAAAAGCAAGACGCCGGTGGGAAAAATCGCGATGCTGAACGGCAATCTGAGCCAAGTTCAGGTCCTGGAGATTCTCGATACCCAGTTGGGCTTCTATCCCCTTCATTTCCGCTTTGGAGAAATCGGCCTTCAACGCGGTTATCTGGACCAAGGCAATCTGAGCGACATCCTGGAGCGCCAGAAAATATTAAGGCTGTACCTTGGGGAAGCGCTATTGAAGTTAAGAAAAATGGAATATGAGACTGCTGAGCGGGCATTGTCCGAGTACGAGCGATTAATCTCCCCGGACAAATTGCCTGTCATGAGCATAAGGATTTTTTAGCTAAGGAATGCAGGAAAACAATGGTAAAAAAAATACCGGTCAAAAGCCTGAGCGTCGGAATGTTTCTGGAAAAAATAGACCAGAGCTGGTTTTCAACCCCTTTTCTCCGCAATCAATTTACAATTTCCTACGATCATCAAATCAAGAAAATAAAGGATTCCGGCATACAGGAGGTATACATTGACACGGATAAGGGGATAGACGCCGACGACTCTTCCGGGCCAAAGCCTGAGGAAAAAATAGAGGAGAGCGCCGCTATTGAGTACATGGCCGTTTCCACCGGCCGTCTTGTTGCCAACACCACTCTGCCTTTCAATATTTTTGTGAAAAGGGAAGGCGCTTACTCAATGTACCTGCAAAAGGGCCTCCCTCTGCATGATTTCGTGCTGAGGGAGTTGGAGTCGCAAACCGGCGTTTACATTCCGGCAAGCGACAGGGAACTGTTGGAAAAATATGAGAAAAGCTTTGAAAAAGAAAAGGCCCTTTCCGCGCAGGGCCTTGTTCCCGGCTTTGAGTCCCCTGAAAAAGTCGCGCGGTATAACCAATTTTTGAATAATTACATACCTGTTGAATCCTCCGTTTTTTTCCCAGGCATCAAGGTCTCATTCAGCATTTACCTGGAAATGGAAATGGAAGTCAGGCCCGTTTTGGGGGCTGGGGGCATTGTGCCAGAAAATGAAATCTTTTGCGCGCGGGAAAACGGCCGATCCAGGAAAAATTTTCTGATCCACTCCGGTGACGCGGACGCCTATAAAAATTTCCTCAAGGGACTGGCGTCGGGAAAAGGCCCTGGAAATCCGGACCAGGCGGTTAAAATCCGCTCAGCGGTGTTCAAGGAGAACTCGAAACTGGTCATGAAGGAGTTGATGGATAATCCTCGGAGCGGCAAAGCGGTGAAGGAGGCCAAGGGCGTGGTCTCTGAAATGATTGATAACGTTCTGGAAAACCCCTCTTCTTTTTACGGCCTCATGAAAATCAACACCCACGACTATTACACATACGTGCATTCGATCAATGTTTCGACCCTTTCCGTTGGTTTGGGCGCTGCTCTGGGTATGAAAAAAACGGACCTTTCCTGTATTGCAATGGGCGCCTTGATGCATGACCTCGGCAAAAGCCAGGTTCCGAAGAGTCTTATCAACAAACCGGGAAAACTCACGGACGAGGAATTCGCGCACATGAAAAAGCATGTGAATTTAGGGTTGGAAATCCTGAGGGCGCAGGAAGACCTTTCCCCAAGGGCCATGTTCGCGGTAACGCAGCACCACGAGAAATTAAACGGGACCGGCTACCCCAACAGGATCGGGGGAGACAAGATTCATCTCTTTGGAAGGATATGCTCGATTTTGGACGTGTATGACGCTCTCACAACGGAGCGGGCCTACAAGAAGGCGTTCAAGCCCTTTGACGCCGCGGCCTTTCTGGCCAAGAACGCGGAAGAATTCGACAAGAACATCGTAAAGAATTTCGTCTTCATGCTTGGAAAACAGGCGCACTGATAATTAATTTGGCGGAGTTGGCGGGACAAAGGTCCTGGCGCCCAGTTCCTTATCAATCAGGAACAAGCCGTTGCCGCTGTTTCCCACAAGCTTCAATTGCTGAATTATGTCGACGGCCGCCGACTCTTCCTCAACTTGTTCGGTTACAAACCATTGAAGCATTGTCGAGGTTGCGTGGTCGTTTTCCTTTCGGGCAAGGCCGGCCAGTTTGTTGATTCTGGCCGTGACCTGTCTCTCGTGCTCCAGCGTGATTTCAAACAGGGCAAGCGGGGAGTCGAACTTATTTCGCGGCTTTTCAATTGCATCGAGAACGACCTTTTCGCCTTGGTTCAAAATATAGTTATAAATCCTTTGGACATGGACCAGTTCTTCCTGCACCTGAACGTTAAACCAGTTGGCGAATCCTTTAAGTCCTATATGATGGGCGTGAGAGGCCATTGAAACGTATATATAAGATGAGTAGAATTCAAAATTAAGATGCGCATTCAAGGCCGAGGCCATTTTTTTGCTGATCATTTTTTTCTCCATGTACAAAAAATACATAGCGCGGACAACGCAAATTTCTGAACGTAATAATATAACAAAAATTACAAATGACAAACAAGGAAATGTAGTTGTTTTGGACATTCAGCAATTGTAATTTGTAATTTATTTGTAATTTACTATTTGCCATTTGGGATTTTGTTTTTCCTTTGGTTGCGGCTAAAGGCCGCTCCCTTCAAAACCTTCAGGCTTTGAGCCAAGTCAGCTTTTCCGTCCACTTCCAGAATCACCTTCGCCCCAGGCCTCAGCTCCAGGAGCCTTTTTAAAACCGCGAGTTCAGGGCATCCCTCCTCCAGGGGCCAGTGGTCCCGGATTCCCATGCCTTCCCTTAAGTCCCCTTTGCGGTGCAGGTGGATATAGTCGAGCTTGCCCAAGAGGCCCGGCCCCATTTCGTCCATCACCCCAGTGCAATCCATGCCGGCCACCTCGAAGTGCCCGATATCGAAGACAATGGAACCAGCGAAGGTCTTCCAGAACCGGACCACGTTCCGGCAATCCGTTCCGTTTTCGATGGAGACCGGACAAATTTTTTTGATACGCGAAAGGGCCTCAGTGTACGCCTCTTCCCAAATCCCGCCCAGCCGGCCCACGCCCGGGACCGTTTCGTCATGCAGGATCAATCCCAGGTCCGCTATCCTCGCGTACCGCTCCAGCATATCCAGGTAATACTTCCTCTCCTCCTTTCTGGTTTCCGAGAGGCACAGGCTGAAGGGATGGATCACGAACCTCTTCCCGCTTTTTTTTACCTCATCCGAGAGACTGCGGACCCTTTCCACGTCCGCCGGACCTTTATGCCACACGGAAATCTGGACGAACTTCAAATCAAATTCGTTAAAGTAGGAATTGTCCGATATTCTAAAGCCTAAGTCCATAGCGCGAAGGTCAACTCCAAATTCCTTGAAAAGCCGCGGATTTTCCTTTCCCTTCATTATGGCACGAGGCGGAGCCTCGTGATCCGGCATTCCAGGCAGGAGCCTGGGAACGAGAGGCAGGGAAGCTTACCAATTCATTTCCCCTTGCCGGCGGTCACCGGGGTCAGCGCATTAAGGTCCGTTGAGTCATAATCCTCCCACTCGATCTTCCGCGCCGCCGTGTATCCCTTTTTTTCCAATGACTGGAAATAAGTCTGGGCCTTTGCCATGATTCCATCCATGGTATGTATGCTGACGTAATCGAATTTCACTAAGTCCTGCACCGTGGAACTGCCGAAATTGAGCGAGATAGGGAGGTCGCCGAAATAGGAGACCTTTTCATCCGGGTCAAAATTTTTGCCTGACCCCTGGCCCCTTACGACCTGGATATGGACCCTGGCGAGCCTTGGGACCCTTGAGATGGCCGCCACCGCGGTATAGTCCTTCCCATCGATAGCGCTCGTATAGGAGTAGGACCTCAGTTGTCTGTCCTTGGGGGTCATGTCCTTGTAGGCGTCAACGGCGTTCAAGAAGAGTTGGAACCCTTTTTTAATGATCGACAGCACCTGCCCCACGGGGATCATGTCAATCAACCCTTCCACTATATGGGTTATGATGCCGAACGCGAACTTGTCGCCGCTAAAGACGTCGTTTCGTATCTTTTGCGCCATTTCCGTATTGGCGGTGAGGGGACTGGTCCCCCTGTCCACCGCTTGGTCAATTGGTTTCAGGGTCTGCTCAAGGAAATCCTCCGGGCTTCTCGGAGAGAGGATGGATTCTCCGCACAGGAAGAGGACCTTTTTCAAAACTGACTTCCCGCATTTATCGTCCCCTTTTTTGCAATACTTTCTGAGCCTGCCTATGAAGTCAGAGGCCAGTTTGCTGTCCATAAGCTCCGCGGCCAGGGTCCTGAAAAAAGGGGTATTTTCGATTCCACCGCCCGCCAAATCCTCATCAAGAATTTCATATCCCCTTTCCAACTCCTTGGCCGCCTCCAGGGAGGGGATGATATAGTTCGTCAGGTCCCCGGCGTCGATTATGCTTTCCTTGAGCCAGCCTTCCACCAGGGTCGCGATGTCCACCTTCTTTTCATAGTCGGTCCTGCACGCGTCCTCCATGATGGCTCTGGTTTCCTTGGGGAGGTTAGCGGGCAATGACGCCACGTACCGCCTTTTTTTTGCCGCGCCCAGGGCCGCGCATTGGTTTTCTTTTTTCCTGGCGACGTAAATATCTCCGCCAGAGCCGTTGGGATCGTAAAAAAGCGCGACGCCGCCGTCATATGAGACCGGGTTGCCGGCCCCATGCGCAAATTCTATATAACGTCCGCTTCCAAATTCATCTTCATACGTAATCAACGGAATAATCCTTGTCTTGTCCCTGCTCACCATGGAGTATTTAGGAGTTATGTTTTTCTTTTTGTTGAAAAAATGGTAAAACAAAAGCCATTGGCCGTCCTCGCTTATGCCGTAAACCTGGGCGCTATCCTGATTGGCGTCAAACACCCTGCTGACAACCTTGGCCTCGTTCTTTTTTGCCGTGTTGAAGAGATAGACTGTATTCGCTCTTTCCCATACGAGCCATTTCCCGTCCGGACTGAACAGCTTCAGGGAAGTGTCAGGCGAGACCGTCCCGTCATAATCATAAACTTTTTGCACATTGCCGTTCCGGCTGATATAAATGCCGCCCACCGCCGGGCCGGAAGTACCGTCGGCGTTTGCCTTATACGCGCTATATGCAAAGGCAACGCCCCCTGAATGGTCAGCGAGCAGGGAGGAGAAATTTCCATTATACGTGCGCTCGCTCCATTCCGCTTCCGGATCAAAAACCAGCTCGACCTTGCCTGGATTGGAAGGGTCGTCCGCGGGGACTCGCCACAGCCGCTCTACCCCGCTTCCTTTAGAGCAGCTCCAGCCAGTCGTGTAAACGCAGTCCCATGCGTTGTCGCTTGTGAAAAACACGTGATTGCCGTCGCCGCTCAGCGCGGCCCCAAGGGGGGAGATGCACTGTTTGTCATAATAGGATACTGTGTCCACGCCGGAGGATACGCATGGGGTCGCGCCGGTGATGGAACCAGCGGCGGTATCGAGGATGTACAGCATGCGCCTCGGTATGCTATTCAGGGCGGCATCATATTCATAAGTCAGCTTAGTTAATAATGCCTTTGAAGCGTCATGGCTGATATCATTAAATGAACCATCCGCGGCCTTAAGTGGAGAGCCGGACCCGTCCGAATTCATCTGGTAGACAGAGTCGCCGCTCTGGAAAAAAATTTTCTTTCCGTCCCCGGACAGCCTTGGGGCGCTTATACTCTTTACGCCTGTTTTAATTTTCTTCAGCGTGAAGGAGGCGTCATTGGCCGCGGCCCATGCCCCTCCAGGCAGGAGCCAGACCAGGGCGAAAGTCCAAAGAAAAAAGAGGAGAAAGACAAAGGATGCCCTGCCAGTTAAGCAAGGCGCTGCCCTCCTGCTCCCAACCCCGCATGGCGAATAAAGAGCTTCATTTCGTATAGCTGTCTTGTTCGTGGGCATTTTTTTCTTTTTTCCGTGAACATTTGAATGCATAGTTACTAATATTATAGTAAAATGTACAAGAAAGATAAATCCCACAAATGTAGGATATTTCTGATGGGCCTGTCCTCCGGGGATTACAGGAGTGCCTTGAGTTGGTGGAGATCATCTATTCGGTCCAAAAATTTACGTTTTCCGCTTGAAATAAAATTTGCGCGGACAACACAAATTTCTGAACGTAACAATAAGATAAAATGTAATTCCTATACTATAAAAGGAGACGGTTATGAAGAAGCCCTTACCATGCGCAAGGTTTTTATTCTCCCTTTCCTTGTTTTTTCTTACAGCCGGCGCGGCCTTTTCCGAGACCGCGCTGGTCAAGTTCAATGGCGTCACCTCCACTGAAGTATCCATCTCCGCCAACACGTCCCACATAAAAGCCGCGGTCCCGCCCGGCGCCACCACCGGCCCCATTTCCATTGAGACCTCTGACGGGGTCTTCCTCAGTTCCACTGACTTCGAGGTGACAATAGACACCCCGGCCCCGTATAACCTTGCGGCAAAGCCAGGGGTCGGCTCAGTGGAATTGGTCTGGGAGGCCCCGGCGTCCCCATATATAACAGGGTACGAAGTGTACCGCGGGACAAAAAGCGGGTCATATCCTGACAAGATAGGGACTGCCGCCTCTCCGTCCTTTACGGACCAGGACAAGGGCCTTAAAACCGGTGAGACCTATTATTACGCGGTAAAGACCACGTTCCTTTTCAGCGGCAAGTCTCAGACAAGCGATTACTCTTCAGACGCGTCAGCGGTCTTCGGGGCCATTGTTCTGTACATACAGACCACGCGGGGAGCGGCAGGGAGCGAGGTCATAGTCCCGGTGAACATAGAAAACGCGGACAAGCTCCAACTGAAAACCGCGGACATCGGCATTGTCTATGACTCGTCGGTTTTGACGCCTATACGAGTGGAAAGCTCCATCCTTACGGAGAAATTGACATGGGGGGCCGATTTTTCCAAGAGCGGGGAGGCCCGGATTTCACTGGACCAGGGCTCCTCCAAGGCCCTTATCGGAGAGGGGACCTTTTTCAACGTGATCTTTAACGTTGACGCAAACGCGGCTGAGGATGGAAAGGAATACCCTTTGTCCTTCGCCGCTGATTCCAAGATGGCGAACCAAAAAGGGCAGCCCATACCCATGACCTTTTCACTCCTGAAATCATTGGCCAGGAAAAGCCAGGCCGCCACGGATATCGCCAGCTCACAGGGCGCCTTTGTGGTGAGCGCGAAGCACTCGCGCGGGGATCTTTCAGGCGACGGCCAAGTCAACTCCGTGGATGCGGCCAAGGCGTTTCAGTTCGCGAATGGAAAGCAGGAGCCGGACTCCATTCAACTGTCCGCCGGTGACATCTCCGGCGATGGCAAGGTCGACACCAACGACGCCGGGTTGATCTATTACTTTACCGTGAACGGCGGCTGGCCCTCGCTGGACAACACCGACGTTAAAAAGAGCGCCAGGAATATTCAATTGACGTCTTCCAAAGGGTCCGCTAACAAGGACATATCGCTCCGGTTGAAGATGAACAATCTCAACGACCTGAATTCCGGCGAATTTAAAATAGCCTATGACCCCAAGAAACTGGCCCTGAAGACCATCAAGCCGTCCGCTTTCGCCAAGGACCTGTTTAAACTCGACGCCAACACCAAGACCAAGGGCTTCGCGGTCATCTCTCTCGCCTATAAAAAAGAAGGAAGGGCGGCTATCAGCGCGCAAAACAAGGAATTGGCTGAAGTGGTTTTCAGGGCCGCGGAACCAGGGACCCATCCGGTGAAGATAGCGAGCGTCAACCTGTATGACCGCTTTGGCCGGGATTTCGCCAGGTCCGACCTAGGAATCGACATTAAATCCTCTGACGCTAAAATCAATGTCAAGGGCGGCGCAAAAGGCAAACTGAAAACGGTCCAACCCCTTTCCCTGGACATCCTGAGCTTTTCTCCCACGAAGGGGAAGGCCGGGACCTCTGTTGACATCCAGGTAAAAGTACAGGAGATTGATCCACTGGTCGGCGACTGGGCGTTCTATTATTATGGCTCTCCAGACGCCGGGGATGAATGGGACAGCCTGATTCAGTTCTCCTCGGAAAACGGGCAACTGGCCGGATACGACGTCGCAAGCGAAACGGCCCTTACGGTGGCCAAGAACCCAAGCGCGGAATACGATTATGAGATACGCTATGAGGACAAGGAGATGGGGGCCGTTTTTTATTACAAGCTTAAACTGGACGAGACGCAAAAAGCCGGGACTGGAGTATGGCAGTGGTACGACGCCGCCGACCAAAGCGTCCTGTACGAGTTTGAATTGATCGGCGTCAAATTGGATTAGCGGACGCTGGGCGCGCGAGGAACTGCAAGCAAAAGGGGGTGAGGAGATTCTTCGCCTGGTTTCAAGTAATAGTTCACGGGTATCAGGGGCCAGGAGTCAGAATAAAGGAAGAATTTTTATAACTATTCAGCGTAATAAGCTCTTGGACAGGAGGATTCCTGAGCAGCGATGACGGTATCGGATTTTTTACTGGATATAAAAAATAAGAGGCATTTCAAATGCATTGCATTCCCTTCGACATTCATGATTTTTTGTTCGATATTCCGCTGTTCAGCTTTTTGAACCGCGAAGCCTTCAAGCCATGAAGGATGCAAGGGACTTAGAGTCTTCGGGACTTTGTAACTAATCCAATAAAAATTTAAGGGGTTAGACTTTGCCGTCCAACCCCTTAACAATTACAAATCAGAAATATACCGCGTCCCTTCGATTAATCCCCCAACGCGTCGCAGATCTCATTTATCTTTTTCAATCTTTCCTTTTGAATTCCTCCGGCGAGTTTCTCTGCATCCTCCTGCTTGCCGGAAAGGACCATCGGGACCAACTCAGTTTCACGGGTGTTCTTGAACGCGCTCCAGGTGTCAGCCAGTTCCTTGAATTGAGCTTCCTTGCCGGCCGGCGCTTTTATGCCTGCGATCGTCGCGCTGACGGCATTGGCGGTGTCCTTGACCAACTTTTGCTGGTCTTCGCCTCTTTTGTCCGGATTTTTAAGCATAGCCACGAAAGATTCCCTGGCGTCACTGATCTTTTTCTTCAGGTCGCCAAATTCGCCGGCATGGACCACAACCGCGAATAATACAAAAAATGAGAGCGCTGAAACAGTCAACAATTTCTTCATTAACTTTCTCCGATAGTGATTGTTTATAAAGAGGCCGGGATTCAGATTTGACAAAAACCATAACGCCTATATCCGGCTTGACCCGCGATATTGCCCTGTCTTCTAAGTTTCGCACCTCCTTTCCTGATTTCCGGCGAACGTCCGTTTTAAAGTGACTAAAGCTTGAAGCGCCTCAAGCGAACTAAAGTTGTGGTAGGTTTTTTTATAGTGAAATAATACCTTTCACAACTTTAGCCACTTGAAACTTCAGCTCACTTGAAACTTCAGCCGCTTTGCCCCTTTATTCAAATTTCTCCAAGGGTATGGAGCGGACCTCCCCGAAGGCGCTCAAGGGCGCGTCGAATTTTTTCTGGTCACCCACCACGGTAATGATAATCCCATCCGGATGAAGATACTCCCTGGCCGCCTTCTGGATGTCCTCCCGAGTCACCTTCCTTATGTTTTCCAGATATTTGTCCAGGTAGTCAATTGGTATTCCGTAAAATTCAAAAAGGGCCATCCGGTTGGTGACTTGCGCGCTGGAAGCGAATTTAAAGACGAAGGAATTTATCAGGAATTGTTTCGCGTTTTCCAGGTCTTGTTCCGAGACCGGCTCCTCCCTCATTTTCTGAATATGGCCCAGGACCAGCCTGATCACCTCCGCCGTGGTGGACGCCTTGGTTTCCACCCCAACGGCAAAGACGTCGTAATCAAAAACCCCGGCCCCGAAATGGCTCCACACGGAATAAGCGAGCCCCCTGTCCGTCCGGATATCCTGCATCAATCTCGATTGAAAGGAGCTTCCCCCCAGGATATCGTTCATCAACTGAAGGGCAAAATGGTCTGGATTGGAAATCTTGACCCCGAGGTGCCCCATGCGGACAACGGATTGGGTGGTGTCCTTTTCAATATAATTCACGGAAAGGGGAAATTTTTTCTCAATGGGCTTTACGGCCGGTAATTTTTCCCTGGCTGGTTCCCATCCCTTAAAGGCGGCCTCGATTTTCCTGATAATCTCTTCCCTTTGGAAATCACCGGTTACGCTCATGATGATCCGGTTTGGATGAAAGTACTTTTGATGAAAATCCAGAAGGTCGTCCCTCTTTATGGAAGACACGGTCGCGATAGCGGGTTCGCGTCCGAAGGGATGGCCGCTGTAAACAAGTTTTCCGAATTCCCTGGCCGCTATGGCGCCCGGGTCGTCATTTTTCCTCCTGATCCCCTCGATGAGCGCTTTTTGGGCCAGATCGATTTTTGCCTGCTCGAAAGCTGGACGCATGAGTATGTCGGAATAAATCCTCAAACCCAGGTCCACGTCCTTTTTCAAAATCGACAAGGAGGCCATGAGGTGGGTCTGGTTGCATTGGAGGTCGATCCCGCCGGCTATGAATTCAAGTTTTTCATCCACCTCGTCGCCTGACATGGAGGAGGCGCCGCCGGTCCTCATCACCGTGGCGGTGAGGCCGGCCAGGCCGATTTTATCATCAGGCTCGTAGGCGGCCCCTGTCCTGACCACGGCGTTTATGTCCAGCACCGGGAGTTCGTCGTTTTTCAGCAGAAAAAGGACCATGCCGTTCTTCAACGCCACCCTTTCCGGCTTGGGCGGGGAAAAGGAGATCGGCGGAAATTTGAGATCCGATGGCATTGGCCTGTTGTCTTCGGCCAGGCAGAGGTCAGACGAAAGGACCGCCGCGGCGATTAATAAAAAAACAATGTTTTTGCGAAGCAGCATGGGGATTCCTTAAAAAATGGTCAATGGTCATTAGTCAATGGTCATTGGCCATTGGGTTGCTAAGGTGCGTTTTTTTCTAATGACAAATGGCCATTGACAAATGACTAATTTTCTATGCTAACAAAATTTCCAAACTTTTTTTATTTTTTTTTCATTCAGAAACCTGCGGAATTGGCTCTTGTAATGAGTGACCCTCTCGGGAGGCAAAAGCGACAATACCTCCTTCCATACGCTAAAGGCCGCGCGCATGAATTCAATGGAAACCTTGGCGGGGTACCGCATCAGGGGGCAGGACTCTATTTCAGGGTCGATTGTCACCCCAACGTGCGCCCCGCGTTCAAAGGCAGGGTAGGAAGGAGCCAAGTGGCAGAACAGGGTCTTGTCGCAGGAAGACCGGCTGTCCGCCGGGAACAGGCATTGGACTTCATACTTGCCGAGCCTTGGAAACATCCGGCGGCTTACCAGGGGTTCCTCGAAAGGGAAGAATTCGAGCACGTATTCCCAGTCTTCCGAGTGGGGTTCGCGGCAGCAAAGGCCCCCGCACAGTTCCCAGCATGGCCCGTGCTTATAGGGGCTCAAGGAAACTTTTTCCTTTAATTGGCGGTAGTGATTTTTTGTGAGCATGCGGCTTCGTTTCCTTGTCCGGGCTTCGGCTTTTTTTTATAAATCAAAACCAGGTTCCGCAAATAAATCACCGTGCCCGTGGATTGGCCCAGGATAAAAACCGGATCATTCTGGTGGATGGAGTAAGCGAGCAGTATCAGGCTGCCCACTATGCTAAGATACCAGAACTGCACGGGTATAACGCTTTCCCCTCTTTTTTCCGAGGCGATCCACTGCACGAAAAACCTCATGAAGAAACACGCCTGACCCAAAACTCCGATGGTTATCCAGTAACTCATTACTCACTCCTTGATATTATTACGTTCAGAAATTTGCGTTGTCCGCGCAAGCTTTTTGAGCCATGTCGCGTTATGAAAATCCAAATCACAATTGTCAAATCACAAATAAATCTCAATAACCAAAATTACAAACAAGGAAAAGGAAATGGAATTGTTTGGGACATTCGGTAATTGTAATTTGTAATTTGTAATTTACTTGTAATTTGCTATTTGTAATTTGGGATTTTGTTTCACTTTTGGTTGCGGCCATGTTGCGCTATGGCATATCGCAAATGGCGGTTTTTCATCCACCGCACCGCCAGGAGGTCTATAAAAGACCTCAATACGCGATTTGATATGCCGTATTTGCTTTTACCGAATTTTCTCGGAAGGTGGTTGACCTTGGCCTCCCGGACGCGGAAGCCATGCATTTTCATCAGCGTCGGGAAAAACCTGTGCATGCCGTTGAAAAGCCTAATTTGGACAAGGGCCTCTCTTTGAAAAATCTTCAGGGAGCAGCCCGTGTCGTGAATGTTTTCGTCGCTCAGTTTATTGCGGACGTAATTGGCGATTTTGGAGGATACTCGTTTCACCAGAGGATCGTTCCGCCTGTGCCGCCAGCCGCAAACCAACTCGCAGTCCCCTTCATCAATGAGCGCCAACAGCTTGGGTATGTCGGCCGGGTCATTTTGAAGGTCCGCGTCCATTGTCACTACATATTTTCCCACGGCCCTTTTGAAACCGGCGTCAAAGGCGGCCGTCTGGCCCGCGTTTTTTCTGAAGGTGAGGACCCGTACGCAGGGGTCCTTTCCGGCCAGCCCCGCCAAAATTCCTGGACCTTCGTCATTGCTGCCGTCGTCCACGAAGATTATTTCCCAGGGGCGGCCAATGCCTTCCAGCGCTTTTTTCGTGGATTCGTAAAGCGGTATCAGGTTAGGCTCTTCATTGAAAAGGGGAACAACAACGGAGATTTGAATTTCCGGGAGATTTGTTTCCATTGAATCGGATTGCCATGTCAGAAAGGTGATTTGCCTTCAGCAGCGTTGGGCCTCGGCGCCTTTTTTTCCGCATCCGAGCTCTTCTTGAAAAGGTAACGGTCCAATATGACTTCCGCAAGGCGCCGATAGAAGCAACTATGGGATTCGGGGTTAATCTGGTCGAATTTGTTTTTGTCCACGCCAAGGATGATTACCTGCTTGGCCTTGGATACCACGTCCGCCACTCTGGGCTGCCCCTTCAAAAAGGAAACCTCGCCGAAATAGTCCCCCTCCTTCAGTTCAGCCAGGGGTTTTCCTTCCTTCATGACCACTATCTTCCCCATTATGATAATGAAAAGTATCCTTTCATTTTTCTCCGCCAACTCATACTGGTGGAGGATCATCTCATTGAATTCATACTTGTTCCATGAACTGGCCTTAAGGATTTCCGTGAGGTCGGCCTCCTGGAAATCGCGGAAAAAGGGGTTTCTCTTCAAGAACTCTATTCGCTGGTCCATAGATTTTTCACTTGACTCTTGAAGCGTTGGCCCACAGGCTTGAATACCTTGGGGTCCGGGTAAGCCGGAAGCGTTTTGGCCGCCAGTTCATCGACTCTCGACTTGGTGGGAGGATGGGTTTGGAAAAAGACAGACCCCCCGCCCCCGGACTGGTGTCTTGACAGTTTATCCAGAAACTGCTTAAGCCCCTGGGGTTGATACCCGAGCTTGGCGGCATACTGGGTCCCAAGCCTGTCAGCTTCGTACTCAAGGGAATGGTCCATTCCCTTGGTGAACAGGAGTTCCGATACATTGTCTATAACGTCGGAAAAAAGCTTCGGGTCCTGGTCCATGACGGCAAGGCTGAATTCGCTGAAGCCATGAAGCCGCTTGCCCCTCTCGATGGTTTGCAGGGAATGCCTCTTGGCCACATGGGCTATTTCATGTCCCAAGACCCCGGCGAGTTGGGCCTCGTTTTCCAATTTTTTCAAGAGTCCAAACGTGACGAAGATATATCCTCCAGGGGCGGCGAAGGCGTTAGGTTCCTCGGAGTTCAACACCGCGAACCAGTAAGGTTTGTCGGGGCGGTCCGAGGCCAAGGCCACGCTTTTCCCGACCATGGAAACATACCGGACCAGGTCTTCATTGGGATAGGCGCCGCCGAACCTCGCGAAAACCTTCAGCGCCACGCCCCCGCCTATGGCCTTTTCCTCCTCATATTGAATCGGCTTAAGGCTCTGGACCGCGCCCGCGCCTTTTTCAATGACGCCGATGGTCTTCTCATCCAGGCCCAGCGCCTTTCCAAGCCCGCCCAGCGGGCTATCCTTGCTCCCGGCCAAGGCGTCATGGGGAAGGGCTCCGGCCCAAGCCGCTATAAAAATAATGAATATTGAAAGAATTTTTTTCATACTAAAACCTTTTTTCACACAAAGGCACAGAGGCAGAAGGCACTAAGTTTAGGTTTCATTTTTACACTTCTGCCTCTGTGCCTTTGTGTGAAAAAATTTCTAAGAGGCTGTCTTGGAAAAATGTTTATACTTAAGCGCGAATATGAGGCTTGAATAAGAAGCCCCTTAACACACCCCGGCCTTCGGCCACCCCTCTCAAGAGGGGAATTATTAAGAGAAAAAATCCTTCAGCCGCCGCAGGCATGATTTCCAGCGGTTTCCTCGATACCTTCATGATTTTCAGCGGCTTGCCACGAATTGTGGTACGTTAATTCCATGATCGCCTGTTGAAAAGGCGCCATCATCTATTATAAATTCCCCTCTTGAGAGGGGTGGCCGAAGGCCGGGGTGTGTTAAGGATTTCTCCGGCTGTTTGCAAGCAAGCCTTAATATTTTTTTTTCTGTTCCGGACTTTTCTGGTTTCCCTGGGCTCCTAGGCCCTCGTCCATTAAAAACTGGCGAAGCTCTTTTTTCTTTATTCGCCTTCCCTCCATGACCTTGACGTCCTTGATATAAGGGGAGAGGTCCTTTTGCCCGGCGCCGTATTTTTCCGAGACGGGGTTAAGTCCCCGGATGGCAGAGGCCGTGGAAACATCCTCTTCTTCCATCTTCTGGTCGCCGCCAAGTCCGCCCAGGACGTCATCCAGGCTGAACCCGGTGTCTCCGGCAATGGAATGGGCGGTGAAGGACAGGGCAGCCGCAAGAAATAAAATAAAGGCCGATAGAAATTTTTTCATCACCTTAACTCAATGAATCTTCGCATTTTTATGTTTAAAAGCAGCCCGACGCCGATAAAAGTTGTAATCAGGGAGGACCCGCCGTAGCTCATGAGGGGCAAGGGCACCCCCACTATGGGGAAAAGACCCACGGTCATCCCTATGTTCAAAATTATATAACAAGAAAAGGACGCAATGATACCAGTGGCAAGGAGCACGCCGAACCTGTCCTTGGAGCGCGAAATGACCTGAAAACAACGGACCAGGAAAATCACATAAAGGATAATCAACAAAAGAGACCCCACGAAGCCCGTCTCTTCAGCGAAAACCGAGAAAATAAAATCAGTATGCTTTTCAGGCAGAAAGTTCAACCGGCTTTGGGTACCGGCGAAAAGGCCCTTGCCCAGAACTCCGCCGGACCCGATGGCGATTTTCGATTGGATGGCATGATAACCGGTCCCCAGTGGGTCCTGCTCCGGCGAGAAGAGGTTCATCAGCCTGTTTTTTTGGTAGTCCTTCAGGAAAAACCACATGGAAAACACCGCCACGGTCCCAGCGCTCATCAATTTTATCATGGAAGCGAAGTTCATCTCTATAACAAAAACAATCGCGAAGGAAATGATAACAAACAAAAGCGCGGTGCCGAGGTCCGGCTGCTTGACTATGAGGGCAAAGGGGACAAGGATAAGGAGGCATGGTACGATTAGGTCCTTCAGGTAATAATATTGCCTGTCGCCTTTGCCCTCCGAAAAATACCTGGCCAGGACCACGGTGAGGGAAAGCTTCGCCATCTCTGATACCTGGAAGGTCATGGAGCCGATTTTCAACCATCTCTGCGCTCCTGAAATGACCTTGCCGGTCATGGCCACCGCCACAAGGCCGATTATCGTGGCTGCGTAAAGAAGATAGGCGGTCCTGGCAAGATAATGATAATCAATGGCCAGAACAACAGCCATGGCTATAAGCCCATAGATCAGCCAATATATCTGCTTGGTGAACACATGGTCGGCTTGGCCGCCCTCTTCCAGGGACGCGCTGTAAAGCGTGACCAGGCCCACCACCGTGATAAGGAGGGTCAGCAAAAAAAGAGGCCAGTCGAAATTCGTGATCAACCTTCGGTCAAACACAGGTTAAGTCCTTATATTTAATAGTATAGGAATTTCCATTTTTAATCTTAAAAATCAAATAGATATATTAATCACACCCCCCTTGATCCCCCCTTGGCAGGGGGAAATTTTTGAGCTATTCCCCCTTAAAAAAAGGGGCCAGGGGGATGTCAATTGTTTTGATTCCTCTACTATTTAAATCCCAAATCTAAAATCCGCAATCCCAAATTTCATATATCATTTCTTAGGAATTCCTTCTGAATCTCTATCAAATCTCTTATGCCCTTGGCCGCAATATCCAGAAAGTCACGCATGTCCTCAAGGGAGAAAGGCTCCTTTTCAGCCGTTCCCTGTATTTCCACGAACTTGCCGGAGCCGGTCATCACCACGTTGAGGTCCACTTCCGCCTTGGAATCCTCGGAGTAATCGAGGTCCAGCCATGCCTCTCCGTTTATCAAGCCGACGCTTGTGGCGGCCAAGTGGTCCTTGATCAACCTTGCCTTGCCGTCAACGGCCCCGGACTTCTTCAGGGAATTGATGGAGAACGCCAGGGCCAGAAAGGCGCCGGTAATGGAGGCCGTCCTGGTCCCGCCGTCGGCTTGAATCACGTCGCAGTCGACGCTTATGGTCTTTTCGCCCAATTTCTCCATGTCCACCACGGAACGGAGGGACCTGCCGATCAGCCTTTGAATCTCGTGGGTCCGGCCGCCTATCCTGCCCCTGGTTGCTTCCCTAACGCCGCGAGGATTGGTGGCGCTGGGGAGCATGGAATACTCGGCGGTGACCCAGCCCTTGCCGGAATTAGCTAAAAAGGGAGGGACCTTGTTTTCCACGTTGGCAGCGCAAATGACCCGGGTATCGCCGATTTCGATCAGGACAGACCCAGCCGCGTGTTTGATATAATTCGGATGTATGATTACCTTGCGCAGTTGGTCCTTGGCTCTGCCGTTTGTTCTCATCTTCATTGTATGATTAATCCGGCGTAACCGACCACTTGCCCGTAATCCCCGGAGACATCGCCGGATGTGGCGTATTTGACTAAAAAAGCCCGCTTTGCGCCAAGCTCATTGCAAGCGGAAAGCATGCAAACCGCGGGAATGAATCCGCACATGGAAATCCTGTTTTTCAACACGACCTCGTAAAGTCTGTCCGGATCAAGGGCCTCCATTGCGTCCAGCGCCAGCCGGTCCTTCTTCTCCGCTGTTTCCCTCGATACATAATGGCTCATGTCCGAACTGGCGATGATGGCGATTTTCTCCTGCCTGCCTTTTATGACGCGGGCTATCGCCTTTCCTATATCCATGCACTTCTTCAAGTCCAGGCGGCCAAGGCAGATTGGAAGTATTTTAATATTATCGAAAAAAAATTGCAGAAACGGGACCTGCACCTCTATTGAGTGCTCCGAGATATGGGCCCTGTCATCAGGGGCCAAGTCTCTTGAGGCTTCCAGGAGGGCCGCTCCCAGGGTTTCATCTATCAGCGCTTCGCCGAAGGGAAGTTCCCATGAGCCTTTTTGGAAAACCGCGGCATCGGCCCCCAATCCGGTGTGGTTGGGTCCAAGAATGATAAAAGTGTCCGCCGGTTTTATCCTGGAATAGACCGCCCCGGCCACCGGGCCTGAATAGACATAGCCGGCGTGAGGGGCCATTGCGCCCAGGACCGGTTCCTTTGGCGCCTTCGGGTCAGCCAAGGCCCCTATCTGCGCGCGCAAGGCCTTTGCGCCGCCTTCGTAAAACGTTCCCGCCACCGCTGGTTTTCTTTTCATGGCTTTTATATAATTACGTTCGTTTCTCGAAGCGCGCATGTCCGCGATCAAAATAAATTTCTCTTGAAGCATTCAACGCTGATTTTATTTCAAGCGGAAAACGTAAATTTCTGAACGTAATTATATCATAGAACGTTTGAATGCGTCGAAATTTATTTTGATCGCGGCCATGCCGCGCCATGGAATGCAAGAGGAAGGCGTTATCTTTCAACATCTACGGCTTTGGCCTTGGCCAGGGCCTGCTCCTGGGTCTTCAATTTATCCATCTGCCGGAAACAATATTCAAAGAAATTCTGGAATATTGTTCTTTCCTGGGGTTTTATCTCCAGGAATTCACAACCATGCAAATAGGGATAATCAAGGCTCTTGAAATCGATGCTCTTATTCTTGATTTTTGCCTGGACCCCTTCCACCTTCTGTCCAGTAACAAACTCAAAATCGAAGGAAAGGGTTTTATTCAAGGGAAATTCCTTGTTCGTCGAGACCAGCAACCCGCTCAGGCTCACATCCAGAATCATTCCCTTTGTCTGTTCGCCATTCCCCGGACCAGCGTCCATGTCTTTTATCAGCGCAAGGGTAGTGGTCTTGAGACGCTCATGTTTTCTCAATGATATTTGGGAATGGACGGCCTTGGGGTAATCGATGACGAAAAGATTGACGGGCTGCCTTAAAACTGTGATTCCGTGGCTGGCGAAACTAGTCACTCTCCCCTCGCTCACATAGCGAAGCGTGCACTTGGCGTCCGGGGACACCTTGGTAAGGTTCGCTCCAACAACGGGATGGTCCAGGATTATGTACTGCCCGGTTTTCCATCCCCTGACCATCAGGGTATGCGTATGGGGATCAGGCATGATTTTGGCATTCACTTCCAATCCGGGTTTTAAATATAATTCTATTTTTGCCATAAGGGCGCGCTTTCCTTCTTACTTATTTTTTAAAAAAACCGATGGCCACCGGAATTTTGGAGGTCCCATCAATATATTCCTTTTTACCAGCGGTTGACAGGGCCATTTGCGTGGACCCGCCTCCGTCCAGATTCATGGCATGGGCGCAATGCAAATCAGGGATGCTTAGTATTTGCTGGAGTTCATGCCAACTGACGCCGCTGTATTTTGTGTCGGTTGCAAAGATAAAAATTTCATTATCTCTCGTTATTCCGATGCCCGACCTGAAGTGGGACGCATGGAGGTTTTTTATTTCCTTGAGCGGCGAGCCATTGGCCATTAAATAAGGCCCGGCCTGTATGGCCTGTTCCACGCCGATGCCTTCCTGGAAATCCTCCCTATGCACCAGAAATGGCTTGTCACCCTTGACATAAAATAACCCTGAATAGATCCAGTTGGTGGCCACCCGCTTATTTATGGCGGCGCCGTCGCTTACCAGGAATCCAAGCGGTTTTCCGTTTTCATCGAAATAGCCTCCGTTAATCACCAAGGCGGCGTTGGTTTTTTCCGCAAGGTCTCTTACAAAAAAACCGCCATTTAACCCGGAATTGCCTGAGGCCAATATTTTCAGTTTAACAAGCGCTGGATCTAGCCTGACAAATTTGAGAATGGCGCGGACAAAGGATTCCCCTGAACTGATGATGATTTTATTATACCCGATCCCTTTATCGATTGCCTCCCATTTTTTAAGGTAGCCGACCTTGAGAGTGCCGCCGGACGATCCATTTATGGTAAAATCATGCTCTTCGGCTCCGGCCTGGAAGGGGAAAATAAATAAGGCCCAGCCCAAGAGGGCCCGATAAAAAAATCGAAGGCTATTCTGAACAGCGCTGATTGGCGGTCCCGCATTATGAATCACGAAATGAGATTCTAATGAATTTAATCAAACCAGTCAAGGACTTAGGGTAAATAAATTCATCGTCTTAATTTAAATAAACAAAGTTTGTAACCGTTTACGATGTGTAATGGAAAACGGTTTCATGCTCAATTGCAGGGGAACCACATCCCCCTTGGTCCCCCTTTGGTAAGGGGGAATACGGGAAACGCCCCTGAAATGGGATCTGTTTTAATTCCCCCTTGCCAAGGGGGACCAAGGGGGATGTAAAAAATTAATGAAGCTTTCTCTGGTTTTTCATGGCAACCCTGTGAACGATTGCCAAAATTTTTCGTGACATTTTTCCATGAAAGGCGAAGCAAAATGAAATTCAAAAAGGAACTGGAACTTTTAGAGCGCGGCGCGGTGGAGATCATTTCTGTTGAGGAACTGGTGAAAAAGATGGAGGTCTCCGCCCTTGAGGGAAGACCTCTCAAGGTCAAGGCCGGATTCGACCCCACAGCGCCGGACCTCCACCTGGGGCACACCGTGCTGATCCAGAAGATGAAACATTTCCAGGAACTGGGCCATCAGGTCATTTTTCTTATAGGCGACTATACCGGCATGATAGGAGACCCGAGCGGAAAATCGGAAACCAGGAAGGTCCTCACCAGGAATGAGGTAAAGAAAAACGCGGAAACCTACAAGGAGCAGATATTTAAAATTCTTAATCCGGAAAAAACCCGGATCGTGTTCAACAGTTCGTGGATGGAGAAAATGTCCGCGACGGATATCATTGAATTAAGCGCCAAATATACAGTGGCAAGGATGCTTGAGCGCGATGATTTTCAAAAACGCTACAACTCCAGGCAGCCCATAAGCATCCATGAATTTCTGTACCCCCTGATTCAAGGTTATGACTCAGTTGTCCTGGAAGCTGATGTTGAGCTTGGAGGAAACGACCAGAAGTTCAACTTGCTTGTGGGCCGTGACCTGCAAAAGGCGCACGGCATGGCCCCGCAGGCCATCATCACCGTGCCTTTGCTGGAAGGGACGGACGGAACCCAGAAAATGAGCAAGAGCCTGAATAACTACATAGGCATCACGGAGCCGGCGAGGGAGATTTACGGCAAGATCATGTCCATCTCAGATGATTTGATGCTGCGATATTATGAACTGCTTAGCGACATATCAAGCAAGGAATTTGACAGGTTGAAGGAGGGGATGCGTACCGGGGCCATCAATCCAAAGGGGGTCAAATCAATGCTGGCCAGGGAACTGGCGGCCCGTTACCATTCGCTGGAGGAGGCGTCAGCCGCCGAGGGCGAGTTCAATCGCATATTCCAGAAAAAAGGGATGCCTGATGAAATACCGGAGGCG
Source organism: Nitrospinota bacterium (assembly GCA_016212295.1). Classification (GTDB taxonomy): domain Bacteria; phylum Nitrospinota; class Nitrospinia; order JACRGO01; family JACRGO01; genus JACRGO01. Next base: position 440 of record JACRGO010000046.1, on the reverse strand, counting down.
CGGGTCCGGTGGGAAAAGGAAAGGAAATGGATCGTCCATGTTATCGTCGAGGCGGGCCTGGCGAAAAGCTCATCCGAGGCGAGAAGGCTGATCAAGGAGGGGGCTGTTTCCATTAATGACGAAAAGGTTAATAATGAAATGATGGAACTGGCAAAGGAAGGCCGCTTCATTATAAAAGTGGGGAAAAAACGTTTCGCGAAAATTGTTCAGGAATAGGATAGGGGGCGGAATTCAGGATACAAGATGCAGGGTCCAGGGAAAACGCCTATGGCGCATGGCTCATTTCAACGTTCGATGTTAGAAGCTGTCTTGAAAAAAGCATTATGGTCCGCCGCCTTGCAAGCAGCCACTGAAATCCTTAACACACCCCGGCCTTCGGCCACCCCTCTCAAGAGGGGAATTTTTCAAAGGAAAAAATTTTAATCGCGGCAGTATAATTT
>JACRGO010000044.1 GCA_016212295.1 Nitrospinota bacterium | reverse complement strand
TGGGACTGCTTCAAAATTGACAAGTTTATATTTACTGGTTTTCAATTTACCCATAGACCCTAAAATCCTAACTCATTGATTTTGTTGGGTTTTTTAAAATTGATTTGTTGTTTTTTAATTTATGCGTAGGCTCTATAGAGAGAAGAGACGATTTTCACGAAAGATGAACAAGAATATCCAAAGGATGAAAAGATGGGCAAAGGGGTGCCCGGAAAATTTCCTTCACAAATATTATCTGATGAACGCGGAACGGGAGCGGGTTTCCGGGGACGCGCTCAAGGCCATGGACCTTTATGACGCCGCTATTGATGCAGCCGAAAAAAACGGATTCATCCACCACGCGGCCATGGGCCGCGAGCTGGCAGGAAGGTTCTTCCAAAAAAAATCAGGATTCAAAGTTCAAGGTTCAAAACTTGCCGAAATTTACTTGCGGGAAGCCTGTTCCGGTTATTTCCATTGGGGCGCCACGGCCAAGGTCAGGGCCTTGGCTGAAGAATTCGCCTTCCTGAGGCCTGAACACGGGAAGGAAACGTCCGAAGCGAATGGAAAGGATTCCGAAGACATGGATCTGCTGGACGCAGCCTCGATCCTGAAATCCGCCCGGATCATTTCCGGAGAACTTTCCCTGAAAAATCTGCTCGTGAAACTGATGGAAGTGATGCTGGAGACCGCGGGCGCGGAAGAGGGATGCCTGCTTCTGGCGCGGGAAGGGACTTTATATATCGAGGCCGAGGGTCGAATTATTAAAGGAGAGGAGGACGGCCATGAGAAAAAAGGGGAGGACCGATTTCAAATCTTAGCGCTGGAATCCCTTCCCCTCGTGGAGAACGGCAGGCGCCCTGCCGGGATCGTGAATTATGTTTCCAGGACCCTGGAAACAGTTGTTCTTCATGACGCGGCCAGGGAGGGGCCTTTCACCGGGGAGCCCTGCGTGGCGGGAAAGGGGCTGAGGTCGATCCTGTGCCTTCCCATCCTGCGGGAAGCAGCGCTCACCGGCGTCCTGTATCTTGAAAATAACCTCGCCCCGGGCATGTTCACGGGCAAGAAGCTGGAGGTCCTGAATCACCTGGCCCGCCAGGCCGCCATCTCCCTGGAAAACGCCATGCTGTATGATCAACTGGGCCGGAGCGAGGAGGCGCAAAGGCAATTTTCCAAAAAACTGGTGGAATCCCAGGAGGCCGAGAGGAAGCGGATAGCGGCGGAACTGCACGACAGCCTGGCCCAGAACATGATGGCCATAAGCGCCGAGGCGCTGAATGCCGTGAGGGAATTTCCCATCAATGGGAAAGAGGCGGAGCTCCTGAATCTGATATCCGCCACGGCCCTGCGGTCCCTGCGCGAAATCAAGGAAATATCCTACAACCTTCATCCTCCGCAATTGGAGCAGCTTGGACTGAAGAGCGCCATCCGGTCCTTGGCAAAAAGCGTGTCCCGGTCCTTTGGCTTGGAAATCCAGGAAAAAATTGACGTTAAAAAGGGGACGCTTTTCCCCTGGCGCGGAGATTCAAATATACAGAATCGTCCAGGAGGGGTTGAACAATATAATCAAGCACTCGAAGGCCAGGGAAGGCGTGGTGGAGATGACCCATGCAAACGGCTGCCTACATCTGAAAATAACGGACAACGGCAAGGGGTTTGACGCAAAAGAGCGAAATGGGGGCAAGGGTCCTCATCACTCAGGACTCGGACTCAGGAGCATGGAGGAGTGGGCCAGGATTTGCGGGGGGACGTTTCGCGTGGACTCGGCGCCGGGCAAGGGAACAACAGTGGAGGCGCGGATTCCGCTGAAATAAAGAGATTTCACCATGAAGAGCAGGAGGGGCTTGAAGGGAAAAGCTATAAGAATGGTAACTATTCAGCGTCTTTTATAAAAAATTCACTCAATTCTACCCCGAAGGGGTTACATATGATAGCCCAGGGTTGCCGAAGGCTGCCCTGGGTATGGGAAACCCACAAAATATTTTTCCCCGGAGGGGATACATAAATAATGTTTTTCAGGGTGTTATATATCCCCTCCGGGGAAAGATGGATGTTGTTTTCAGTAACCCAGGGTAGCCTTCGGCAACCCTGGGCTGAAATAAATATCCCCTTTGGGGAAAAAAACGCTGAATAGTTACAAAAAATGTTTTGTTTTATGACTTACTTCATGCTCTTCATGCCCTTCATGGTAAAAAAAGGATTCAAAAATGAAAATTAAAATTCTGGTGGCGGACGACCATCACCTTATACGCCAGGGATTCGTGAAACTTATAGGGAGCGATCCGTCATTCGAAGTAACGGCGGAGGCGGAAGACGGATTGGAGGCCCTGAATAAGATCAGGGCCCTGAAGCCGGACGTCGCGGTGTTGGATATAAGCATGCCTCGTTTAAACGGCCTCGTTGTGGCCAAAAAGGCAATGGAAGAAAAGCTGCCCGTGGAGTTCGTGATTCTCACCATGTATGAGGATGAAGAATATCTCATCGAGGCCATGGAAATAGGGATCAAAGGCTATATATTAAAGGAGAACACGGCCCAGGACCTGGCCACGGCGATAAAATACGCGGCTGCCGGGAAAAAATATATCAGTCCACTGATTTCCGGCCATTTAGCGGAACAATATAAAAAAGAAAAACTCACGGCAAGGGAAAGGACCTCCATGCACGCGTTGACTCCAGCCGAATTCAATATCCTCCGCTTGATCTCGGAAAATAAAACGAGCAAGGAGATCGCCGGGGAACTATGTTTGAGCCGCAGGACCGTTCAGAACCATCGCAATAATATGCGCGCCAAGCTCGGCCTGAGAGGAGCAAACGCCCTGCTTGCCTACGCAATTGAGAATAAAAAGGGCCTCAAAAAATGACTCTTATGAAGGCGAAGTATTTTGACGGCCTGGCAATACCTTTTACAAGGTGAAGTTTGCCATATTGCCGGACGGAAAAGTGGCGGATGTGGAGGTGGCGGAGCCTTCCCCGCTGACAATGTTGAATCAAGCGGCATGCCTGGCCGTGGAAAAGGCCGCGCCTTTCAATCCCATGCCCCTGAATCCAGCCAATGAGGAAATAAAAATGAAAATAGACATCGTCTTTAAGATCGAAAGGAATAGGATGGCCGGCAGTTTTTAAGAAAATATTTGGTACCCGTTCACGGTTACAGGTTCAGGGTTCCGGGTTTTAGAAAACCCTGTACCCACGCGGATTTTTGTTGAGCGGCGCTATAACCAAGGTGGAATGCCCTAAAAAAAAACCTTGCAATATTGCCGTGATCACGTCCTTTCAACCTTGAACCTTGAACCCGTGAACGGTTACAAATTTTTTAACCACAAAGCGCATAAAGCAGGCACAAAGATCACAAAGTTTTTTCTCCGTGTTCTTTGTGAATTTTTTGTGTCCTTTATGGTTATGAAACTTCAGTCTAATCGATTTGCCGTCTGTAATAGCCTGGCGCTTCTCCTGGTTCTGTTTATTTCCGGACCGGCAAAGGCGGAAAATGAATATTATGAACTCGAGGATGTGACAGTGACCGCCGAGAGGCGCGAGGAAGACCCGCAAGAGGTCCCCATGTCCATCACGGTCCATACAGGAGAGGAATTGAACGCCTCCGGCGTGGAATCCACCCTCGATCTCCCCCTCCGGACGCCCGGATTTCTCTTCAGCACGAACGCCGTTCTTGGGCAGCCTTATATCCGGGGCGTGGGTTCCGATTTCGTTTCCATAGGGAGCGAATCCACCGTGGCCATATACAAGGACGGCGTGTACCAATCCCGCGCCATGGGCGCCCTTGCCGATTTTTTCGACGTCGAGCGGGTGGAGGTAGTCAAGGGGCCCCAGGGGACCCTTTACGGCAGGAACGCCACGGGCGGGACCGTGAACATCATCTCCAGGACGCCGGAGCCGGATTTGTCCATGGAGGCCGATCTCATTTATGGGAATTACAACAAGCTGAGAATCCAGGGCATGGTAAACGCGCCCTTGGTTGACGACAGGGTTTTCCTGCGCCTTTCCGGCCTGAGCTCGGACCGCGACGGATTCATCAGGGTCGTGAACCTGGGCACAAGGACCGACGACGAGGATTTAAGGGCAGGCCGCGCCCAATTGCGGATTCTGGCCTCGGAAGAGGTGGAAGTCCTCGTCAGCGCGGACTATATGAAGGAAAAAGGCTCCCGTGGCCTGGGGGCCAAGGTCAACTCCAATCTCCCCGCGCCGCAAATAGACCTCTTTGGCGGAATCAACCCCGGAGATCCAAGAGAGGTTTACAACACCTTCAAGGACAGGAACGATCTGTACGAAATCGGCGACAGCTTAAAAATCACCTGGGACAGTGGACTCTTCTCCCTCATGTCCCTCACGGCGTATCACGAGACGGATCTGAATTTACTGATCGATATCGACCACACGGACGTGGATTACAGCTCCAGCGCCCCCAACGAAAACTCCAAGGCCGTGACCCAGGAGTTTCAATTCACATCAAATGACAAAGGACCCCTTGAATGGCTGGCTGGAGTGTATTATCTCCATGAAAAATCCGCCCAGGAGCTGGATTTCTCTTTAACGCCATACGCCGTGCGTCTCAACACCTTCGCTAGGAACAGGACGAATGCCTATGCGGTTTACGGCCAGGCGTCCTATTTCCTGACAGACAAATGGAGGGCGACGGCCGGTCTCCGGTACGGCTATGAAGACAAACATCACGTCATTCATAACGGGGCGGCGGGGACTTTGTATAAGGACGCGAGCAAGGGATGGGGGGCGTGGATGCCGAAGTTCGGGTTGGATTTTTTCGCCACGGAGGATATTTTGGCCTATGTTTCAGCGACACGGGGATTCAAGAGCGGCGGTTTCAATTCAGCGGGTTCAGGAGAGCAATTCAATCCGGAGTTTATCTGGAGTTACGAAGCCGGCTTGAAATCCTCTGTCCCTGGAGGCCGCCTCCAGTGGAACGCCTCGGCTTTCTATTACGACTACAAGGACTTGCAGGTCCAGAGTTTTTCAAACGACGCCCCCGGTCTCTTTCTTCTTGAGAACGCGGCCCAGGCGGAAGTGAAAGGCCTGGAGACGGACCTTCGCGCCTTTCTTCTCCCAGATCTGGACATGGAAATCGGAGTAGCCCTTCTGGACGCCCGGTTTACGGAATATGCCACGCCGGACCCGGACGCCTTGGACCCGACGGCAAATCAGGACTTGTCGGGGAACCTCCTGCCCAAGGCCCCGGAACTTACCTCCAATGTGATGCTTCGGTACGCTTATCCGCTGATGGGGCATGGGGACCTTATCATGCAAGGGGATTGGAGATATCAATCCGAGGTTTTTTTCAACCAGTTCAACGCTCATGGAGTAAATCAGAAAGGTTTCCATATTCTGAACGCCAGGCTGGAGTTTGAAGCCGCCGGCGGGGATTGGCGGCTCGCCCTCTGGGGGAAGAACCTTACCAGCGCCTTATACCGCCAAAACGTCATCCGGAACACCCAATTTATCGGTTCTCTTGATTTTTGGGGCGCCCAGAGGACATTCGGCTTTCAGGCGGCTTATCTTTATTAAATTTAAAAACTTTTCACCGCGGAGACCGCAGACGCGGAGAAAAAAACGAGATAAATTCTCGGAACAGGCGTAGCGTTTTAAAACATTCTGAGAAATAAATTCCTGGAATTCGAATGTAAATATCTAAATCCCAAATCTTAAATCTCAAATCTTAAATCTTAAATGTCCCTTCCAAAGCCGCTGTTCAAGTCCTGCAAAACCAGCTATATTTTTGCGCCGTTGATCCTCCTGTGCGTGGCAATCCTTCTCTCCGCCGGCGGCATGCGAGGCAAGACCAGCACAGCGGATGAATCGCATTATCTGCTCTACGGATGGAACATTGTTACCAAGGGTTCATACGAAAGGTTCCACAACTCGGTCATGCCCTTTTCCGCCCTGAACGCCCTGGCCTTGCACCTATACGCCGGGGACAAGGTTAACTTGTGGACGGATGGCCAGGGAACGGTTTTCCGGGAGGTAAAGGGAATTACAATGGACGCCGCGTATTTCGCGGCACGGCTGCCCACCCTTCTTTTCACATCCCTGCTGGGAATTTTCCTCTTCCGGTGGGCCTTGGAATTATATGGGTTTCCCTCCGCCCTGCTTTCGCTTTTTCTGTTTTCCCTTTGCCCCAACATCATGGCCCACTCCGGCTTGGTCTCGCCGGACATTCCATTAACCTGCTTCATGTTCATATCATCCTATTATTTTTGGAAATCGCTGCTGAATCCTTCAGCCGGAAAGGCAGTCTTGGCCGGGACCAGCATGGGCATTGCCTTTGCCTGCAAAATGACCGCGGTGCATATGGTCTTTATTTTTCCATTGATGCTCTGTTATTTCTTTTATGCAAGGAAAGGGGAATTCAGGGCTTCGTGGCCGGCCTCCCTCAAGCGATTGGGGGCCATTTTCGCGATATCCCTGATTGTCGTGAATTCCCTGTACTCCTTTGACAGGACCTTCACGCCCCTGAACCAATACAACTTCAAAACGGAGCGGTTCCAAAAAATCGCGTCTTCGTTCCTTGGCAGGATCCCGGTCCCCTTGCCCTACCCCTATCCCCAGGGAATTGACTGGCTGTCCAGGGACAACGAAGTCCCCTACCCTTCCTTCCTTCATGGCGAGCATCGGGCCGGGGGATGGTGGTATTATTATCTTTACGCCTTCGCCATCAAGGAGCCGGTCCCGGTCCTCATCCTCCTGGCTATAGCGCTTTCATCTCTGTTCAAGAAGAGACTGGACCACTGGAAGCTTGAGGGCCTCATCTTCATCGCGCCTGTATACACGGTGATCTTCTTCTCCTTCTTCGTTGGATACCATATTGGCCTGCGGTATGTCCTTCCAGCCTTCCCCTTTCTGTTCCTGTTCATAGGAAGGATAATGGCGTTGGAATTCATGGGCCAAAGGAAAATCCGCGCGGCCCTCCTTTTCCCGCTTCTTTGCTGGCACGCGGCCGCCAATATTTTTATCTATCCCCATTACCTGTCATACTTCAACGAGTTGATTGGAGGACCCAGGAACGGATACAAATACCTGATCGATTCCAACCTGGACTGGGGCCAGAACAGGGGTCTCGTGGAAAAATATTTTGAAAAGGCCGCCCCCCCGGCTTATATTCATCCGGACAAACCTGTTTTCGGGACCATCATTGTGTCCACGAACTCCCTCCAGGGCTGGATGCATGTCTCAACGGAGAAGTACCGGTGGTTAAGGGAGAACTTCGAGCCGGTGGACCATATAGGTTACACCCACCTTGTCTACAAGATAACGCCTGGGGAACTGGACCGTCTGGGCTTGGGGGTGGAATTAGACAGGAAGGAAGAAGAAGACGGGAAGGCGGCCGGTTCGCGTCAAAGGATACAAGAGATGCAGGACCGAATAGAAAAGCTGAAAAAGGGGCGGGAAAACCGTAACCCGTAAAAGCGGCCAGAACCACAGTCTACACCAAAGTTTTATGAAACTCCAAATCTCAATTGTCAAATGACAAATAAATCTCAATAATCAAATTACAAATGACAAACAAGAAAATGTAGTTGTTTTGGACATTCAGTAATTGTAATTTGTAATTTATTTGTAATTTGCTATTTGCCATTTGGGATTTTGCTTTCTCTTTGGCTGCGGCGAAGCCGCGCCGCTATACTAGTTCTTAACGCACGCAACGAAAACCGTCAAAGCCATGCCGGTTGGCAGGCTTGTCATTGCCCCTGTTGGAGGTCCTCAGGCTTGCGGCGCCTCGGCTCCATGATCCGCCTCGCAAAACCCTGGCCTTTCCTGAATCCGGCCCTTTGGGATTTTTAACTATCCCTTTGCGGTAATATTTTGAATCGTACCAGTCAGCGGTCCACTCCCAAACATTCCCGGCCATGTGATGCAAGCCGAAAGGGGACGCCCCTTCCGGCATGGAATCCACGTCCTTCAGGAAGGAAATATCATTTTTGCCATAGACCGCCAGTTTTTCGTTGGCTTCCTGATTTCCCCACGGATACTTCCTCCCATCGGTTCCCCTGGCCGCCTTTTCCCATTCCGCTTCAGTGGGAAGCCGCTTGCCCGCCCATTTGCAATAGGCGTCCGCCCCATGCCAGGAAACATTCGTCGCAGGGCGGTTCTCGTATCCGGCCCTGGCCTGGTACTTATCTCCATTTTTCACAACTGTTGATTCACCATTTTCCCCCATATACTTTTGGTCAGCGTTCCCATTTTCGGCCAAAAACCGGGCGAACTGCCGCGCCGCGGCCTCGTGCTTGTCGATCTTATATTCGTCCAGATACACGGATTGAAGAGGGCTTTCATCAGAATCGCTATCGTTGGAGCCCATATCAAAATTTCCGGCCGGGACCGTAACCATTGGCGTTTCCTGAACGTCAGCGCTCTGTGGTCCTTCAGCGCCGGAAAGAGTTATGAATACAGGAGCATTTGAAAAGACGTTAAAAATAACAAAAAAAACCGCTGATTCATAAAGCCTTTTCATCTTATGTCTCCTACTTTTGATTGAATGCCAATGCAGGCGCAAAGATCACAAAGTTTTTTCTTAGTGTCCTTACGCGAACCGATATAATCTTAAACCCTATAACGAAAAAATTCAATTAAAACTCTTTTAAACCTTCCCCGTCTCAAGTATGAGGCGCAACCCTTGCTGCCGCACGGCAAGGTTTCATCAGTGGCTGTATCTGTATTACAATCAAATGTCATCAATATATCATCTTGACCCAATATCATTTTAATGCACATGGAATTATTCGTATTTCATAACGGCAAGTTAAGCGTTGAGGAAACCGGCCAATTCCAGGAACTGGCCATCCCAAAGTCCGGATTCCTATGGCTGGATTTCCACCGCGAGGAGGCGGCCGCCTGGCCGGAGATTGTAAAACAACTTACCGGCGTGGAGATATTTGAAAACCATGTCCGTGACAGCTTCAATTCCATGCATCCCTCCTTTTCCGACTTCACGGAAAATTACGAGATGATTATATTCCCTAGCCTCTCCCCTAACGCCTCCAACGGCGGTATCTCCACTCAGCCAAGCGCCTTTTTTCTCCTTGGCCAATTGCTGGTAACAGTGCGGCTGTCGGACACCCCGGCTGTCCATATGGTGCGGAAGCGGTTGAAGCAAAAGAGCGACCATGCCCCCAGGAAGCCGGCGGAACTGCTCTACCTGATTTTAAACGAAATGGTGGAAGGGTTTTTGGCGCTTAGAAAACCCCTGGCGGAACAATCGCGGGCCTGGGAGGAGGAACTGCTGGAGACGAAAAAAGTTTTTCAGGACTGGTCCCTCCTCCAAAACCACAGAAAACAACTGGGGGCGCTGGAGTCCATTTGCGAGGAGCAGGAGGACTGCATCTCGATCTGGCGAGAACGGACCGGCGCCGCGGTAAGCGGCCATCTCGAGGTGCGCTTCAACGACTTATTGGAACATATCCGCAGGGTCTTGTCCCATGTCCAGAAAACCAGGTTCCAGGTGGACAGCTTGGTGCAGCTTCACTACTCAGCGGTCACTCACCGGACCAATGAGATCATGCGTGTGCTCACCGTGGTGGCGGCGGTCTTTTTGCCGCTTTCCCTTCTGGCCGGCATATTCGGAATGAATTTCGAGCACATGGGGATTTTTCACTATTCATCAGGACATATCATTGTCCTTGGAGGCATGGCCTGCCTTGCCGGCCTCCTGCTTTGGATCTTCAGGCTGAAGGAATGGATATGATAGTATAGGAATTTCCATTTTTTTCGTTTATAAATCAATGAGATACTAAATATCAAAGAGGGAAAAACTTGAACAGCGAACATTGAGAAGCTGTCTTGAAAAAAGCATTATGGTCCGCCGCCTTGCAAGCAGCCACTGAAATCCTTAACACACCCCGGCCTGCGGCCACCCCTCTCAAGAGGGGAATTTTTCAAAGGAAAAAATTTTAATCGCGGCAGTATAATTT
>JACRGO010000005.1 GCA_016212295.1 Nitrospinota bacterium | reverse complement strand
CTTTGCCTGGTTAGGAAACTTCAGGCGTTTGTCAAAAGATTACGAAATACTGACCCGTTCCGAAGAAAATATGGTGCGAATTGCCATGCTACGCATTACGGTCGCTAAATGCATATGATTTTTTCAAGACAGCTTCTAAATATTTGGTCCTTGTTTCGTATTTCGTGCTTTGGAGTTCGAATTTCCTGGCCGAAAAATCCGGGTTTTCGGTCAGGCACTATTTATCGATATGTGGCCTGGAAGCGGGACGGATAAATTCCTTGGCGGGGACCGGAATGCATTTCAGGATATTAGATTTCCGGGCGGGCATGGTGGTGGTTGTGGATAGACGCAAAAAATACTAAAATCGATATGAGCATCACATGGCGGAATTTATTCAAGACCAGGAGAATTCGCCTCCTTCGCGGTTATTCATCCTTTTTCTGGATAGGGATTTTTCATGCAAGTACTTGAACTGGAAGAGCCTATTTTCAATCTGGAGCAAAAGGTCGAGGAATTGATAGCCTTGTCCCAAAAGGACGGGATTGACCTCTCTGATGAGATAGCAAAGCTCAGGAAAAAAATAAAGAGGAAGCAAAGGGACGTCTTCGCCAAGCTCAGCAGTTGGGAGAGGACCCTCATGGCAAGGCATCCTGACCGGCCCTATACCAAGGATTATATAGACAGAATCATCACGGATTTCATGGAGCTGCATGGGGAGCGGGCCTTTTCCGAAGGTCCATCCATAGTTGGAGGCATAGGAAAACTGGATGGAAGGCCGGTGGTGGTGATAGGACATCAAAAGGGGCGGGACACCAAGGAAAAGTTATACAGGAATTTCGGTATGCCCATGCCTGATGGTTTTCGCAAGGCGCTTCGGCTGATGAAGTTCGCGGCGAAATTCAAAAAGCCTATTATAGCCTTCATGGACACGCCAGGCGCCTTTCCCGGCATCGAGGCCGAAGAGCGAGGCCAAGCAGGGGCCATCGCGGAGAATTTGAAGGAGATGGCCCTTTTGCCGGTGCCCATGATATCAGTTGTGATCGGAGAAGGGGGGAGCGGAGGGGCGCTGGCCATCGGCATGGGAAACCGCGTCCTTATGCTGGAGAACGCGGTCTACTCTGTTATTTCTCCCGAAGGGTGCGCGGCGATTCTTTGGGGCGGCAACGAAAAGATGAAGGAGGCGGCCGAGGCCCTTTCCATCACCGCGCAAAACCTGAAGCAATTCAGGATTATTGATGAAATCATCAAGGAACCACTTGGAGGAGCGCACAAGGATTACGACCGTACCGCCTCCATTCTGCGCAGGGTCCTTCGCCGCAATTTGAATGAACTTTGCGCCATGTCTCCAGAGGATCTAATTAACCAGCGCTTGCAAAAATATCGTGTAATAGGTGAATTCGTTGAGATGTGAAGGTCAGAGGCCAAGAAGAATAAAATTTAAAACCTGCAAGAATTTAAGCATTCCGATTATAAGCAAGGCTTGGCCCATGAGCATTCCAGCGGCCCATTTGAGGGTTTCGGATTTCTACTCCACGATTTTTGATTATAGCCTGCTCCTCCGTACTAGAAATCAATAAAATTTCAAACTCAGGCCAACGTGGTTTGGTATATTGAAATTTGGCTATTCGAATTTGTTTCATATTTCGTGCTTCGAATTTCTTGACCGAAAAACCAGGGTTTTCGGTCAGGCATTATTTATAGACAACCGCCCCCTACGTCCTCAAAATGAACGCCTTCATCCTCGCCATCGGCAATGAACTCCTGAATGGAGATATCGTTGACACGAACTCCTCCTTTATCGAGCGGGAATTGTCCGCTTATTCACTCCAGGTAAGAAAGGTCTCCATCCTGCCGGATGATCCTGGCCTTGCGCGGGCAGCTATCAGAAGCGGCATAGAGGAATTTTCCCATGTCTTCATCATGGGCGGGCTGGGTCCAACCGAGGACGACATAACCAGGGAGGCAGTGGCCGGGGCTCTTGGACGTCCATTGGTTAAAGACCCAGCGGAGCTTGAAATACTGAAAAGGAAATTCGACTCGTGCGGGAGGGCCATGCCGTCCAACAATGAAAAGCAGGCCCTTTTCCCGCAAGGCTCTCAAATCCTCCCAAACCCAATAGGCACCGCCTGCGGATTTTTCCTCAGTGAAAAGGGATGCCGTGTCTTTGCCTTTCCAGGGGTCCCCTCGGAAATGAAAAGGATGTTCCTGGATCAGGCGCTTCCCATCCTGTCCATTGAGCTGCCCAAGCGCCAAGGGACGGAGAGGCTTGTAGTTAAGACCATCGGGACCGGCGAATCCGCCATCGACGCCATCATAAAGGAAAAGATCGTCCCGCGCCATTGCGTGCGATGGGAAATTCTGGCTGGAGGGGAAGGGATCATCATCAAATTTTATCCAACAAAGGAGGACAGCGGCTGGAAGGCCAGGCTCCGGGAGGACCTTGAAGCCTGCCTTGGTCAATTAATTTATGGATACGGCGAAGAGGAGATGGGGGCCATAATAGGCGGACTGCTGGCCGGAAAAAATCTGACCCTCGGCTGCGTGGAGTCGTGCACAGGCGGACACATCTCCAAATATCTCACTGATCGCGCTGGAAGCTCCGCGTACTTCAACGGGGGGCTTGTGGTTTATTCCAATGAACTTAAAGTCCGGTTGGCCGGGGTTAGCCCGGCCTTGCTGGAGCGGCATGGGGCAGTAAGCGTTGAGACTGCGGAGGCGCTTGCCAGGGGAGGAAAGAGGGCTTTAGGGTGCGATGTATGCTTGGCCGTGACCGGGATCGCCGGGCCTGGAGGCGGGTCCGAAGAGAAGCCGGTGGGGACCGTGTGCTTCGGGATAGCGGACCACCGGGACCGTGTTGCTGTCGAAAGGCGCGTAATCAGCGGGGACCGGGCCGATATCCGGGAAAGGGCGCTTTTTCATGGGCTGAACATGGTGAGGCTTGCGCTGTTGGATGTAGCAGGAAATGCGTCATGAGTGGTGCGTCATGCGTCATGAGTGGTGGGTCAAGGACTCATGGCTCATGACGCCCAACGCATTTCGACGTTCGATGTTCAGCGTTCGATGTTCGATGTTAATCTTTTCTTTGTTAATCCTATCCTTCTCACTGTTCCAAATCTCCCCGACCTATTCTTCAAGGACCCTTGTCCCTGGCAGGTAAAAGCTGTAGGGCTGGCTCCCGTTGTCCTTAAGATATGCCTCAAGGAATTCGAGGGACGCGCCGCCGCCGGTGGATGTGAAAAAATTCCCTGTCAAGTAATTCATGAAGGTATATAAATCCCTATCCGGGAATTTTATTTCAAAGAGATCGTGGTTCACGTTCATTGGAATCATTTTGCTTAGCTCATGGGCCAGCCAAATCCTGATGCCGGCCAAGTCCAGCTTCTGGACAACCGCTGCTGAGTCCCCTCCGCCGATGACTGAAAGCGCGTCCCGGTCCCAAAGGCATTTTTTTAAAAGGCATTTGGTTATTTCCACCGATCCCTCGGCGTATCCCTTGTTCGCTGGATGGTCGAAGGCCCCCATGGGTCCGTTCCAGAAGATATTCTTCACGCTCTCCTCCTGAAGTATTTCCGAATACATCTTTATGGTCTTGGGTCCAAGGTCAAGTTGAAGTTCTTTATTGAAATCCGGGGACCCGGAGATGGAAAATTCCTTGGAATCGAAAGCGGGCGCGACCTTGTAGTCCACTGGAAAAAAGATTTCCACGCCCTTGTCCTTCGCCGCTTCCAGGATTTCCCCGGCAAGGCGTATTTCATCCAGAAAACTTTTTTCATCCGCTTCCTTTGGCTTTAATTTCAGCGGCAGGTCCCCGGCGCCGTTAATTTTAAAGTCCCTTGCAAGGAGGAAGGAATTGACCATTTTCCCGCCCAGCAGTATCCGCGATATGCCGGATACGGCGAACTGCTTTATCAAACCGATTTTATCCGATACCTTGGAGCCCCCGGCAAGGAAGGCGGATTTGCCGGGATTTTCCAACATGCGGCTCGCGAGCTCTCCCAGCCTGGAAACTTCCTCGGCCAAAAGAACGCCGGCCACGTAGAGCTTCCCGTTTTTTTTCATGAGCCTGGGCAGGGCGATGATGCTCCGGCTTTCCCTGTGGCTGGTCCCAAAGGCGCAATTGATGTATACGTCGCAGATGTCCGCTAGGTCCTCCATGAATTTTTCGCGGTAGTCCGACTCCCTTTCAAAGAGGTACCGCAGATTAGGCAGGAACTTGATTCCGCCCAAGGGGAGTTGTTTTTTCTTGATGATTTCTATGGAATCGGACAGTTGGGAATCCATGGACTCCGGGGGGAACACTATATATGAGTCCTCGTATCTCCTTTTCAGGAGGGTCTCGAAGTGGGAGCAGACGAACTGGAGGTTGAATATTCCGTCCCATTGGGCGTGGTCACGGAATTTATGCGGTCTTCCAAGGTGGGAGCCGATTATGATCCTGCAGTTTCCATGTGTGAGTTCGTGGATTTTTTGGAAGGATTTATCCAGGAATCTCCGGATACGCTCGTCTCCTTCCACGAAGAATCGGCCCGCGGATTTTGATTGCAAGGGGACATTGAAGTCCACCCGTATGAAAATGGTTTTGTTAAGAAGGTCTTCCGCTGTCAGGTTTTCAAGTAAATTCATTCCATTCCTTTCAGAAAAAATAGTAATTCATATTTAAACTTTGTGAACCTTTGCGCCTTAGTGCCTTTGTGCCCATTATTTTTTTGCCACGAAGCCACAAAGCCACAAGGAAACACAAAGAAGCATGCATTATTATAGATGAATTTTGATTTTTGGACAATCTCCTTTAAAATGATTATTGACATGAAAGACGGCGTTTATATGAGCTATTATTTAAAAGTCCTTGCAGGTCTCTTTTTCCCCAGGAAGTGCAGTAACTGCCTTGTTGTTTTTGATGAGGGCGAATATAATTGGATTTGCGAACGGTGCATGGCCGGTCTATCCGCTGGTGGGATGGGGCCTGGGTGCGGGATATGCGGCAAGCCTTTTTCCATCGATTTCCAAACAAGCTCCTATCTTTGTGGTGATTGTTCCAGCGGTCCTCCCCCTTACGATCTTCTCCGTTCCATTCGAGGGTATGATGGGGTTTTCAAGGAATTGATCCACGATTTTAAATATCATAAGCTTCCGGGGTTGGGCAAGGACCTGGGAAAACTCCTGATTTCCTTTATGCAGAAGTCAGGCTTCCCGATGGATTTCGACCTGCTTATACCGGTCCCGGTGCATAAGAAAAAATTAGTTGAGAGAGGGTACGATCCTCCTTTCCTGCTGGCGGAAAACTTGGCCCGGGAGTTCCATGTTCCCATCAGCATAAAATGTCTTGTAAAGGCCAAGCGGACTGCCCCGCAGGTGTCCTTGAGGAGAAAGGAACGCTTGCAAAATTTAAAAGGGGCTTTTGCCCTGGCCGGGGATGGCGGAGCGGCCAGGGGAAAGAGGGTGCTGCTGCTTGATGATGTCCTGACCACCGGCGCTACAATGCGTGAATGTTCTCTTGTTTTGAAAGAAGGAGGCGCCGATAGGGTGTATGGCGTCACGCTGGCAAGGGCGTAGAGGTTCAGGAATTAAACTCTAAAAAAACAGAAAAGACAAAAACCCGCTTGAAGGCGGAAAAATTAAGAAAATCAAGAAACAAAAACAGGGCAGTCAATTGCGGGTTTTGAACATATGATGTATTATATTATTCGTTCAGAATTTGAGTTTTCCGCGCAAATTTTTCATTTAGAAAGTTTTTTCCTGACTTCCTAATATAAGACTATTTAATAAGGAATCCAGGAAACCAGAAGAAAAAAAAAGAAATCACCTCTTAGGTGAAAAAAATATAGTTATTTTTATTGAAAAAAACTATAAAAATCTATTGGTTACGCCTTTTCCTTAGTATAGGTAAATAAAAAATTCAGGTGCTAAAATATTTTTGGCAAAACGACCGGCAATTGACAATCATGCGGAGATGTTTGATAATTTTGGCTCATTGCCGTAAATTAATCGTGCGGAATAAACTCTCAGAACATGCGAGCAAGATTATATGACAAAACTGGAAATAACCCAGGAAATAACTAATAAAACCGGTGCGCCTAAAAAGCTGGCTGAAGGGGCCATAGAAGAGATCCTTAACGCAATAAAGGATTCTCTTTCCCGCGGGGAATCAGTGAACCTTAAGAGGTTCGGTAAATTCGACGTGAGAAAAAAACGGGCGCGTATGGGGCGGAACCCTAAAACCGGCGAGGCAGCCAAAATTTCCGCCCGGAGGGTTGTCATGTTTAAGTCTGGTAAATACATACGCGGCGTTGTTAATACGGATTAATGTCTGCTTATTTTTTGCGTTTACATAGCGCGGCCATGCCGCTCCTATAAGCGGTTGAAAAATTTACGCGGAAAACGCGAATTTCTGAACGTAATAAATAACAGTCTTGACATTATGCGGTTATTTTGTTTTAATTACACGTCTTAGATACTTACTCGCCTGATCCGGGAATTTATCTCACGCATTGCATTATTTTCCTTAATTTTAATCAGAAAAGGAGTTTTCATGGCTTGGGATGATTTTCCATCCCCGAAAGGAAGCGGCCCCTCCGGCGGAGGAGGCCAGTTCGGAAGCAACGGACCTTCCTTTGATTTCCCCAAAATCAACCTTCCTGAATTGCAACCTAACAAGATTTTTCTTTTGGTCTTGGTGGGCCTTCTGGTCTGGTTGGGAGGGAGTTCCTTTTTCCTGGTAGGCGTGGATGAGGAGGGCTTGGTGCTTCGCTTTGGGAAGCATATACGCACGGTCGGGTCCGGTCTTAATTGGAAACTCCCATCGCCGTTGGAAAGCGTATTGAAGCCCAAGGTCACTCAGGTAAGGCGTGAGGAAATCGGGTTCCGCCTGATTGACCATGGCCCGCCAGCCAGGTACAGGGACGTTCCAGAGGAATCGCTTATGGTGACAGGGGACGAAAATATCATAGACATGGACGTTGTAGTCCAGTATAAGGTCTCAGACTCCGCCAAATACCTTTTTAACGCCAAGGACGTCAGAAAGGCGATGCTGGACGCCAGCGAAGCGGCCATCAGGGAGGTAATTGGAGGCAGGCGCATCGACGAGGCATTGACCACCGGGAAATCCGAGATACAGATTCAAACGAGGGATTTAGTCCAATCCATCCTGGACCGCTACGAGGTCGGATTGCAGGTAACGGCCCTTCAGCTTCAGGACGTCCATCCCCCTAAGCAAGTCGTGGACGCCTTCAAGGACGTGGTCAGCGCCAGGGAGGACAAGGAAAGGATGATCAACGAGGCCCAGGGCTACCAGAATATGGTGCTCCCGGAGACCAGGGGTAACGCGACGCAGATAATCAAGGCGGCTGAGGGATACAGGGAAGAAAAAATAAACAGGGCCAAGGGAGACGCGGCAAAATTTCAGAAGATACTAGATGAGTACAAGAAGGCCGAGGATATTACGCGAAAGAGGCTTTATATAGAGATGATGGAAGAGACCCTGCTGAATGTTCAGAAGATCATAGCCGATCCGAAATCCGGCTCTAATCTGATGCCGATATTTCCAATGGGCGGCGTGGAAAGTAAAATTTTAAACAAGCCGGTCGAAGAAAAGAAAAACTAATCAAGGATATTTGAAATTTAAATTTTTTTTACCGCGGAGGCGCAAGACGCGGAGAAAAGAAAATAATAGAACTGTAAACATTTTACAAAAATCTCTGTGTCTCCGCGGTTCATTTTTTGGATTGTGAGAGATGAATTCTAAGATTGAGTGTATAAGTATCTAAAAGGAATCCTTTGCATGGTTAAAAATTTAGGGGCATTGATATTTATAGTCTTGGGGTTTGTTGCCTATACGGGTTTTTTCACCGTGGATATGACCGAGCAAGTGGTCATCACCCAAATGGGGATGCCCATCCGCGTGGCCTCTGAGCCCGGCCTCCATTTTAAAATTCCGTTCATTCAGCAGACGACCACGTTTTCCAGGCAGTTGCTCGATTACGACGCCAATGCCGCGGAAATTATCACGTCGGACAAAAAAAACATGCTGGTTGACAATTTCGCCAAGTGGAAAATCGTCGATCCCCTTCTGTTTCTTCAGACTGTAAGGGATTTCGGGGGAGCGCAGGCCAGGCTGGACGACATCATTTATTCCGAGCTTCGAGTGGAATTGGGACGCCATCCATTGCACGAGATTATTTCCACCAAAAGGACCCAGATCATGGAAACAGTGCGAAAGGCGTCCGATGAAAAGGCCAGGGCTTACGGCATTTTGATTAATGACGTCCGCATCAAACGGGCGGATATGCCGCCGGAGATCGCCAACTCCATTTACAACAGAATGAAAGCGGAGCGCCAGAGGATCGCCAAGGAATACCGCTCAGAGGGTAACGAGGAGGCCATGAAGATCCGGGCCGAGACGGACAAGCAAAGGATCGTACTTCTGGCCGAGGCGTATAAAAGCGAGCAGGAAATCAAGGGCCAAGGCGACGCGGAAGCGGTCCACATTTATGCCTTGGAGTTCAGCAAGGACCCAAAATTCTATGAATTCATACGCTCACTCGAGGCGTACAAGAAGTCCCTTTCCGATAAGACCATCATGGTCCTTTCCCCTGATTCCGAATTCCTGAAGACTTTTTCTTCTTCCAAGTAAACGGATTATTTTTAGTTTATTGTTATCCGGTCATTTAATTTTTAAAAAAAATCCATTATGAATCCCTTAAGAGTTAATAATCCCCCCCCGGTTTTTTGTCACTCACTCACTCACTCACTCACTCACTCACTCACTCACTCACTCACTCACTCACTCACTCACTCAATCAATCGTATACTTTCTTCCTGACTCTTTCTTTTATTTTTAGAAGCTGTCTTGAAAAAGAAAACATATCTACCATATAGTTATATATACAATATTAACTATTATGGGGGTATATATGTACCAGAGCGATCTTTCTGAGCGAGAATGGGAGCTTATTGGACATCATTTTGAGCCTAAG
>JACRGO010000035.1 GCA_016212295.1 Nitrospinota bacterium | reverse complement strand
TTAACGCGGATTAACGCAGATTTTTCAATAACTTGCAGCCAATAAGGATTTCACCCTTTAAGTGAAAGATGAAGTCGTAAAAATTCTTTGTTTTATCTGCGTTTATCTGCGTTTATCTGCGGCAAATGAAAAATTTAGGTTGTAACCTGTAACGCATCTTCCGCCCGGATTCTGCTCGTTGCGGATTTGTCAGGCTGTGCCGCAATTCCAAAAAACATACGATTTGTCATTCTTCTCATAAAATCAAGAAGTTATGGATTTGAGATTCTTCGGCTGACGCCTCAGAATGACATTGCGACACAGTCCGGCAAATCTGTAACGAGCGGCAAGGGCGAATGATTATTCGCCCCTACCCCGAACCGTGAACCGTGAACTGGAAACCGGCACCTGCCTATATTTAGAGACATGGCCCGCGAATTTCTTACAAACTTTTTTACCGTGACGAGCGGAAATTGCCCCCTGCCCTTCGCCCTTCGCCTTTTGCCATTCTGTGCCTTTGTGCCTATGTGCCTCTGTGCCTTTTTATCTCAATCCCTCATTTCTTCATTGCCTTGAACGTATATTCCTTATAATACCACGTTGCGCCGATAAGGGAGCCAAGCCGGACGTAGACAGTTCCGCCGTTAGAGGGCAAGCCGGAAACCGTCCTGTAATTGCGGGAAGTTGTGGTGAAGCTGTCAAGATCGCTCCCTCCAGGCGAAGTCCCGACCTCCAGCTTGTATTGGCTTACCCCATCCAGCAGGTTCCATTTAAAGGTGACCGTGGTGGAACTGAAGGCCGAGCCGGCCGCCGGGGATGAAATTTCCGCCCTTGCCACTTCTCCTGCTGAATACGCCGTGTATTCATAATCCTTATATTGCCAGACGGAGCCCGCAAGGGAACTCAACCTCACATATACCTTGCTTCCATCCGTGGGCAGGCCGGAAACCTCCCTGGAGGAAAGACTGGTTGTGGTGGAGGAATGTATGTCCGCCGCTCCGGGCGAAGTCCCCACCTCCAGTTTGTACTCGCTTATCCCATTCACGAGATTCCATTTAAAGGTGACAGAGCTTGAGCTCAGGGTGGAGCCGTTGGGAGGAGAAGTTATCCTCGCGAATGCCTCAAAGGCCGTGAAGTAGTAATCATTATAGAACCAGACGCCGTCGCGCAGAGAGCTCAACCTCGCGTATACCTTGCTCCCGTCCACCGGCAGGCCGGAAACCTCCCTGGAGGAAAGACTGGTTGTGGTAAAGGAATCTATGTCCGCCGCTCCGGGCGAAGTCCCCACCTCCAGTTTGTACCCGCTTATCCCTTTCACCAGGTCCCATTTGAAGGTAACAGCGCTTGAGCTCAAGGTGGAACCGTTGGGAGGATAGGTGATTTCCGCGATCGGGGCCTTATATGCCGTGTATTCATAGTCCTGATACCGCCAGCCCTGGCCTATGCGGGAACTCAGGCGTATATATATCTTGCTCCCGTCAACCGGCAGATTGTCAATCGATCTGGATATGCGCGTTGGAGAGGAGAAGGAATCGATATCGCTCCCTCCCTGGGAAGAGCCCGCCTCCAGTTTATACTCGTCCACCAGGCTGCCCTTGCTCCAGTAAAAGGTCTGGCTGGAAGAGGACAAGGTGGAATTGCCTGAGGGATTGACAATTACAGCGGCAATGGGACGCGGCGAGGTAAAGGTGTAATCCTTGTAATACGAGCTTCCGTCCACCATGGCGGATGACAGGCGGACATAAATCGGGCTTCCGTCCATTGGCAAACCGGGGACTATTCTTGACGCGCGGGAAGTGGTGGAGTAGCTGTCAAAATCACTGCCCCCTTGCGCGCTCCCCACCTCCAATTTGCACTCGCTTACCCCGCTTCCCAGGTCCCAGGTGAATTCCTGCGAGGCGGAGGCCAGGGTTGTCCCAGGTTCAGGGGAAATCAGGGCGGCAACGGATGTGTACTTGACTCTTACAATGTCCCCTGCCTTGCCCTTTGAAGGAGCAAAGCCGGTAATGGAGGAAGGGTCCTTGTTATCCAGTGACGAGTGACCGTAAAGCAGTGACGAGTGACGAGTGACGAGTGACGAGTTGCGGGTTGTGGGTTGCGGGTTATTTCCGTCCTCCGCCTTTAGTTTTATTTTGGATTTTGGATTTTGGATTTCGGATTTTAAACCTGTGCTGAGGCCTGTCGAAGTATCCCAAATCCCAAATCCGCAATCCGCAATCCCAAATCCCAAATTCGCTTTGTCCCCTGACGCGCTGGCCTGTATACTGAAACTTGCCTTTTTCGAGTTGACCTTCATCCCCAGGTCCGACCTGGCGAAATTCCGCCCGAACCGGTCGTAAAGGTCCACCGCGGAAAAAGACAATTCCCCTTTGGCGGCCTTGTCCGTCAATATCCGGAATTTCAGGACGCCGATCCTTGTTCTCTTGAAGCCCAGGGCCGCTAGGCCCTTTTGGCTGTAAATCAGGGAAACCACGGCCAGCCCCTTTTTCCTGAACTCCGTGTTCACTTCAAATTTTTTTCCAAGCCTCCTGTCCAGTGTAAAATCCAAAGCCTCCAGTATCTCCGCCGGATAGAGGACATTGAATTCGCCGGAATGCATGTCATTCAACGTGTTGATGTAAAGAGGGACTTCCAGGTAGCGTTCATTGAGTGACCAGTGACGAGTGACCGGTGACGAGTTGCGGGTTACGGGTTGCGGGTTATTCCCGTCCTCCGCCTTTAGTTTTATTTTGGATTTTGGATTTCGGATTTCGGATTTAAATCCCAAATCCACAATCTCAAATCTCAAATTCCCTCCGTCCTCCGTCCTCTGCCCCTCTGTGCCTTTGTGCCTTTGTGCCTCTGTGCCTTTTGCCCTTAGCCCCTGGCGGCTTAATTTCGCGCCCAACGTCTTTTCTCCCATGTCCACGGTCCGGGTCTTTCCAAAGACTTCCTTGATATTTTTCAAGGAAGGCCAGTCCCGGTTGACCACATGGTACAGGATAAGGCCGGCGTCGTTGGTCATGATGGTCCGGTCGCCGTCAATGTCACCCCCGGCCAGGGGACCCCTGCCCGGCTCTGAGAAACCCGTGGCGTACACGAATGCCTGGGAGGAATCATCCGCCTGGATGAAGGTATCGCCGCTTACGTCCCCTTTTTGATATTTAAGCTGGACCCTCATGGCGCCGTTGGACAGATCAAGCGGGATGTCCTTTTGGTTCGGGGCGGTGATATAGGAAGGAAAGTCAGGGTGGTCCTTGCCGTGGAATTTAAATTCCAGCACATGGCCCTCCACGGCGGTGTCCATGATTTCAAAAACCACGTTAAAAAGCGTGCCCTTGCCCCTGAGGGGTTTGCCGCTCTTTTTTTTCAGGGAAATCTTCATTGTGCCCAAGGCGTTCTCAAGGCCCCACTCAAGGTCTTTCGTGAGGATGGTCCTCTCGACCTTGATGGGCCTCAGCGCTGTGAAGTCATAATCCAGGTACAGGGCCGCCTCTTCAATTGAAACATTGTCCGCGTTTTCCACGTTAATAGGCGTTTGCAAGGTGTACAGATACCCCTCCCTGGTAAGGCCCTGCCCCTTTTCCCTGGCCGCGTTCACATTGGGAATCCAGATGCTCAGCCTTCCGAAGACGTCCGAGGCCGGTTCCGAGACAGGGCTTTTCTTGTTTCCCTCATATACCGCGCCCACTTTGTAGTAATAAGTTGTTCCAACTTCCAGGGCGGGATCCTCATCCATGTAAAAGGTCCCGGTGGTCCCTTCCCTGATCTTCTGGTAAGACCCGTTTTTTCCGGTGGAACGATAAATATCATATCCGCTCAAACCCAGGGCAATGGGAGGGGTCCATGTTATTTCCATGTTCTCGACCGACCCCTTGACCGAGACGTTATAGGGGGCCGGGGTGGCGTTCACCTCGAAATCCTTTTCGCTGTAAATAACCCCTGCCCTGGTTTCAATGGAGATTGGCCCTGTGCTGGCGCCGAGGGGGACCCTTACCTTGGCCTCGCCGCTGGAAGAGGAGACGACCTCGGCCGGAGCGCCGTTGAATCTGACCTTAATGTCCGGGCCGGCCGCGGCATGGACAAGGGATTTCAGGAAAGGAATGGGCAGAAGGAGGGCGGCAAGGAAAAGGAGGAAAAATAAAATGGGCTTTTGGGTTTTCATGAATAGTAATAGTTGTCAGGGGGCAGTTGTCAGGAAATATATGGTTTTGCTCGTTGCGGAATTTTTAATCTTCATCCTGCCTATCCTGTTTATCCCCGCCAAAAAAATAATTTAACAGGGATATGCAGGATGCACGGGATCTTTTGTTTTTATAGCAAAGTTTTTTAAATACATAACACGAATTACACGAATCAACGAATATGGTCGCCGAAGGGGAAAGCAAGAGCCATGAGCATGATAAATATGGCAAGGATCAGTAATTTTTTCATGGGAGGTTCTCCATTAAAAGCAGTGACGAGTAACGAGTTACAAGTGACGAGTTTTTCTCTCACTCGTTACTCGTTACTCGTTACTCGTCACTGAATTAAATATATTAGCGAAGGCCGTAGTCTGTCAAGCTTGATAGTTACTGCTCGTTACAGGTTTGTAACCGTTTAGATTTCAGATTACTGCTCGTTACAGGTTTGCAACCTGTAACGCATCTTCCGCCCGGATTTGTAATCCGTGGATCGGGATTGCAAATCCCGAAGGTATAGCATCGCGGATTGCAAATCCGCGACGAGCGTGTGGTGTCGCGTTTACTGCTCGTTACAGGTTTGTAACCTGTAACGCATCTTCCGCCCGGATTTGTAATCCGTGGATCGGGATTGCAAATCCCGAAGGTATAGCATCGCGGATTGCAAATCCGCGACGAGCGTGTGGTGTCGCGTTACGGATTGCAAACCCGTAACGAGCGGGAATCCGTTCCACTACAGCCGCTCAGTGTCCAAAACAACCAATGAATGGTCGTCAAGAATATAATTCCTGGCGCTCGAATATTTCCAATGCTCGGGCCTTTCCACAAACCCTTGCTTTACTGGATTGCCATGGATATATTTCAGCTTTTCCGAAAACACGGGTTGGCTGAAAACCGCCTGGGGATGGTAACCCGGCTGCCAAACCATGCTTGGCTTTTCCGCATGAAAGGGCCTTATCCAGGGCATTTCTCCATAAGTTCCCAAGCCCTTGAGATACTTGATAATCTCCTTGGCGGTGTGTTTTTTCATGTCCCTGATTATGCCTGGCATGGCCTTGCGCGTCTTATGTCCGGCCAGCAGGTGAAAATGGTTCGGCATTATAACGTACCCATATATTTCCAATCCTTTTTCCTTTTGGCAGAATTTAAGGCTTTGTAAAATAATGTCCAGAAGATCGTCCTTAAAAAGGAGCGGGGTCCAGTCCACTATGGTGGAGGTGGCGAAGATTATATTGCAGCCTTCAGGGGCCTCTATGATTTTATAACGGGACCGCATGGGGCTATAACCCTCGTTGCTGGTTAATACTCGTTAATGCTATCGCATTGTTCGTTGCAATCCAATTTCTTGCTCGTACCGCTCGTTGCGGATTTACCGCACTGCTCGTTACAGGTTTGTAACCTGTAACGCATCTTCCGCCCGGATTTGTAATCCGTGGATCGGGATTGCAAATCCCGAAGGTATAGCATCGCGGATTGCAAATCCGCGACGAGCGTGTGGCGCCGCGTTACAGATTGCAAATCCGCGACGAGCGTGTGGCGCCGCGTTACGGATTGCAAATCCGTAACGAGCGGAACATAAGATCATAGGTCTTGGTCAGCGCGTCCTCTTTTTCGCTCATGTGCCATCTCAGGACTAAAGTCCCTGTATGATGTGTGCCCAATAACCCCAGCCTTAAGGCTGGGGTTAGGGAAGGTCTTATGTGAATCGGGCTTTAGCCCTGACAGCGCCACAAAAAAAAAATTCGATGGGGCTTCGCCCCATGCCCCCCCCCCCATTAAAACCTGCCGCTTTCTGTCTTCTACATTTCCCCTTCAGTCTTCAGCCTTCAACCTATCCACCTTTAATAGTCAAATAGACAAATAGTCAATCCCCGACACAGCGAACGCTGAACCCGTAGTTCTTACTGCTGTAGTAACGGCTCACGTAGCCGTAGTCGTAGTACAGGAGACGGTCCCACGCGTCTGTAGAACTGAACTCCGTAGCCGACCACCAGTTACCGTAGTAGCCGAAGAGGTAGAATGAGCCGTCGTAGTAGCGGTAACC
This sequence comes from Nitrospinota bacterium, assembly GCA_016212295.1. Classification (GTDB taxonomy): domain Bacteria; phylum Nitrospinota; class Nitrospinia; order JACRGO01; family JACRGO01; genus JACRGO01. Next base: position 13,757 of record JACRGO010000035.1, on the reverse strand, counting down.
ACCCGGAAGCGCTGTGAAACCGCTGCTGTTGTCCGCGGATGTATTGGGGCTATTCCAATGAGTTGTTCCGCTTTCTTTCATCTTGCCGCCTGCCGCGCTTTCGCCTCCCAGATAATCCATAAGCGTTGTCCATTCAGCATCGGTGGGCAAGTGCCAGCCTGCAGGACATACGCCCCTGCTGTCAGTTGCCGCATACCAGGTATATAACCGCCCGTAAGTAGACACATTGCTTTCGTTGCCATTATATGCCCACTGGTATTTTGGCGAGGTTTCGGCTGAAATATCACGGGTAGTGGGTATGGCTTCCCCATTGCGGTATTTGGTCACTTTAAGATTCTCTTTCATCCATCTCTGTGTGCCGATGGTGACTGTATTATAAGCGTTGCCGTCAATGTCGGTTACTGTTGTCCCGCCGCCTCCGCCCCCGCTCTTCTTTTTGATCACATACTCCTTCGTCTTCACGGTCTCCCGGTTCCCGGCCTTGTCAATGCTGAAAAATTTTAAAGTTGTGGTGGCGGAAATGGAGATGGGGGAGGCGTAGACAAGGGAAGAGGTGTCAGGGTCGCTCCCGTCAGTCGTGTAATAAGTCACGTAGCACCCGGAGCCGCCATTGTCCGCGCAGGACAGGGTAACAGATTGGGCGGAGTTGTACGTCCCGCCTCCGGGAGAGGCCGTGGTTGTTGGGGCGGTGGTATCGGTAGGAGCGATGGAAATAGTGTACTTCTCCGTCTTCACTGACTCGGCGTTCCTGGCCTTGTCCACGCTGAAAAACTTTAGTGTGGTTGTGGCGGAAATGGTGATGGCGGAGGAATAGACCGGAGATGACTCGGTCGGATCGGACCCGTCGGACGTATAATATGTCGCCTTGCACCCGGAACCGCCGTTGTCTGAACAGGACAGGGTAACAGATTTAGCGGAGTTGTACGTCCCGCCTCCGGGAGAGGCCGTGGTTGTTGGGGCGGTGGTATCGGCAGGAGCGATGGAAATAGTGTACTTCTCCGTCTTCACTGACTCGGCGTTCCTGGCCTTGTCCACGCTGAAAAACTTTAGTGTGGTTGTGGCGGAAATGGAGATGGCGGAGGAATAGACCGCGCCCGTGGCCGCGGTGGGGATGGTCCCGTTTGTTGTGTAATAGGTCGCTTTGCACCCGGAACCGCCATTGTCCTTACATGACAAGGTTACTGATTTAGCTGAGGCGTATGTCCCCCCTCCGGGAGAGGCCGTGGTTGTTGGGGCGGTGGTATCGGCAGGAGCGATGGAAATCGTGTACTTCTCCGTCTTCACCGGTTCGATATTCTCCATCTTGTCCATGCTTAAAAATTTAAGCGTGGTTGTGGAGGAGATGGGGATAGGAGAGGAATAGCGAGAGGAATGATTGGTCGGGCCGGACCCGTCCGTGGTGTACCAGGTCGCGGCGCAGCCGGAGCCGCCGTTGTCCGAACAGGACAAGGTAACCGATTGGGCGGAGGCGTACGTCCCGCCTCCAGGAGAGGCCGTGGTCACGGGAGGGGTCTTATCCACCTCCTCAACCGTCTTGCAGCACCGGAAGCCTATGGTGTCATCCTTGTAAGCGGGATCCTCCTTCTCGAAGAAGGAGCATGTCATGCCCGTTTCAAGCGAGGACCAGTTTCCTCCCATAAGGCCCACTCCGGATTCAGGGGTCCCGGTCCATTCCCAAACGTTCCCGCTCATGTCAAAGGCCCCGTATTCGCTCACGCAGTCTTTCATGGTCCCGGACGGGACAGCAACGCCCCTGTCCGCGTCCGCGCCGTTGCATTTGGGGCCTTCATAAATCCTGCCGTAAGGGTAGGCGAAGCCTTTTGGCCCACCGCAAGCGGCGGACCATTCTTCCTTTGTGCAAAGCCTTTTGCCAAGGTCGGAGCAAAGGGCCTTCGCCAGGCCCCAGTCCACCTTGACCGTGGGCTCCTTGGACGCCTTATTGGGGTATTCGTATTCATCTATATAAAAATCCTGGCTGCCTTTTTTTATGTGGACCATGCCTGGCTGGGACTCGGATTCGTAAATTCCGGTCACGATCGTGGTTTTGCCCGGCTCCACTGAAGCGATCTGCCTGCCTGTCTTCGGGGTCTTCAGCGCGTACCCCTTCATTTTCCCGAAAAGGACCGTGTATTTTTTTTTCGGGAGGGTGAGGATCAAAGTCCCTTTCCCCTTTTGCTCCCCCTTTACCTCAATGGGGGCATTGACCGGTTTTCCATCCGTGTCCTGGGCTATAACCATAAGGGACCCGGTTTCCACCGCGCTTGCATTGCTTTCATGAAGGATGAAGATGGAGAGGAGACATAGCACAGGCAGGAAATATTTTTTTCTCATTGAAAAGCTCCTTTATAGGTTCGGGGTTCAGGGTTCACGGTTCACGGTAGGGGCGAATAATCATTCGCCCTTACCCCGAACCCCGAACCTTGAACTGATAACCGGCAACTGTCTATATTAAATAGAGACATGGCGCGCGAATTTCTTACATTTTTTTTGCTGTTTCTTGCTCGTTACAGGTTTGCAACCGTTTTGATTTTAGATTTTAAATCTCAGATTTTAAATCTCAAATCTTAAATTTCCTTGGGGGGGATTAGAAATCCCAGTGGTATCGCATCGCGGATTACAAATCCGCAACGAGCGGCAACGCGGCAATGTAAGGGCGAATGATTATTCGCCCCTACCCCGAACCCCGAACCCTGAACCCCTCAATGACTTAACTGGAAGCCTTGCGTATGAATTCCCCGACCCTTTGGTCGCATTTAATCACTTTATTCAGCAATCCAACGGCTATGTTCCTGAAGACCTTGAAATATATCCCGGTCCCGGCCCGCTTCAATGCCTTTTCACCCACTGAAATGATAAAGCTGTTTGTCACTGAAGCCGCGAATGTCGTGCTGGGAAATTGCTTTATAACCGTCATCTCCCCGAAGCACTGTCCGTTTTCCACAGCGCTCAAAACCACCTTCTTGCCGTCTATTTCCTGAAAAATTTCCACTTTCCCGGAAATGACCACGTACAGGCCGCTCCTGATGGTGTTTTCCTTGTAGATAACCTCCCCGGCCTTGAAGTTGTGCTTTTCGCAGATTTTGAAAATCTCGGAGAATTCCTCGTCGGTGAAATTTTCAAAGGCGTAACAATTATTGAAAAGCAACTGGGTAATCGCGGCTTCGCTTTGGCCGAATTCCCTTGTGAAGGGGTCAACCGCCCCCGCGTCCGCCCTGGCTTGAAAATTTCTGAGCGCTGCCGCGAATTCCTGCCCGCTCTGGTAGCGCTCCTCCGGCTTCTTTTTAAGGGCCTTCACTATAATTTCGTTAAGGCCCCGCGGTATGGCCCCCCGGATTTTTATGGGTTCAAGCGGGTCCTCGTTGACGATTTTAAACAGGGTAGAACTCATGTTCTCGTCAAAAAAGGGTTTTTTCCCGGCCACGAACTCATAGAGAATCACCGCAAGTGAAAAAATGTCCGAGCGCCCATCCACCTTCTTGCCGGTTATCTGCTCCGGCGACATATAATTCGGAGTTCCCATGATGAATCCCGCCTGGGTAGCCATCTCCGGCCCTTGCGAGGACTCCTGGGTGACCTTTGCTATGCCGAAATCCATCAGTTTGATGCGCCCGTCACTCAGGACCATGATATTGGCCGGTTTGATGTCCCGGTGTATGACCCCCTGCTGATGCGCGTAATGAAGGGCCTCGGAGGCTTGAATTATGAAGCTTACCGCGCTTTCAATGGAGGGCCTGTTCTGGGAAGCCATGAGGTCCTGGACGGTCATGCCCTCCACGTATTCCATGGTGAAAAAATTGACCCCTTCATACGAGCCAACGTCAAAGATCGTGGCTATATTCTGGTGCAGCAATTTCCCTACCGCGCGGACTTCCTGAAAGAACCTCTTCTTCAGGGTCTCCCGGTGTTCCTCTGGAAGAGAGGCATCGAAATGGACCGTTTTAATGGCGACGGTCCTGTCGATTTCAGGGTCATGGCCTTTATAAACAATGCCCATGCCGCCCTTTCCCAGGACTTTATCTATTTCGTACCGTCCGAGTTTTTTGAGTTCCGCCATAACTAATAAAAAATCTTAAGGATATCCTCGAATTGACGCGCGATCTCCCCCATGTCCGCCTTCTTTTTCGCGGAGGCGGTCGCTTCGAAAAATTCAGGACCCACTTCATTGGCCCACTTGATGACCTCTTCCTTCGGGAAATAATAAAAATATTCCGGGAAATCGCCGGAATTGATTTTTTCCACTATTTTCCTGGACTCCACTCCGATCTGGCGGGCAAGGTCCTTGACGTCGAAAAATACCGCCGGCTTCGAGGAGAGATAAATTGATTTTTTCCACTGATCGTGGAAGGCGCGCGCGTTTTCCAGGAATTCCTTGTCCTTGACCACGATATATTTATTGTTTTCCTTGTCCAGGGCCAGGGAAATAAGTTTGGCCGACTTCAACATCTCCATCGTTTTTTCCACGTCGTCCATGCTTACTGAAAAAATTTCAGCGGCCCTCTTCACGAATACTTTATATGGATATTTCAACCGCGCTTGCTTCTCCTGCTGCAACCCCTCCATTTTCGCCTTGTGTTTCTGGTCCAACCGGTACAGCATATCCAGAACATGGCATATCCCGTAAAAAAGGTTCCCGGAATCGAAATAGCTGGAAAGCCTTTCCGTGGTTTTTTTCAGCCGGTCCATCAGGGAATGGAAAATGGAGCTTATCATGGTCGGGGTCTTGGCAAGTCCGCTTTTTATTTGCTCCTTGGTTATCGGCACCACCTGAGTGAAATCCAGGGCAACCGCGGTGGCCGTCCTCTCCGCGCCCCCTTCCTTTTCACAAATAATGGCCATTTCCCCGAAGATTTCCCCTGGCCCTATAACGGCCAGCACTATTTTTCTCCCTTGGACAATCTTTGAAATTTCCACCTTTCCGCTCATTATAAGGAAGGCGTTGCTGCCTATGGTCCCTTCCTTGAAAATCATTGTATTCTTGGCGTAATCCTTGGGGTAGAATATCTTGGAGTCGTCAGGTTTTAACTTTACTGGTGTTGACATGGACATCCCTGGATTTAAAAAGTTGTAAGACTTTATAGTAATAGTTCACGGGGGCCAGGGATCAGGGGCCAGTTTTCTCCATGAACCTTCTCAAACCATCAGCCATTCCGCCAATTTCAGTGGTTTGGCCACCAAATGGACAAATATTGGCGGAAATCGATATCGCCTGATTTTCCTGACTCCTGATCCCTGACACCCGTGAACTATTACTCTGCTCACAGAGCCGGACCGCTTATATCCTTTATATCGGTTATATCAGTAAAGATCTCGATCCCTAATCTATTGGCGGCCTCTTGGGCCGAGGGCGCGATATAAGGACTAATTATTATTTCTCTGCTCAGCAACATCCTGGGAACTCCATTTATATCCATAGCGCGGCATGGCCGCAATCAAAATAAATTTCGATGTATTTAAACGTTCGATGATATTATACCCGGCTTTTTTTATTATATATTTTTTTTTATTTTAACAAAAATCTTTTAAAATTAATATCTTATATTTGTTTATTCTATAATCGGGCAAAAAAAATGAAAAGAGGTGTTGACAAAACAATATATAGTGATATAATCCTTGCAGACATACTAAATAGTGTACCTCACGTTTTTTTTATAGCACTATTTCTTCGCAATTAAAATAAAATTTGACAGGTAATATATTTTTTCAGAGGGGGGAAAAATTGTATGCTGGATTCAAGGGATTATTCCACCAGCGCAGGGGCTCTTCTGGTGGAAAACGATAAAGAGAAAGAGGAACTGAACGTGGGGGCACCAAGGAGCAAGGCAAAAAATTCAGAGGGATGGGCGGGGCTGGAGATATCCGAAAACTCCCTTAAGGTCCTCGAAAGGCGCTATCTCAAGAAGAACGAAGCCGGGGAGATTATTGAAAGGCCGGAGGACCTTTTCAAAAGGGTAGCGAAGGACATCGCCTTGGCCGACCTCTTGCACGACGAGCAGGCCGATGTCCAGAAAACGGAGAGGGAGTTCTACAACATGATGGCCCGCCTGGAATTCCTGCCCAACTCGCCCACCTTGATGAACGCGGGCAGGCACCTGCAACAGCTTTCCGCCTGCTTCGTGCTTCCCATTGAGGATTCAATGGACAGCATATTCGAGACCCTGAAAGACACCGCTCTCATCCACAAAAGCGGCGGCGGCACCGGATTCAGCTTCAGCAGGCTGCGGCCGGCGAACAGTCCGGTGGCCAGCACCAGCGGCGTATCCAGCGGTCCGGTCTCCTTCATGGCCGTCTTTGATTCCGCCACTGAGGCAATCAAGCAAGGGGGAACGCGGCGCGGGGCGAACATGGGCATCCTGCGGATCGACCATCCTAATATAGAGGAATTCATCACCTGCAAGAATGAGGAAGGCAGGTTCAATAATTTTAATATCTCGGTCGGGATAACGGATAAATTCATGGAGGCCCTGAAAAACAACGAGGACTTTCCGCTTGTCCATCCCGCCACCAAGGAGGTAATGAAAAAGGTCCCGGCCAAGGCCCTTTTCAAGTCCATTGTCTCCTCGGCCTGGAAGAACGGCGAGCCTGGAATTATTTTCCTGGACAGGATGAATGAGAAAAACCCCACCCCCCTTGCCGGGGAAATAGAAAGCACCAACCCTTGCGGGGAGCAGCCCCTCCTCCCATACGAATCCTGCAACCTTGGCTCAATCAATCTTAATAAAATGGTTTCCGGCGGCCAGCTTGATTACCAAAAGCTGAAACGCACCGTCCATTCCTCGGTGCATTTCCTGGACAACGTAATCGACCGCAATAAATATCCCATCGAAAAAATCGAAAAAGTGACCAAGGGCAACCGGAAAATCGGCCTTGGAGTCATGGGCTTCGCCGACATGCTCATCCAATTGGGAATTCCCTATGACTCCGAAGCGGCATTCAAGATGGGGGAAGAGGTAATGGAATTCATCAACCTCGAATCCAAAAAGGCCTCAGCCAAGCTTGCCCTGGACCGCGGGCCTTTTCCCAATTTCAAGGGAAGCATGTTCGACAAGCAAGGGTCTCCTCCAATCAGAAACGCCACGACAACCACCATCGCCCCAACCGGGACCATAAGCATCATCGCCAACTCCTCCAGCGGCATTGAGCCGCTCTTCGCGGTTTCCTTTGTGCGCAGCGTCATGGACAAGGACCGCTTGGTGGAGGCCCATCCATTTTTTCAAAAGCTGGCGATGGACCAGGGATTTTATTCAGACGCCCTGATGGAATCCATCGCGCAAAAAGGGAATATAAACGAATTCGAGGAAATCCCGGAAAAAATACGCAAAACCTTCGTGACCGCCCATTTTGTAAAACCGCAAGACCATATAAAAATGCAGGCCGCTTTCCAGAAGCATACCGATAACGCGGTTTCAAAAACAATCAATTTTCCTAACGAGGCGACTGAAAAGGAAGTGGAAGACGCTTATCTAATGGCCTTTCAAACCGGCTGCAAGGGACTGACCATCTACCGCGACGGAAGCAGGGACGAACAGGTGCTCTCAACCGGCGCCACCTCCGATAAAAAGAAAAAAGCTGCTTCCGAAAATGGCAAGATAACGCCGCGGCCCAGGCCCGCCATCACATCAGGCTACACCTTCAGGATCGCCACGGGATGTGGAAACCTTTACCTGACCATCAATGAATGCGAAAAAGGAATACCCTTTGAAATATTCACTCAGATGGGGAAGGCCGGAGGATGCGCCGCCTCCCAGTCGGAAGCCATAGGCCGGCTGGTCTCACTGGCCCTTAGGTCCAATATCCAACCAGATGTAATTGTGAAGCAGTTGACCGGCATATCCTGCCATCAACCGACATGGGAAAACGGCTGCCAGACCACTTCCTGCGCGGACGGCATAGGAAAGGCCATTGCCAAATACCTGACGTCCATTAAAAAGGGCGAAAAACGGAACAATGTCCTGGCCTCCCTGCAAGGCAACGGGAAATTCGTTTCCCTAGACTCGCGTGGATTGGGGCAGATGCTCAAATGCCCTGAATGCTCGTCAGCCATGGCCCATGAGGACGGCTGTTTGAACTGCCACTCATGCGGATTTTCAAAATGCAGTTGATTTGAGCGTTTTGCGTCATGCGCCTGTAGGGGCGGGCCTTGTGCTCGCCCCTAATTTTCAAAACCGATAGGACCGATAGGACTGATAGGACCAATTAACCAACAGAACTAATTGAACCAACCAGAGGAATGAAAAAATGTATTTAAAAAGCCTTGAAATGGCGGGATTCAAGTCCTTCGTGGACGCCACAAAACTTGAATTCCCCAGGGGATTTACAGCGATAGTGGGACCCAACGGCTGCGGAAAAAGCAACATCTCGGACGCCATCCGCTGGGTAATAGGGGAGCAAAGCTCAAAGACCCTGCGCGGCACGAAAATGGAAGACCTTATTTTCAACGGCAGCGAATCCCGCAAGGCCCACGGGATGGCGGAGGTGAGCATGACCATCGCCAACCTGCCGAAGATAACCCCGGACGGCGGCCTTCCCCTGGCTGAGGAAGCCAAGGTCACCCGCCGCTTCTACCGCTCCGGCGAGAGCGAATATTTCATCAATAAGACCCCATGCCGTCTTCGGGACATAATAGACCTCTTTCTCGACACGGGCATCAGCTCCCGCGCCTTTTCCATCATTGAGCAAGGGCACATAAACCAACTCATTAATTCCAAGCCCGTGGACCGGCGGTTCATTATCGAAGAGGCCGCCGGGATCATGAAGTACAAATACCGGAGGAACGAGGCGTTGCGGAAGATGGAGGCGGCCCAGGCGAACCTCGTGAGGGTGAATGACTCCCTGAACGAGCTTCGCAGACAGCTCGGCTCCCTGAAGCGGCAGGCGTCAAAGGCCGAGGCATACAAGAAGAAAAAAACGGAGCTCCGGGAAATCAGCTTAAGCGTCCACGCCTCGGACTACCGCCAGCACAGGGCGGCCTTTGATGGAATTTCCGCCGTCCTTGAAAAATCGCGTGAAGAAAGAGACGCCAGGGAAACCGGACTGGCCACTCTCAATAACCAGTTGGAGACACTGAAAACCGACATAGCCTTCCGCGAGAAAGAGGTCAACAAGCTGAAGGAAAACGGCTTTGAGATAGAGGGCGCCATCAATGGACACGAGGCCAGGACCGACCTCATGAAGAAGCAGATCGAGGGACTAGTCAACGACCGCTCAAGGGCCATGGAAGAAATCTCCCAAATGGAAGAAGACCTGCGAAGGACCAATCACACGCTGTCCGTTCGCGAGACGGAGCTTTCCAAGGCCGTGACGGACATATCCGTGCTTGAGGAGACCTTCGAGGAAAAAAACGAAATCCTGAGAGAGGCGAAAAACCAGCTCGACCAGGCCAGATATGACGCAGAGGATCTGGAATCCGGCATTGTAAACCTTAACCAGGTTTTTGCCCGGCAAGACAGCAACAGCGTTTCCTTGCAAACCCGCCTCGGCATCCTGGTCCAAAGGGAGGAAAGAATACACGCCGATGAGCAGGAACTATCCAGGCACATGGATGAGGCCAGGGAGAAGGAAGCAAGGGCCGGTGAGCAACTGGAGTCCATTTCCAGGGAATTGGAAAAACAAAAAGAACAGCTCAGGGGCCTCCTCGTCCGCCTGGAGGAAAACAACTCCGGCCTGAAAATGGCGCAATCGGAACTCGATGAAAAGAAAAACGCCAAATCCAGGCTAGCTGGCAAGCTCTCCTCCCTGGAGGAGTTTCAAAAAAATTTCGAGGGCATTCAGGGCGGCGCGCGCGTCCTGTTGAAAAGACGTGAAACAGAGGGCTTGCCGGAAGGGATACGCTGCGTTCTGGCGGACGTCATGGAAACCGCCCCGGAATATGAGCTTGCCGTGGAAGCCGCGCTTGGTGAACGACTCCAGGGCCTGATAGTTGAGAACGGCCAGGCAGGCAAGGAGGCAATAGGCTACTTGAAGGCCCAGGCCGCCGGGAGAAGCGCCTTTGGTCCTCTCGTCCCCAGGAGGACCGGAAGCCCGGTCCATTTCCCGGATACCCGGGAAGGTATATTGGGGAAGGCTGTTGATCTCGTGAAGACAAAGCCTGAATACAGGGAAATGCTGGATATCCTTCTTGAAGACGCGCTGATTGTAAAGGACATGGAATCCGCCCTCGCCCTTTGGGGCCGCAATGGGGCCAATTGCTCCTTCGTGACCCTGGAAGGGGACATAGTTTCGCCGGAGGGGACCATTACCGGCGGATCGCCGGCCAGGACGGATTCAGGGCTGCTCAGCAAGAAAAGGCTGATCAACGAATTGAGGCAGGAGGACGCCGCCCTGGCCCTGGAGATGGAAGCCCTCCAGGGGCGGATCGCGGAGAGGCGCGCGGCCATAGCTGAATTGGAAAGGGAAAAATCAGAGGTCGACCAGAAAATCCTTTCCTCCGAGCGTCAGCGCATTCATGATGAAAAGGACCTGCACCAAATCCGCGAGGCGATGGAAAAGGACATTAAAAAGCTGGAGGCCCATAGGCTTGAGATCAATGCCATCCGCGAGGAAAGAGAGAAATCGCGGGAAGAGGCGGAAGGGGCCGAGCGGGAACTCCTCGCCTTGAAGGACCAGAAAGAGGCCATGGAAAAGGAAATAGCGTCCTCAAGAAAAATCCTCGCCAATTTACAAGAGAGCGTGGATATAGCCAAGGAAGAGGCCAACGAATTCAACATCCAGTTGGTTTCCCTTAAGCACCAAAAGGAAAACATCGCAATGGACATCGAAAGGCTCAAGGCCAGCCACTCCGCCATAGAGGAAAGAATAGAGAAGCGGAAACAATGGCGGCATGAGGCGGAGAACAAAAAGATCCAAATGGAAAAAGACATGGAGCGCATTGGGAAAGAGGTCCTCGAATTGCTGGAAAGGCGCAGGATAATAAAATTCTCCATAGTGGAAAAGGAAGAGGCCATGCGGGAGTTGGCGGACCAGTGCGCCGCTTGGGAGGCAACTGCCAAGGAAAAATTCCAGGAGGTTGAGGAAATGAAGGGCCGGATACAGGAAGGCGATCTGAAGAAGGCTGAACTGAATCTTCGCCTGGATAATATTATCCAGAGGCTGAGGGACGATTTCGACATAGGACTGGAGGCGTTGCTGGCCGAGTATCCGGCTGAAATAAACAAGGAGGAGTTCGCCCAAAAGGCGGCCGACCTAAAGGAGCAGCTTGCCAGGTTCAACGACGTTAACCTGGGCGCCCTGGAGGAATACAACGTGGTGAGCGAGCGCCACGGCTTCATGGAAGGCCAGTATAACGACCTTATAGCGTCAATCAACGATTTGAATACGGCCATAGAAAAGATCAACAAAACCACCTCGCACCGCTTTTTAGAGACCTTTCAGCAGGTGAACGAAAACTTCAAGATGAACTTCAGGAGGCTCTTCGCGGGCGGGCGCGCTGAAATGGTCCTGACCGAGTCCGACAATATCCTTGAAACCGGAATAGACATCATTGTCCAGCCCCCGGGGAAAAAGCTGCAAAATATCATTATGCTCTCAGCCGGTGAAAAGGCAATGACAGCGCTTTCGATCCTCTTCTCCGTTTTCATGGCCAAGCCCAGCCCTTTTTGTCTGCTGGATGAAGTTGACGCGCCGCTCGACGAGGCAAACATCCACCGCTTCAAGGAAATACTGCGTGAGCTAAGCGACAAGACCCAGTTTCTCATTATAACCCATAATCAAAAGACCATGACCTTCGCCGAGACTCTCTACGGGGTGACCATGGAAGAAAAAGGCGTGTCTAAAGTCGTCTCCGTCAACCTGGAACATCCAAAGGAGCCGGAGCCTCCCCAAGCCGGGACAAAAACGGAGCAGCCCCTGGAAGAAAATTACAGCGTTGCTGATGAAGAGGGAGAGAAGGAAATGGAATTAGCTTTTGGCGTCATGGGCCATGAGTCATGAGTCATGTGTCATGCGCTGGGCGCTCATGGCTCAGTACTCATGACACATGACGCTTCACCCAATCAGCCCCCTCCCCATCCATTGGTCTATGGATGGATTTTAAACCCCCTCCTTAGGCGGTCCGGGTCCCCCCACCCGGGCCGCCGCTTTTTTATTTTCCTTGCCCCGTTGCTATTTCCCCCGGGTTTCTGTTTAAATTATAGGACAAAAACCTTATTTTGCCACTAATTTACACGAATACAAAAGAAATATTTTTTAAAAATTCGTGTTTATTAGTGGTTAATTTTGAAACATGGAAAAACCACACGAATATCCATCCCCGCTCCGCCTCCTGGTCATCATAACCCTTTCCATCTTTGCCACGGAAACGGTTTTGATGCTGATTATCCGCTTGCTTGTGGTTTCCGAAACCGCGGAGGTCTTCATCGACGCCTCTTTATTAACGGTCCTGCTTTTCCCCTTATTTTATTACCTTTTTTATGTCCCGTTCAGGCAAGCCATTACGGATCTTCAACGTAGCGAGAGCGCGCTGCGGGCGTCCGAAAAGAGACTGACCACCATTATGAAAACAGTGGGTGATGGCATCATTGCCATCGGGCCGGATTCTGGAATTAGATTTGTCAATAAGGAATTGTGCGATATATTCGGTTATCCGGAAGAGGAATTAACCGGCAGGGAAGTCCAAATGCTCATGCCTGAAAAATACAGGGCCCTTCACTCCAATGGAATGGAGCGGTATTTGAGCAGCGGCCAGTCAAATGTAATGGGGCATTGGGTGGAACTGGAAGGACTGCGCAAGGGGGGGGCGTCTTTTCCCATTGAAATCAATATCAGGGAAACCATATTAGAAGATAATGAAGACAAATTTTTCACGGCGGCCGTACGCGATATAACCCACAGCAAAAAACTGGAGGAAGAGCGCGAATCGTTGATCGCCGAACTCAACCAGACCAACACCGAGCTTAAGGATTTCGTATACGTGGTCTCGCACGACCTAAAGACCCCCTTGCGGGGCATTCACAATTACTCCGACTTCCTGCGCGAGGACCTGGAAGGGAAGCTGGAGGAGGAACAGAAGAAGTATTTGGATGGACTCTCACGCGCTGTTTGCCAGGCGGAGGAATTCATAAACGACCTCCTGGACCTCTCCCGCGTGTCAAGGCTCGAAATGGTGTTCAAGAAGATCAATATCGGCGCCTTCCTGAAGCAGGTCGTGGAGTCCATGAACCTTCCGCCGGACGTGAAAGTGATAATGAAGAACGACTGGCCCGATATGCCGGCGGAGCCGACCCTTCTGCGGCAGATATTCTTGAATCTGATAAGCAACGCGGTCAAATTCAACCGCTCTCCGGCCAAACTGTTGGAACTTGGATGGAACGCCAAGGGCGATGGTTTTTATGAACTGTTCGTCCACGACAACGGGATCGGGATAGAGCCGCGGTTTTTCGAGAAAATACTGAAGCCCTTCCAAAGGCTCCACACGGCCAAGGAGTTCGAAGGCACCGGGATAGGCCTTGGCATAGTGGTGAAGGCGGCAAGTAGACTAAACGGCTCTATTCGTATAGAATCAAAACCGGGGGAAGGAAGCACCTTTTTCGTCGCGCTTCCTAAGGAACAGAAGGGTGAGATAAAGTGACTAAAGTTAAAAGTGAGTTAAGGTTTTGGATATAAAGAATTTGCTCATGCACTTGAGAAGCTGTCTTGAAAAAAACATTAAGGCTTGCAAGCAAATAGCCGGAGAAATTCTTAACACACCCCGGCCTTCGGCCACCCCTCTCAAGAGGGGAATTTATATATGACGGCGCCTTTTCAACAGGCCATTATATTGTTAC
>JACRGO010000031.1 GCA_016212295.1 Nitrospinota bacterium | reverse complement strand
TATTCGCTCAAGGAGTTTTTTGAGCCATTATATCATCCTTTTTTTACTATAAATTTAATAATTAATACATAATAAATACATATTACCATATAGTTAATGTAAAATCTAGACCGCCTAACTAATTGAAAACAAAGGCTTTTTCCCTTAACTTAATGGCAGTGAAGCTGAGGGTAGGTTTGAAATATCACCGCGCCATCGCCCTGGATATAGCCTATTCCGGCTTCGGGGGCACGGTTTGCGGTATTTTGTAATGCTTGCGGGAGTGTTAAACGGCTGTTTTTTTCCATTATACTGACACGAAGATAGCGAAGGGGAAAATCGTGATAACTCAGAGGGTCGGTTGCCAGGGGGCAGGGGAAAAGAGGATTGCGTCATGTGTCATGAGTCATGTGTTTTGAGCGCACAACGCATGGCGCGCCGCGCATGGCGCTTAATGAGGTAAAACCGGGTATTTCCTGATAACCGCGCCCGGTGACGCCGACGAACTATAGATTGCCCGCCAGCTCACGCACCGAAACCGTGCCGATTATATTGTCACCTTCCTTGACCACCAGATGCCTCACGCCGTGCTCCTCCATTTTCTTCTTGGCGTCAAAGAGGGACTCGTCGGCTTCCACGTAAATAATGCTCTGAGTCATGACTGATTTTAATTCAGTTTTTTTTGGGTCATGGCCGGCCGCGATCACCTTTCGGACAATGTCGCTCTCCGTTATGATCCCGTTCAACTTGCTTCCCTTGTGGACCAGGAGGCAGGTCACATTCTCCTTGTCCATTTTTTTAGCGCCCAGGGTAATGGTGTCCGACTCCTTGGCCTTGGCGAACTTGGTGCTGACGAACTTCTTTACGCTCAAAAGAGTCTTAAAATCTGTCATCGCGGCAATCCTTTTAAAGGTGAGATAAATTAATCAGTTGGAAAGCGAAATTTTAGAGGAATTGTCCGCTTTTGTCAACAATACCAGGGCAAACCTGGGCCGGGTACTCTTTTTTTATTTTGGATTATAGTATAGGAATTTCCATTTTTTTCGTTTATGAATCAAGCGGTTACATGTTAGCGATATCAGGTGATAGTCATTTGGCCAATAGTCATTTATAAGCAGGAAGACACCCTAATGACCAATGACTCTTTAAAGTCCGCCCGAAGGGCGATAAGTTCTCCCCGTCTATTGTTTCGTTGACTTCTCCAACTCCATGAAAATCCGTCCGCCCTTGAAAATCCGCACCGAGCCGGTGCTCTCTGAAATAACTATGGCGACAGCCTCGGTAACGGAGGTAATCCCCGCGGCGGCCAGATGGCGGCTTCCAAGGCCCCTGGGAAAGTCCTCCGACTCCAACGCGGCGCTTAGATGGCGTCCGGCGGCGATCAATGTGCCGTCCTCCCGGATTATGAAGGCCCCGTCAATGGCTGAAAATTCCTTTATGGTTTCCCTGAGGTTCTGGTCCAGGATATTGCGCTCCTCATCGGAGTAGCCTCTAAAGGGATTAATGATCATTTGACGGGAGAGCTGTGTCACCTTCTCATGGTCCCCTATCACGAAAATGGTCCCAACCGGCTTCCCCTCCCTGCCCTGGTGCGACAGATCCAAGGCCAGGTTCAAGGCGGCCTCGAAGACCATTGGATTGGTCTTTCCCATGCCCATCATGGCTTCAGCCGAGGTGAAGACCTCTGACTCCTTCCCTATGTCAAGGACGAGGATGTTGTCAAGATGGCTCGATTTAGGCACGCCCGAGACGCAAACCATCTTGTCCCCGTTCTTGACCAGGCCAGCTGATATTCCCTTTATAATGGCCAGCTTGATCCTTCCTATCCGGTTGAAACTCATGTTGGGCAGCAACAGGACGTTCTTTATGAAATCCGATCCCTTCAGCGGAGCTCCTGTGTCGCGCGTCGCGAAAATTAGTTTATGTTTTTTAACGACCTCCTTGAAGACATCCAGGTCTTCCAGGGTGTCGGAGCACACCAGAATGGAGGCGGCCTTCAGTTTCGTGGCTATTGAGATGGCCGAGGTGATGATGATTTTTTTCAGGTCTTTTTCCTTTGGCGGCAAGGCCGGTCTCCGGTAAAAAACATTTACAATTGTCGATTGTCAATTGAAAATTGTCAATTGACCTCGCTCCACGCGCGTTAATTCATTTCCCGAATTTCCTTTTCAAAAGGGACTCCACCGCCTCCGGCACCATCCCTTTCACGTTCCCCTTAAGCCGGGCGATTTCCTTGATGATCCGGGAACTCAGGAAGGAGTACACCTCGCTAGGGATCAGGAAAATAGTTTCAATGGAGGGGTCCAGCGCCCTGTTCATGAGTCCCATTTGCAGCTCGAATTCATAATCTGTCACGGCCCTTAGTCCCCTCACTATCACCCGGCCGTCCACTGACTTCATATAATCCGTCAGGAGATTTCCAAAATGGTCCACCTGCAGGTTTTCCCATCCCTTCGTGGCCTTTTTTATAAGCGCCACCCGTTCCTCAACGGAGAAAACCGGGTCCTTGCCCGGATTGTGGGCAACGGCGACTATAAGCTTATCGAACATCTTCAAGCTGCGCCGCATTATATCCAGGTGGCCGTTTGTCACTGGATCAAAGGTGCCGGGGTATACGGCCACACGTTTTTTTCTGGCAATGTTGTCTCCGTTATATAGCGTCATGTGTTGTGTGTCATGAGTCATGTGTGGTGAGGCGTGCGCTCATGACCCATGACTCATGACACATGGCTCATGACTCATGACACATGGCTCATGACGCTTCATCCATGCGCGACGTGCTTCTCCGCCGCGATTTGCCCTTCGTGCCACTTTACGTACAGTTTGTCGAAGTACCGAGGGTCTTCTATCATCTCCCGCGTGATCGTGAAGTCGCCTTTCACATTCATGTAATTCAAGGCCGAGGCGGAGCCAAGGAGTTTCTTCAGGGCCTCGAAGACCTGTAAGTTGTTTTTTCTTGCGTACTCCTCCGCGAAAGCTTGGGCTTCCGGCTCCATGATCAGGTTGATCCCGCACTCAGTTTTGAAGAATTCCACGTAATCCACGAAGGGGGATTTCTCCAGCATCTCCAAAATGGCGTCCTTGGGCCTTTCGCACACCTCTCTTGTGAAGAGCAGTTCCTTGAAATTCGTGCCCGGGATTTCATACTGAAACTCCGTCAGGAAGTTTTCCATCACGCTCACCAGGGCCCTGGCGCCGGTCTTTTGGTTTTCCGCCTTCTCCGCGATGTATTCTATCGCCTCGGGCGTGAACTCGACCTTGATGCCGAAAAGGGAAAATTCAAATTTGTATTGGTCCAGTATGGAGTCCTCGGTCTCGGTCATGATCCGGATCAGGTCATTCTTGGAAAGCGGATTCACGTAGGTCTTTATGGGCGCGCGTCCCACCAGCTCCGGTATCATGCCGAAGCGGATGAAGTCCTCTGAATTAGCCTCCTTGAAGTAATTCTTGTATTTTTCCTTTTCTTTTTTTTCCGTTGAACTAAACCCGAGGACCGTTATGCTCCCGTCTTCCTTGGACCGGCCTTCCCCCGCGGCCAGCCTCTTCTTCACTATGCTCTCCAGTCCTTCGTTAAGCCTTTGGAAGGACCCGCCAAGAATGAAGAGGATGTTTTCCGTGTTGATCATGGTCCCTTTCCGGGGCGTCTTTTTCCCGGAGCGCTGGTCGAGTCCCTCCTGCAGCATGGAAATGGGGCTGTAAGGGTTTTCAACGGGCACGTGTTTACGCTCGATCAGCTTAAGGACCGCCCGCTGGAAGCCTTCCCTGGAGATGTCGTGTCCGATGAGACCCGACTCCTTGGCCTTCTTGTCCATCTCGTCGATGAAGATCAGTCCGCCGAACCTGGAAATGAAGTTCGTCCTATCGGCCTTTGTTTCTCCCGGGGCCATGTCGATTAGTTCCCGTACCATGTCCTCGGCGTTCTTTCCCACATATCCAGCCTCGGTGTAATCCGTGGCGTCCACTATATTGGTGGGCACTTGCAGGAGGTCGGCCAGGACTTCCACGCAATAGGTTTTTCCTGACCCGGAGGGGCCGGCGATGATGGTGTTTTTCTTGCGGAACCGGTTGATTTTCTTTTCCGAGCCGTTTTCCCGCAGACGTTTCAGCATGGCGAAGTGATACGCCGCGGCGATGGAGAGCCGCTTTTTGTAGTCCTCCTGCCCGATGATGAATTTGTCGAGATGTTTTTTTATTTCCCTGGGCGTGAAGGTCTTGATCTGAACGCCGGGACCTCCATCCTTGGGCCTTCCCAGCAAGGATGCAAGGGTTTCCTTGTAGGCCCTGGCGGACTCCTCCTGCGCCGTTAAATGGGCCCTTGCCGCGTCATCAAGAGAGCAGTGGTGGTCCTTCGCGATTCGCTCAACGTTTTCCTTTGATACTTCAACTTTCATGTAGTTTGGTTGGTTTTATTAGTTTGATTGGTTCGGTTAGTTCGATTGGTTGAACGGTATAACCAATATAACCAATAAAACTAATAGAACCAGTAGAACCAATTTTATTGATTCAACGCAGCGCAGGCACACATGCCTGCTTTGCACTTTATGTCCGGTTATTCTAAAATCAATCTTACGATGAAATCATCCTTGTTTCAAGAAACGGCGCTCTAAAAATGAGAATATACCTTTTCCTTTATAAGTATTTGAATTTCCTCTGTGTTTTGCTGCTGATAACGCTCCTTTGTTTTCTGGAGGCGCGGTCCGATTTTTTGGAGAGGCTGATAGGCTACAATCTCTTCCGCCAAAATGACGGCCGGAAAATGATCGGGCGGATGTGGGAATTCAAGGACAAAAACAGCGCGGCCCTGGGACGGATTGAAGAGGTCGCGGCCAACCTGAGGGAAATAAAATCCCAGGCCATGGATGTCTCAACCTTTCGCGAACTTTTCGCCCTGGTGGAAAAGGAAGGCGATCTCGCCATTTCCAAGAACCAGTTCATGGCGCTCCAGAACAACCTGCCTTCCGAGATATCTGAAATCCTTTTCCCCCCCTTTTTTATCCTGTACCTTTTCCACGGCTCTCATTGGGACAGGACCTTTTTCATCAAGGGGGACATGGAAGTGGAGGTCCTTCTGGTGGACTCCGAGAACAGGGTCCTCAAGAAAACAGCGTTGGACAGGGAACAAATAAATCTTATAAAGGGCATGGGGGAGACCGTGGAGAGGTCCCTGGACGAAATCGATGAATTCAGAAACAGGATTTATACGGTCGCCAAATTTTTTTCGGGACTCCAGGGAATGGAGGAGCACTCAAGGAGCAGGATTTTTCAGGATACATCCAGGTTCCTGCGATGGGGAAGCGGATTGAAGAGAGTGGGGATTTCCGAGATATCCAGGTCCGGCTGGATACGTATAGGCTACGAGCTTGAAAGCGGATTGAAAAAGGAAACCGCGATTTTCGAGGTGGATGAATTCCTGGTATATGAACTCATGGACCGCTTGAACCCCGGCAGGGAGCCATCTTATTCAGAAAGGAAAAACGGCGGCAATTCGGGGAGAGAGCCGGACAGCCAGCAGCCGAAATCTTGATGCACAATACAATGAACCTGGAATTATGCGCCGTGGCCATGCCGGACCACTCCCTCCGCCTGGAATGGAGTCCGGCGGAAGAGCCCGTCGGCAAAAGCCAAAACCTTCTTCAACAGGAAATTCACCGCCGTTTCCTTTCCGGCCTTTCCTCCTTTCTTTTATTTCTCGGTTTCAGCGACAGGAAGGTCCCCCTCTCCGCCTCCCTGGAATACTGGAGAAACTTTTCGGGTCTCTTCGATGAAAAGCTGAGGAAGACCCCGGACCTGGAAGACCTGCGCCATCGGGCCGTGATGGAACTGGCCCAGGAGGAACTGGACCTGTTCCTGGAGAGCGCCCCGATCATGACGGGGGCGGAATATCTCAACAGGGAAATGCTGGAAACCTTCTGGTCGCATCTGAACCGGGGATTTTCCGAGGCAATAAAAAAATACAAGGGGACGGTCGAGGAGTTTATCCATGCTTTAAGCCCCAAGGTCCACCTCGCGGGCCGCGTCTTTTTTCACATGGTGGAGAACCGGAAGGAGGAGGGCGCCTTCGCCTTTCTCGCCACCTATTCCGCGGACCTGGACCAAGCGGGAAAATCCAAACACCTTCCCCTGAAGGCCGCCCTGCAACAATACGGGAAAAACAGCGCCAAGCTGCTGGAGCTCCTTGCCACGGTCCACCTGGCCGCGAAGGATAGCCCCTTCCTCGCCGCCCTCCTGGAAAACGGAGAACTCTTTCATCCCCTGGCATGGACGGCCAAGGAGGCATTCGCCTTTTTGAAAGAGGTCCCCGTGTACGAGAACTCCGGCGTCCTGTGCCGAATCCCCGACTGGTGGAAAAAGGGCGGCTCGCGCCTCACGGTGAATATCAGCCTCGGAGATTCGCAGCCCTCCTTTGTGGGAATGGACGCCCTCCTGGATTTCAGTCCCCGCCTTTTCCTGGGCGATGCGCCCATAACCGAGGAGGAGGCCAAGCGGCTTTTGCGGGAGTCCGAGGGTCTCGCCTTTATCAAGAACCGGTGGGTGGCCGTGGACCCGGAAAAGCTCCGGCAGGCCCTGGACGCCTATGAACAGGCGAAGAAACTGACGCAAAACGGCCTCAGCCTGGGAGAGGCCCTGCGCCTGCAGCTCAGTCCCCAAGGCTTTCTGAACCTGCCGGAGCAGGCCGGAATCGTGGAGACCTCCCACGGCCAGTGGCTGGAATCCGTTGTCCGGAAATTGCGCTGCCCGGAGTTGATTTCTTCCGTGGAACCGGGCCACGGGTTCACGGCGAATCTCCGGCCCTATCAGCAAAAGGGACTGAACTGGCTTGCGTTTTTAAATTCCCTGGGATTCGGGGCCTGTCTGGCCGACGACATGGGCCTGGGCAAGACCATTCAGGTCCTGGCCTTCCTGAACTCCATGAAATCCCAAAGGCCCGGCAAGGCCAGTCTCCTGGTCATTCCCGCGTCGCTTATCGCCAACTGGAGCCGGGAAGCGGACCGCTTCGCCCCCCATATCAGGTATTACATGGCCCACCCCGAGGCCCATCCGGGAAAAAAGGTGGAGAGCAAGGGAGAAAAATGGCTGGACGGGCTGGACCTGGTGATCACCACCTATGCCTTGGTCCAGAAATATGAATGGCTTAGCGGCTATTCCTGGAATTATGTCATTCTTGACGAGGCCCAGGCCATCAAGAATCCAGGGGCGAAACAGACCAGGGCCATAAAAAACCTTCCGGCGCGGAACCGGCTTGTCCTCACCGGCACGCCCATTGAAAACCGGCTCACCGATCTGTGGTCCCTCTTTGACTTCATCAATCCGGGTCTGCTGGGGAACGCCAGCGAGTTTACCCGCTTTTCAAAAAGGTTGAAGGACGACCCCGAGGGCTATTCCCGGCTGCGGAGGGTCATCCAGCCCTATATCCTGAGGCGTCTTAAAACCGACAAATCGGTCATTTCCGACCTGCCGGACAAGGTGGAGATGAAAACCTACGCCCCTTTAAGCAAGAAGCAGGTCCTGCTCTACGGGAAGATGGTGGAAGAACTCAGGAAAAATCTGGAAAATACGGAAGGGATTCAAAGAAAGGGGATGGTCCTGAGCTACCTGATGAAATTCAAGCAGCTCTGCAACCATCCGGACCAGTACCTGGGGGCCGGGGACTTCCACGAGGAAAACAGCGGAAAATTCGGCAGGCTGCGGGAAATCTGCGAGACCATCCACGAAAAAAGGGAAAGGGCGCTCGTCTTTACCCAGTTCAAGGAAATGACGGAGCCCCTGGCCGGTTTCCTGGCCGGAATATTCGGGCAAAGGGGCCTGGTCCTGCACGGAAGCGTGCCCGTGGGAAAAAGGAAAATGATCGTGGAGGAATTCCAGGGGGAAGGCTATGTCCCCTTCATGGTGTTGTCGCTCAAGGCCGGAGGCGTGGGCCTGAATCTTACCGCCGCCAACCATGTGGTCCACTTCGACCGGTGGTGGAACCCCGCCGTGGAAAACCAGGCCACGGACCGCGCCTTCCGCATCGGGCAGACGAAAAAAGTGATCGCGCATAAATTCCTCACCAAGGGCACGGTGGAGGAGAGGATCGACGCCATGCTGGAATCGAAGGCCAAATTGTCCGCGGACGTTATCCAGGACGCGGGCGAGGCGTGGATCACGGAAATGGACAACAAGGAGCTGCTGGACCTTTTCCGGCTGGGGTTGTAAAGGGTTTTAGCCGCCAAGAACGCCAAGGGCCGCGAAGTTTTTTATCGGCGTTTCTTCGCGAACTTCGCGGCTATTTTCTTTGATGAAGGAGTTGATTATCGGCCCCCTTTAAAGTACAGTATTGCTGTACATAATATTTCAGGAGAATATGATGCTGCAAACAACCTACACCAATGCACGCGCCAACTTCGCGGGACTCTGCGATAAAGTCACCGCGAACAGGGAAATTGTCATTATCCAACGCCGGAAAGGCGGAGACGTCGCCATGATCGCGGCTGAAGAGCTTGGAGGGCTTGTGGAAACAGCCCATCTTCTCCGCTCCCCCAGGAATGCCGAGAGATTGCTGGCCGCCCTTGAACGGGCGCTGAAACGCGAAGGACGGCCTTCGACCGTCGAAGCGTTGCGCGAGGAAGCCGGACTTGAAGGTTAAGCGCCACGAAGTGGTGTTTCAGCGGGAATTCCGGGACGACCTTCGCCACTGGGTTGAAAACAACCGGAAAATCGCATTGCGCGTCTTTGATTTGGTGGAAGCTATTATTCGCGACCCTTTCACGGGCATCGGCAAGCCGGAACCCCTCAAATATCTCTCCCCTGGAACATGGTCGCGCCGGTTGACCCAGGAGCACCGGATTGTCTACCTTGTCCGGGACGACCGGATTGACTTTTTGCAGGCGCGGTATCATTACTGAATTTCCCGCCTTTCTCTCCTTCTCTATGTTGAATTTTTTGGTTTTGTGTTATAATTTTTTTGGATGAAGCCGCTTGAAAAAATCAGGAGAAAATTATGTTCGGGAGATTTTGAATTCACGCGGCATGCCTTCAGGAGAGCGATTGAGCGCAATATCAGTGAGAGGGAGATTGAAGAGGCGGGAACGCAAGCGGAGATTATTGAAAATTACCCTGATGATAAATACTTTCCCAGCGTTTTGCTCATGGGATTTACCGAAGCCGGAAGACCTTTGCACATTCAGGCGTCCATCGGACAACCAGGGCCTTTAAAAATCATAACCCTTTACGAACCTGATGAAATGGAGTGGGTCAGCTTTTCAAAAAGGAGATAACGCCATGTTCCGTTGTCATGTATGCGGTTCAACACAGGCGAAAGAGGTATTTGAAAATGAAGTTTTTCAGATCGACGGGAAACCCGTTCTTGTTGAGCACGTCCCTGCCATGAAATGCGCTCACTGCGGCGAAGAAACCTTCAGCCGCGAAACCATGGAAAGAATTCGAAAAATGGTGCATGGAGAAGCGACTCCGGAAAAATCCGTTTCCATGGGCGTATTTACATTCGCATAAAATCCATTTCTCGCAAAAAATCCGCTTCTCCCCCATACATAATCCCTCGCCTTTTTTCTTTTTCGTGCCATTCGGTTTGCTCCAGCTCTGCTGGATTGTTCTATTCAATTGAAACGTATTGAAATTGGTAATTGTTTATTCGCCAATTAGCTGCGCTATGGCGTGTGAAAGTAATTGAGCACGCGAAACATAGCGGTATCGGTAAGTGT
>JACRGO010000033.1 GCA_016212295.1 Nitrospinota bacterium | reverse complement strand
TATTCGCTCAAGGAGTTTTTTGAGCCATTATATCATCCTTTTTTTACTATAAATTTAATAATTAATACATAATAAATACATATTACCATATAGTTAATGTAAAATCTAGCCCGCCTAACTAATTGAAAACAAAGGCTTTTTCCCTTAACTTAATGGCAGTGGGGCTACGCCAAGGTACGCCGCGTGGCCTTGCTGAAAGAGCCGTGGACAGTTGAGAACGGCCTGCTGACCCCTACCCACAAGATACGCCGAGGCCGCGTCCTTGCGCGGCACAGGGAGGAGTTTGAGAGGCTGTATGAAGGACATTAGATTGGCAAAAACAAGATCTGATAAAGTTCTCTTCGTGGAGGCCAAAGCCCAAATCGCCGAGGCTGCGTCACGTGGTACCAAGGCAAATCAATCGTCTTTCGAACTAATTATGTCCTCTTTCAAATTTCTTCCGCCTCTTCAACCAAGCGGGTGAATAAATCCCCCACCCCCAACTTTTTTACCCAATCTTGCAGATAATCCATCTCCAGTTTTTCCCGCTGGACTTCGTAAACCCTAAGAGCGTCGGTAAATTGTTTTTCGCTTCCTCCGCATAATTTGGACCACCTCAGCTTGGCCAATATGGTGTCTTCCGGGCTGGTGATTTTTACAGTTGTCCCCAAAAAGTCCTCCGCGCGCCTGCGTGAAAAACGTGAACAGTCGAAAGGCTCATCCGTAAGAAGCCAAAAATCAACCTTGTCCCCGCCTCTTACATCGATCAGATTGAACATCTTTTGGTCCTGAATTGCCTTGAGAATACTATCTTTGTCCAAAAAATAATCCGGCGCGGGAAATGATCGCGCCAATTCCTCCGCGTTTTCTCTTTTCATGGCCACCACAACGTCAATGTCATGAGTCATCCGGGGTTCTCCTTGCATACTGGAAGCAAAAGAGCCGGTCACCATGTACTCTATGCCAAACGCTTCAAGGGCATCCACCACTTTTTTCAATAATTCCTGTTGTGGCATTTGTCCAGCCTTTTTTTCAAAAGGTCCTGAAATTCCTTCTCGGGCATGTCGGGAAAGCGCTTTCGCAGCCCATCAATAAACAAGCGCTTTCCCAGATCGGAAAGCTCCATGGCCTTTAATAACCTTTGCTCCGGTGTCATCTCCCGCAAGGTCCGAAGGTAAATTTTATGATTCGGCCGTTTTTTAGGATACATAGTGGCAATATAGCAAAAAAAGAGGAAGAAAAACATCGAACATCAAAGTTATTCCTCCCCCCAAAGCGCCTCGCGCAAGCCGGACGTCCTTTCCATCCTGGTCCGCGCCGCCCGCGAAAACACTTCCTCCCGCCCCATGATTTCCACTCCTTTCCTTGCCCTGGTGATCCCGGTATAAACCAATTCCCGCGTCAGGACCGGGGACGGGGAGTCCGGGAGAATCAGCAGCGCCCTTTCAAATTCCGATCCCTGGCTTTTATGCGCCGTGATTGCAAAGACCGTTTCGTGTTGCGGGAGAAGCTGAGGAAAAAACTTCCTCGCCTCTCCATCGGGTCCTGCAAAGAAGGCGAAGAGACGGCTGTCCCCTTGCCTTTCAGGCAGGATGATCCCCATATCCCCGTTAAAAAGATCCAGTTCATAGTCGTTCCTGGTTATCATGACCGGCCTGCCGCTATACCACTCCCTTTCCGGGTCTATCAATCCCGCATTGGACAGCGCCTCTTCAGCAATACGGTTCAAGGCGATGACTCCGAATGGACCCTCCCGCAGGGCGCACAGAATCCGGAATTTCTCGAATCGTTCCAACGCCTCCAGTGGATCGCTAGTTTCCAGGCAGGCTTTGAAATTACCGGTGATGGTTTGATTAAGGGACCAGGATAAATTTTTGGGCTCAGGCAGTTCCCGCCAGGACGCATCAGGGTAAAGACCGGATTTTAAAATATCGAGGGCCTCTCCGTCATTTCCTTCCTTGATAGCAAGGCTCAGTCTTTCCATGCCGCTTCCGCTTTCCATGCGGTAATTCTTACGCAGCCTGACAACGCAGCCGCGCAGGCCAGAGGAGGTGTCGGGCTCCAATGGGCCGGCGTCCGTTTCCCCGGAACATATATCCCCCAAAACGGCCCCTGGCTCCACGGACGCCAACTGATGGCTGTCGCCAAGAAGGATCAGGCGGCAGCCGGGCTCAAGGGCGCGGACCAGCTTGGCCATTAGGGGAAGGTCCACCATTGACGCCTCGTCCACCACAACCAAGTCCAGTGGAAGCCTGTTTCCGGGACCGTGGCGGAAATAGCGGGAGTGGGGAACCGGACCGAGAAGGCGGTGGATCGTGGAGGCCTTAACAGGTATTCTTTCCTTTATGGGGCCTGGACAGTCCAACATGGCCCCGGCCTTCGCGACCGCGCCTTGCAGCCTGGCGGCGGCCTTGCCGGTGGGCGCGGCCAGCGCTATCCTTAACGCGCTGTCACCAGCTTGTTCCAGAAGGAGGGCAAGGATCTTCACCACCGTGGAGGTCTTACCTGTCCCCGGCCCTCCTGTGATGGCGCAGAATTTGTGGAGGACGGAGCTTGAGGCCGCGGTTCTTTGCCGGTCAGCCTCTCCATCACCACTGTCCGGGAACAGGCGGTCCAGGCCGTTTTTCAAAAGTCCGGCGTCCACTTTTTCATCAATGGAAACACGCTCAAGGACCGCCTCGGCAACCACCTTTTCATATAGGTAGTATTTTTGGAGATAGAGCCGGGTCTTGTGAAGGAGCAAAGGGGCGTTATCGCCGGGCTTTCCCACAACCGGAGAAGCCTTCAATTTTTGCAGCCAAGCGGAGAGGTCGGGGCAGATAATGCGCCCATCGGCCTTTTCATCCGGAAAGGCCCTACCGGCCAGGGCCGAGAGATCAAGGCAGGCGTTTCCTTTTTTAGTGTCATGGCTGGCCAGGGCCGCGGCCAGGGCGAGAGCGGGGTTTGGCCCGCCGGAAAGGTCCTCAATGAATTTCGCGAAATGGAAATCCAGGGGGGAAATGATTTTATTTTCAAACAAGGAGGATAAAGGCACTTTAGAGCGGCTATTCGGTTAACAGGTGCGCTCCGGTGAAACCGGCTTGGACAAGGCTTTCCATGTCTTTTGCCGCGTCCGCCGGGGTCTTGTATTTTCCCACAAGGACCCTGTAATATTTCTCCGTCCCTATTTCAAGTTCCGTGACATGCACATCGCGGAAACCGGTTTTTAACTGCTCCACCAGGGAGTAAGCTCCGTCCTTGCTCTTGAAGGAACCCACCTGCAAGGTTAAAGTCCCTTCAATCTGATAGGAGGCCGGGGTTATATAAACCCGTTTCCCGTCCACCTCCTTCACGAATCCCAGCCCCTCAATCCTCACGCGGGCGGTGCCGGTTGCCAGCATGCCCAGTTTATAAGAAGCGGTGTAGGTCAGATCTATAATGCGGTCCTTGGCGAAAGGCCCCCGGTCATTGACGCGGACCACGACGCTCTTTCCATTCTCAAGGTTTGTCACTTTAACATAAACATTGAAGGGAATTGTCTGGTGGGCGGCCGTCATGCCGTACATATCATAGACCTCGCCGTTGGCGGTCTGCTTTTTCTGGAAGTCGGGACCGTACCAGGACGCTATTCCCTCCTGCACGAAACGTTTGTCCTCCGGTTCCTGGGGCAGACCAACGAGGGTTTTCTTTTCCAGCGTAGTCTCGGCCGTGGAAGGAGGTTTGCCTGCCGTTGGACGGGAAACGGTTTCGCAGGCCGCGAAGGACAAGGCCAGGAGGCAGGTGAAAAAAGTTAAAAGTTTATTATGGATGGAACTTTTCATTTTCAATTACAAGAAAAAGGCATAACTAAGGAATTTTTATAGTTTTTTTGTAACCGTTCAGGGTTCAGGGTTGAAAAATCGCCAAACACGGCAATGTAAGGGCAATGAAAAATTCAGGCCGCTGATTACAATTTCCGGATCACCAAAACAATTCCATTTCCTTATTTGATTCGGCAATTGAGGTTTGGAGTTTCATAAAACTTTTTGAGTAATAATGATATTCAGCAAGTTTTATGGATTTGTAGTACAGTTTAAAAAAGCTTTGCTGATATGTCAAGAATGGCAAGCTTTGTATCTTGACATTCATCATTGCTTTGTTTAATTTAAGATTTCTTTCTTATAATATCGCGCCATGAAAAAAGATCCCTACGAAGTATTGAAGATTGAGCGGGAAGCCTCCCTTATTGAAATTGAGCGGGCTTACCATAAAAGCATGCTCAACTACGGCTTTGATCCCCGCGTGGCTTATTCCGTTGAGGAAAGGGAAAAAATCAATAATGTTATTTCCGAAATAGAGGAAGCATACAAAACCCTTTCCAGTCCCGAAAAAAACCAAAAACGTCTTTCAGATGAAATCAGCATGGATGAGCAGGCGGATACAATTCCCGCTGAGATAAAAGGAAACGGAACCAAGAAGGAAAAAGGGGGCATGGACCTTTCCAGCAAGGGGACCTACGATCAATACTTCGGATTCAAGGAAAGCCCTTTTAATCTCACTCCTGACACAAAATACTTTTATCTGAGCGCCAAGCACAAGGAGGCCCTGGCGCACCTTTTTTTCGGCTTGCAGGAGCAGAAGGGATTTGTTGTTATTACAGGCGAGGTGGGGACAGGGAAGACCATGTTGTGCAGGAGTTTTCTCGCCCAGTTGGACGCGTCGGTTAAAGTGGCCTATCTTTTTAATCCATGCCTTTCCGACCTGGAAATCCTGCAAAGCATAAACGCGGAGTTCGGCCTTCCTTCGGAAAGCCAGAGCAAGAAGGAACTGCTCGGCGAGTTTAACCAGTTCCTGTTAAGGGCCAGGCGGGAAGGGGAGAAAGTGGCCTTGGTCGTGGATGAGGCCCAGGACCTGGAAATCAAGACCCTGGAGCAGCTCCGGCTTCTATCCAATCTCGAAACGGAAACGGAAAAATTGCTCCAGATCGTCCTTGTCGGGCAGCCGGAGCTGCTGAATACCTTAAAAACACACGGGTTAAGACAGCTCGAGCAGCGGATAACGGTGCGCTGGAGCCTCTCTCCCCTGGACCTGGAGGAAACCCAGAGCTATATCCACCACAGATTGAAGGTGGCCCACGGCTGGGGCGGGAAGGTTGATTTCACGAGCGGGGCGGTCCGGCAGATCTATAAGGCAAGCAAGGGCGTTCCCAGAATGATCAACGTCTTTTCGGACAGGGCCTTATTGGTGGCCTATACCCTGGGCAGGAAATCGGTCAACAGGAAAATAGTCTCGCTTGCCATCTCCAATTATTACCAGGACGCCCATACCTTGCCCAAACCTTTCCCCAGGGCCGCCGGTATGGTAATCACCCTTATCCTTTCGCTTTTCTTCACGCTTTACATGGGACCGTGGGGATTTGATTATTTAAAATCCTCTGACATGGACCGCTTTGTTTCAAAATTAAAGACAGCGCTCGGCCTGGAGAAAGCCTCTGAGTGGGCGCTTGGGCTTTTACCCATGGGCGATAAAAAAACCGGCCTGGAGGCGCTAAGCCCGCGGGCGGATAAAAAAGAGAAGGAAAAAGCGCCGGCTCAACAAAAGACCGCGGCCGTGGAACCCGCGCCCCCGGCCCCTCCTTCTCCACAAGAAAAGGAAGGCGCTGAAGCCAAATTGCTTAACGACCTTAAAAACCGGTCCATGGAGCAAGGGCAGCTTAATGCCTTTAATGCTGTTTTAGAGATGTGGGGCGCTCCAGCCATCTCTGAAACAGGACGAAAAAACTTCCTGAAAGGAACCGTCCTGGGCGAGGGCTTGCGGCTGTTAGCCTTCGAGGGAGATTTTGAAAAAATAAAAATGCTTGGTTATCCAATTGTCCTTGAACTCAATTTTTCCGAAGGCAGGGAAAAGAGATATTTTCCTTTAAGGCGTGTGTCCGGCGAGAACATTTTGGCCGGCGCCGGCCAGGCCCAGGAAATTCCCTTCGCCTCGATACAGAAATTCTGGTCCGGGAAATGTTTAGTGGTATGGAAGGACTTTGAAAATTTAAGTTACAATATAAAGGAAAAAGACACCGGACCCCAGGTTTTATGGCTGCAGGAAGGATTGGAAAAGTTAGGATTGTTTAAAGCCAGGAAAACTTCCTTCTTTGGGACGATGACCGTTGACGCGGTAGTTGCGTTCCAGAAACGCCACGGCATGGCGCCGGACGGAGTTGTGGGACCTGAGATGAAGATGAAGCTTTATAAGCTTCTGGGATACCATATCCCATAGCTATGCGGCTGGTTTAAATATACTCAATATGGTTATAAACGGTGATTTTTCACCAGTCATTCCCGCTAAAGCAGGAATCAAGCGGTTTTAATTCTTCTTTTAAAAAAGCAATATGAACCACGAAACACACGAAGCACACGAAAAAATTTTATTCAAGGAAGAATGTTTTGCCATTCAGGGGGCAGTAAAGGTAGGGGCGAATAATCATTCGCCCGTACTTGATCGTGAAATGGGTTGCGGGTTTAAGGCCCAGGTTGAAAGAATCATTTTATAATTTTTTCGTGTGTTTCGTGTATTTCGGTTTGCTCCAGCTCTGCTGGATTGTTCTATTCAATTGAAACGTATTGAAATTGGTAATTGTTTATTCGCCAATTAGCTGCGCTATGGCGTGTGAAAGTAATTGAGCACGC
>JACRGO010000034.1 GCA_016212295.1 Nitrospinota bacterium | reverse complement strand
TTACTATAAATTTAATAATTAATGCATAATAGACACATATTACCATATAGTTAATGTAAAATCTAGACCGCCTAACTAATTGAAAACAAAGGCTTTTTCCCTTAACTTAATGGCAGTGAGGCAGGAGCCTGGGAACGAGAGCCAGGGAAAATTATGCTGGCACTATTATGAGACTGTTAATATTTGCGAAAAGCAGTGAATAGTCCGCAACGCGGACGGAAGGAATTATAACACAAGGACGCAGGACCGTAAATAAGGATTCATGATGAAATATTACTTCATGAAAAAAAATTTCATGAAAAAAAACTTGACAAGAAATTTTTTCCGTGTATAATTTCATCATGCTGAAGACCCAAGCGGCCCCAAGGGAAAATTGTCTTGCCAGACTGAGGGGCATGCTGCCGTCACTTCACTCGGCGGAGAAAAAAGTGGCGGAATACGCGCTCGGCAACGCGCAGGGCGTTCTTGACCAGTCGGTGAGCGAAGTGGCAATCGGCGCCGGGGCCAGCGAGGCGACCGTGATCCGTTTCTGCAGGACCATGGGATACAGGGGCTTTCAGGACCTGAAGATTAATTTGGCGCGGGACCTTGTATCTCCCATCCACCACGCCATACATGAGGACGTGAGCGAAAGGGACGGGACGGCCACCATCATCCGCAAGGTCTTTTCCGCCAACATCGAGACCCTGCAAAGCACCCTGGAGGCGCTGAAGCCGGAGGCCGTCGGGGAAGCCGTGAAGCTGTTGAGCAAGGCGAAAAAAATTCTGATAATCGGGGTCGGGACCTCCACCCCCATCCTTTTTGACGCCTTTAATAAATTCCTGAGGCTTGGGCTTTGGTGCTCCTATCAAAACGACAGCCACCTCCAGATGATGGAGGCCGCGCTATTGAGAAAGGGCGACCTAGTCCTTGCCATCTCCCATTCCGGGAGCACCAGGGACCCCATAGACACAATAGAAGTCGCCAGGAAAAACGGGGTCAAGGCGATAGCAATCACTAATAATTCCCTTTCGCCCCTGGCAAAGGTAGCGGACGTGGTCCTCGTGACCTCTTCCAAGGAGACCAAATACCGGAGCGAGGCCCTTGCCTCGAGGATCGCGCAGTCAAGCATCATTGACGTGCTGTATATAACGATCGGCATGACGAACCGGCAGCGCACCCTGGCCAACACGAGGAAGATAGAGGACGCGATCGTGGCGAAACAGTATTAGAAGATAGTGACGAGTGACAAGTGACGAGTTAAAAGGGAGGGATTTCATGGGAAAGCCGCATAAGCGCCTGGAGGTATGGAAAAGGTCAATCAGCTTTGTGGAACAGATTGCTTCCTTTCCTTCGGAAGAGAAATTTGGCCTGCTATCCCAAATGCGGCGAGCGGCCGTATCCATTCCATCTAATATAGCGGAACTGGAAACACAAATCATCATAAGTAAAAATTTACAACTCCTGGAGTCGCGAATTGAAAATAGTTTATTGGAAGAACTGGACGAAATTTCAAAAATGATTATTGGCTTACAACGCTCCTTGAGGAGCACAAACTAATTACTCGTCACTGGTCACTGGTTTTATAGTCACTTAAAATGGAGGATTAAACAATGATAACCCTGCGCACTTATGTTTTTCTGGACAGTCTTCAAGCTCAACTGGCCTCTTATATAGGGTCCACGGCCAAGGGGTTCCTCCCGGTGCCTGGAGTGGCGTCGCTCTTTGTTGAAATAGCGCCCGGACTCGCAATCAACAAGGTCCTGGATGTGGCCTTGAAGGCCACCAAGGTCCAGCCGGCGGTCCAGATCGTGGAGCGGGCCTACGGGGTATTGGAAGTCCACGAGCACGACAAGGGGGAGGTGAGGCTGGCGGGACAGTCCATCCTGGACTACCTGGAGATCAAGGAGTCGGACCGGATCAAGCCGGACATCGTCTCAAACCAGATCATCCGCGCGATGGAGGCGTATCAATGCCAACTTATCAATCGTAACCGGAGCGGGTCCATGATCCTTCCGGGCGAATCGCTCTTCATACTGGAGACTGAGCCTGCCGGATACGTTATCTTCGGCGCGAACGAGGCGGAAAAGGCGGCGAATGTAAAACTTGTTGAGGTGCGTCCCTTCGGCGCCTATGGGAGGCTTTATATGTCCGGGTCGGAATCGGAAATAGACTCAGCGGCGGAGGCCGCGATCACCGCGCTTTCCGGTTTGGAGGGAGTGGCGTTGAAGAAAAAATAATTTTTTCACCACAAAGGCACAAAGGCCACAAAGCTTTCAACCGGGAACTCTGAACCCTGAACCCTGAACCCTGAACCGGATAACATGAGTAGTTACGAATTTTATTAATTTAACTTTTTATAAGGAGGTTTTTTTATGGCTGAAGCATTGGGAATGATAGAAACGCGGGGTTTCACCGCCATGGTTGAGGCGTCGGACGCCATGGTCAAGGCGGCCAAGGTTGAGTTGGTCGGATACGAAAAAACCGGCGGCGGCTACGTCACCGCCATAGTGAGGGGAGACGTCGCGGCGGTCAAGGCCGCCACCGAGGCCGGCTCCCGCGCCGCTGAGAAGGTCGGGCAGTTGGTGTCCGTCCACGTGATTCCAAGGCCGCACCTCAATATCGACAAGGCCCTCCCGCTTGGGCGCTCGAACGCTACGGAATAGGAGACCGCTCATGTTATTCGGAAAAGTGGTTGGGACGGTTGTCGCCTCCCAGAAAGACCCTAAGCTGGAGGGCCTCAAGCTCCAGCTTGTGGCTGGCGTTGATTCCAGGGGGAAGGCCGGCCAGAACTATGTGGTGGCGGCCGACTCCGTCGGCGCGGGCCAGGGAGAGATAGTGCTCTACGCCACTGGAAGTTCGGCGAGGCAAACGGACATAACCAATAATAAACCAGTAGACGCTGTCATAATGGCCATAGTGGACCAATGGGACATCGACGATAAGTTGGTGTTTAAGAAGTAATTAGACAATGACACAACTTACAGAAGACCAGATTGCCTCAATAGTGAGAAGGGTTGCTGAAAGGATATGGAGCGGGCAGACCATTAGCGCTCCAGGTCCCTCGAAGCCCCAGGCGGCGTTCAATCCGCCTCACGGCTGTCCGTCCTCATCCGCTAAGGAAAGCAAGGGCGAGGGGCTTGGAGTGTTCGGCGATATTAATTCAGCGGTCCTTGCCGCCGCGAAGGCCTTCGCGGAACTTAGCAGTATGCCCTTGTCCCTTCGTGGCGGGATCATCGCCTCCATGCGATCAACCGCCCTGGAAGAGGCGCAAAAACTCGCGGAGATGGCGGTGTCAGAGACAGGCATGGGCCGGGTCAAGGACAAGGCGCTGAAAAACAGGTTGTCAATAGAAAAAACGCCTGGACTGGAAATACTGCAACCAGTCAGCTACACGGGCGATAACGGACTCACGTTGGTGGAACGCGCCCCTTACGGCGTCATAGGGTCCATCACCCCATGCACAAATCCCTTCGCGACGATCTTCAACAACGCGGTGAGCATGCTGGCCGGGGGAAACGCGGTGGTGTTCAACGCCCACCCGACCGCTAAAAAAATCTCCATTTATTCAGTCGATCTCCTCAACAGGGCCATAGCCAAGGCGGGCGGTCCCAGGGACCTCATAACCACTATATCAGAGCCGACCATTCAATCGGCCAGGGAACTCATGGAGCATCCCGGCATACGGTTATTGGTGGTCACCGGCGGACCCGCGGTGGTCAAGGCCGCCATGAATTCAGGAAAGAAGGTGATCGCCGCCGGACCAGGTAATCCGCCTGTGGTGGTGGACGAGACAGCGGACATCGAAAACGCGGCGGTTGACATAGTAAACGGCGCGTCATTCGACAACAACATGGTCTGCATAGTGGAAAAGGAGATCATAGCAGTGGCCTCAATAGCGGATTCCCTGAAATCCGCCCTCAAGCGAAACGGCTGCTACGAGTTGAACCAGCAGCAAATCCGCCAGATGCGGAAGCTTATTATCCAGGAGCCGCCGGTTGACGGCTCCCACGGAGTGGTTAACAAGAAATTCGTGGGAAAGGACGCGGCGGTTATCCTGAAGGAGATCGGCGTCAACGTCGGGGAGGATATCCGGTTGATCATCGCCGAGACGGACGCCGGCCATCCCTTTGTCCAGATGGAACTTCTCATGCCTTTGATTCCGTTGGTTAGGGTCAAGGACGCGGACGCCGCCATTGACCTGGCCAAGGAGGTGGAGCACGGGTTCGGCCACACGGCGGTGATGCACTCCAGAAACATCGACAAGCTGAGCCGCATGGCGCGGGAAATCAACACCTCCATCTTCGTGAAGAACGGACCTTCATACGCCGGATTGGGCTTCACCGGGGAAGGGTATACGTCCTTCACCATAGCCAGCCCCACCGGAGAGGGCCTGACCACCGCCGTCCACTTCACAAGGGAGCGCCGCTGTACTTTGAAGGACAGGTTTAGAATTGTTTGAAGCAGTGACGAGTTACCGAGAAGCAGTAACGAGTGACAAGTGACGAGTGACGAGTAGAAAAGAATCCAGGAGCCGGTACTGATCCCTGGCCATTGATTTTTTTTGTCCGCCCAAAGAGCTATAAGTTTTTACTTTTTACTTGTCACTCGTCACTTGTCACTTGTCACTTGTCACTATCTTTCAGTCACTATCATTCAAATGCGTTTTCGCGAACAATTAATAGAAAAAGTTAAAAACGCCGGAGTGGTGGGCGCCGGAGGGGCTGGGTTTCCAACCCACGTAAAGATCAACGCCAGGGCTGAGATAGTGATCGCCAATGGAGCGGAATGCGAGCCCCTTCTCTGCACGGACCAGAGGACCATGGAGACGGCGGCGGACGAGATCGTCTCCGGCGTCAAGCTCGTGATGGAGGCAGTTGGTGCCGGACAGGGGATTATCGCTGTCAAGGCCCATTATCACGAAGCGGTAAAATCGCTTTCCCAGGCAGCAGCCTCCGAAAAAAATATCAGGCTGCATGAAATGGGGAATTATTACCCGGCGGGCGATGAGCATGTTTTGGTCCTGGACGCCGCTGGAAGAATAATTCCCGAAGGCGGCCTTCCCTTGCATGTGGGCGTCTTGGTGAATAACGTCAACACCCTGCTCAACATCCACCGCGCCTTCCACGGCGAACCCGTGGTCCGCCAGCGGATAACGGTATGCGGAGAGGTCAACTGGCCAAGGGTCCTGCGGGTCCCTATCGGCGTTTCTTTCAAGGACCTCATAGCGCTGTGCGGCGGGGCCAGGATAGAGGATTACGTTATTCTGGTGGGGGGACCCATGATGGGACGGTTGGCAGGGGATTGCGGGGAGCCGGTCACGAAGACCACCTCCGGGATCATCGTGCTCCCAAAGGACCACCCTTACGTAATGCGAAGAAGCAGGACAGTGGCCACAGAGGCGCGCATGTCCAAATCAATTTGCGAGCAGTGCCGCTACTGCACTGATTTTTGTCCCCGCTGGCTCCAGGGGCATAGTCTTGAGCCGCACAAGATTATGCGGGTAATAGACTATGATCGGGACCTTGACACCGACACAATAACCCGCGCCTTTCTCTGTTGTGAATGCGGGGTATGCGACCTCTATGCCTGTCCCATGGCCCTTTCTCCCCGCGTTGTTTTCAGGGAATTCAAGGGACGCCTAGCCGGGGCAGGGATAAAGAACCCGCATTCACGAAGCGGCCTGGCCCAGGACCAATACCGCGACTACAGGAAAATCCCCAAGGACCGGTTGATTCAAAGGCTGGGTCTAAAGGAATACGACGTCCACCCCGAATGGGAAGAAAGGGATTTTCCCTTCACCAATGTAAAAATTCCCTTGAGGCAGCATATCGGCGCGGCCGCCGTCCCTGTGGTGAAGACAGGGGACAAGGTGAAGCAAGGCCAATTGGTGGGCGAGATACCGGAGGGAAAAATGGGCGCCAGAGTCCACGCCTCCATGGACGGGACAGTGGCGGAGGTGAACGGGAGGTATGTGGGAATTGAAAGCAGGTAGACATAAAATAAGAAAATTGTTTACGGTTCACGGTTCACAGTTCACGGTTGGTGAAGCAGAAAATAGAAAAAGGTTATGAGCGCTTCCTTTGAGAATTTAGAAGTTTGGAAAAAATCTTGCAGACTGACAGTAACCCTCTATAAATTATTAAAAGATTGCCGTGATTATGGGCTGAAAGATCAAATGTTGCGCTCATCCGTATCTATTCCATCGAATATCGCGGAAGGGTGCGAAAGAAACAGTGTTCCAGATTTTCAAAGGTTTATAAACATTGCAAAAGGCTCGGCGGCGGAACTGCGGACACAAGTTTATATTTCAAGGGAAATTAACGTATTTTCCGACAGTGACGCAAAAGGTTTGATTAATGAGTTGAAATCCATATCAAAAATGTTGCAAGCCTTGCATGATTCATTGAAAAAACCGTGAACCGTAAACCGTGAACTGATAACGTGGATAATTAATGGAAGCTATAGGATTAATAGAACTAAGAAGCGTTGCCAGGGGAATACGGGTTTGCGACGCCATGATGAAAAAGGCCCCGGTGAAGCTCATGGAAGCAAGGACCGTGTGCCCCGGAAAGTACATGGTCCTTGTGCGCGGCGACGTTGCCTCGGTCGAGGAAGCCGTCAGGGAGGGGATAAGCATAGGGGCAGAACTTGTGGTGGACGAACTTTTTCTGCCCCAGGTACATGGGCAGGTCATCCCGGCAATGGAGGCATGCACCGAGGTGGCGGGACTTGCGGCATTGGGGATAGTGGAGACCTTCTCAGTGGCCTCGGCCATTGTTTCAGCCGACACGGCGGTGAAGGCGGCGAAGGTGGACCTCATCGAGCTGCGCCTTGCCAACGGCCTTGGCGGAAAATCGTTTTACACCCTGACCGGCGACATCTCCGAGGTGGAAGCCGCGATAGAGGCAGGGATCAGGAATTTAATGGAAGGGGGGACCCTGGTTGCAAAGGAGATCATCCCCGCCCCCCATGCGGATTTGAATTTTAAATTGCTCTAATTGTGATAGCAATTGCTACTCTATCAAGAAATGTGTATATTTGATTTCATTAAATAAAAGCATATTTATTTGAAAAAAAGGAGGCCTAATATGGTCCGCATACTTGAAGCAACAATTGATCTAAAAGGCAATATTAAGTTGTCTGAACCGATTAAACTGTCTTCATCCTGCCGTGCATTAGTCACGATTCTTGATGAGGAACCTTTAATTCATGTAAATGAGGAAGCCTTGTTAAGCGAAACAGCCCTCGCGGAAGATTGGAACCGTCCAGAGGAGGATGAGGCATGGCAACATTTTCAAAAGGCTCGGTAGTATTAATACCATTCACAATAAACTGATTATTTCTGAAATAGGCAAACTAAAAAGTGGCGCAATAAATTCAATTGTCAACGTAGTTATTGATATATTAAGGGAAAACTGAATAAAGTTTGTGGCTGGAGTTTTTTCATGCACATAGGAAAAGTAATAGGACGGGTGGTGGCCACGGTGAAGCATCCAAGCCTGGAGGGAATCAAGCTCCTGCTGGTGCAGCCGGTGGACCACGAGCGAAAACCCAAGGGAGAGCCTCTTGTGATGGTGGACGCCCAACAGGCCGGAATCGGCGAGACCGTCTCTTATGTGGTCGGACGCGAGGCGGCCCTGACTCTGCCGGACACCTTCAGTCCCATAGACGCCGGTATCGTCGGGATTGTTGACAATATAGACGCAAGGAGCAGTGACGAGTGACAAATAAATAGTGACGAGTGACAAGTGACGAGTGACAAGTAAAAAACCTATGCTTCTAAGACTCGTCACTCGTTACTCGCCACTGATCACTCGTTACTCGTCACTGGTCACTAAGAAAAAAATGTTGATCTGCAAGGTATTGGGAAATGTCGTCGCGACCTTGAAGCACCCGGCTTACGAGGGGCACAAGGTCCTTGTGGTCCAGCCCCTGGACCAGGAGCAGAAACCAACGGGAAGCTCCTTCCTGGCTGTTGATTTTGTGCAGGCAGGGGAAGGGGACACGGTGCTGGTTGCCCCGGAAGGGAACGCGGCCAGGCAGCTTTTTGGAGACGACTCCGCGCCGGTCCATTCGGTCATTACAGCTATAGTGGATCAGATAAATTGTTCGGGATAGTGTCAAGAGGCATGGATCAAGTGGGGCATTTTCCGTTTTTTACTCGTTACTCGCCACTTGTCACTTGTCACTTGTTACTCGTCACTTGTCACTGATTTCAGTCATGATAAAAAACGAAGAAGAGCATAGAAAAGACATAGTGGAGGTCTGCCGCAGGATGTACAACAAGGGATGGATCGCGGCCAGCGACGGCAACGTGAGCCTCCGCCTGCCCAGAAACCGCGTCCTCACCACTCCCACCAAACTCCATAAGGGTTTCATTAACGAGCGCGACCTGGTGGTGATCGATATGGAGGGTGCGCGGATATCCGGCCAATACGGTCCTTCGTCTGAAATCAGGATGCACCTGGAGTGCTACAGGATGAGGCCGGACGTCATGGCGGTGGTCCATGCTCATCCCACCTATTGCGTGGCCTTCACGTTGGCTGGAGTCTCCCTGGCCAAGTGCATGCTGCCGGAGGTGGTCTTCACACTGGGATCCATTCCAACCGCGTCATATTCCACCCCCACAACGGACGAGGTGCCGCAGTCCATTCAGGAATACATCAAGGATTTCGACGCCATCATGCTGGAACGGCATGGGTCCCTGACAGTTGGCGCCACCGTGTTTGACGCATATAATCTGTTGGAGCGGATCGAGCACGTGGCGCAAATCACCCACGCGGCAAGGCAGTTGGGGGACCTGCATCCCTTGTCTCAGGGCCAGATAGAAAAATTGCGGAAAGTGGGCGAGGGGCTTGGCCTTCCGCCCAAGAAAATCCTCGCCCGCTGCGAATCGTGCAAGGCGTGTCCGTCGGGAAAGTTCGTCTCCCTCCAGCATTCCTCAGCCGGAATGCCATGCGTCCCTTCAGTTGTCCCAAAAATCTCAAGCGATTTGATGGAAATCATTGCCCAGGAAACAACGAGGGAACTGGATAAATTCAGGAATTAAATTTCTTGAAAATAACGCAGGCGTTGGTCCCGCCGAATCCAAAGGAATTGGAAAGTGCGAAATTTATTTCTTTTTTTCTGGATTGGTTAGGGACATAATCCAGGTCACATTCCTGGTCGGGGTTCTCTAAATTAATGGTCGGGGGAAGGACTCCCCTTTCAATGGCAAGAACGGAAAAAACGCCCTCTATTCCACCGGCTGCCCCGAGGAGATGTCCGGTCATTGACTTGGTGGAGCTGACCGCCAGCTTGTATGCGTGGCCGCCGAAGACGGACTTTATGGCCTTTGTTTCCAGGACGTCCGCGGCTGTTCCAGTGCCATGGGCGTTTATGTAATCAATCTCTTCCGGCCTGATATTTCCTTTTTTCAGGGCCAGGTTCATGCACCGGGCGGCGCCTTCTCCCTCCGGCGGGGGCAAGGTCATGTGATAGGCGTCGGCGTTCATTCCGTATCCCACAATTTCCGCGTAAATCCTGGCCCCTCTGCGTTTGGCCGATTCCAACTCCTCAAGCACCATCACGCCTGAGCCTTCACCCATAACAAACCCGTCGCGGTCCCTGTCAAAGGGGCGGCTTCCCTTTTCCGGCTGGCCGTTGTATTTCGCGGCCAGGGCCTTCATGGCGCAAAACCCGCCGATCCCCAGTTTCGTGATAACGGATTCAGCGCCGCCCGCGATCATGACGTCCGCGTCGCCGCGGCGGATGATTTCAAAGGAATCGCCCATGGCGTGGGTGCCGGTGGCGCAGGCTGTGGCGCTGCAACAGTTCGGCCCCTTGGCGCCGAACTTCATCGACAGATGGCCGGCCGCCATGTTTGCGATAAGCATTGGGATGAAGAATGGCGTGATTTTTCTGGGGCCACGTTCCAGGACGACCTCGTGGTATTTTTCAATAACCGGAAGGCCGCCCATGCCCACGCCGATGCTTACGCCTACCCTGGTGTCGTTCTCAGGAGTTATTTTGAGGCCGGAATCCTCCACGGCAAAGGAGCCCGCGACCATGGCGTAATGGATGAAGGGGTCCATCTTCCTGGCCTCCTTGGCGTCCATGTAATTGGTCGGGTCGAATCCCTTAACCTCCCCGGCGATTTGGCAGGAGTAATCCGTCGGGTCGAATTTGGTGATGCGTCCGATGCCGGACCGTCCAGCGCAAATTCCTTCCCACGTTTCCTTCACCCCTATTCCCAGGGGGGTCACCAGGCCGAGCCCGGTCACCACTACTCTTCTTTGATTTACTTGGTCTTTCACTTATACATGCTTCTCAATATAGTCCACTGCGTCTTTTACCGTAATGATTTTTTCCGCTTCCTCATCCGGTATCTCAATGTCAAATGCCTCTTCAAAGGCCATGACGAGTTCCACTGTGTCCAGGGAATCCGCGCCTAGATCGTCAATAAAGGAAGCCTCGGAGGTCACTTGGCCTTCTTCGA
The DNA here is from genome assembly GCA_016212295.1 of Nitrospinota bacterium. Lineage (GTDB taxonomy): Bacteria > Nitrospinota > Nitrospinia > JACRGO01 > JACRGO01 > JACRGO01. The sequence goes on along the minus strand of JACRGO010000034.1, from coordinate 7,605 downwards.
CTCCAAGCTGCTCCATGATGATATTCTTTACTTTTTCCGCTGTATCCATCCTTTTCCTCCTTTAAAAGATTTTTATGTTAATTTAATAGTTAAAAAATTTTTGTAAACGTTAACTGGTTCTGGGTTCTGGGTTTCAGAAAGCCCGTACCCACGCGGATTTTTATTTAGCGGCGCTATATCCGAGGTGGAATGCCCTAAAAAAAAACATGCAATATTGCCGTGATTATGCCCTTTCAACCTTCAACCTTCAACCCTGAACCCTGAACCCTGAACCATCACAACTCATCCTACGCCATCAGCATGCCCCCGTTCACATGGAGCACCTGGCCGGTTATATAGGCCGCTTCCGGAGACGCAAGGAAGAGGACCGCGTTCGCGATGTCCTCCGAGGAGCCCAAGCGGCCCAGCGGGATCTGCTCCATCAGTTTTTCCTTTACCTTATCGTTCAGGGCCTGTGTCATTGCCGTATCGATGAAACCCGGGGCGATGGCGTTTACCGTGACCCCTCTTGAGGCAAGCTCCCGTGCGCTGGATTTCGTCAGGCCGATCAGGCCCGCCTTGGACGCGGAATAATTCACCTGGCCCGCGTTTCCCATGACCCCCACGATTGAGGCGATGTTGATTATGGCCCCTCTTCTTTGCTTCATCATGATCTTGCCGGCCGCCCTGGAGCAATAGAAGGCCCCGTCCAGATTGATCTTCATGACCAGGCTCCAATCCTCGTCCTTCATTCTTACCAGTAACCCGTCCCTGGTGATCCCGGCGTTATTCACCAGTATATCAACCCCGCCGAATTTGTCCACAATTGCCTGAAACATCCCCTCCACCTCTTCGGACCTGGACACGTCCGCTTTCAATCCAATGGAGCCTCTTCCAAGGGATTTGATTTCTTCAGCGGTTTGGTTGGCGGAACCCTGGTCTATATCGGACACGGCCACGTTCGCCCCGTCCTTGGCCAAGGCAAGGGCTATCGCCTTGCCGATTCCCCTGCCTGCCCCTGTGACTAACGCGGTTTTTCCTTCGAGACTCATTTTCGGTAAACCTTTCTTTCAGTTAAGATTCTAATTAAAAATATGCCACGAAGCCACCAGGACACAAAGCTTCCTGGCGCGGTTTCGCTTCAACCAAAATGAAAACGAAATCCCAAATGACAAATAAATTATAAATTACAATTACCGAATGTCCAAAACAATTTCATTTCTTTGTTTCTTTGTAATTTTGGTTATTGAGATTTATTTGTTATCTGACAATTGAAATTTGGGGCTTCATGAAACGTTTGAATGCATCGAAAATTTATTTTGGTTGCGGCCACGTCGCGCTGTGGGTTTGTGTTACAAAGCCGGGTCATTTATATCAGTAAAAACCTCGATCCCCAGTCTTTTGGCGGCGTCATGGGCCGCGGGCTCGGTATAAGGAGATATAATTATCTTCCTGCTAGCCTTCCGCCGTGTCTCCTTCTCGTAAAAGCTTACCTTCTTGTCAAAGGAGGCCGCGTCCGCCCGGCTAACCGAGGATTTAATCTCAATGACCAGGGTCTTGCCGTTTTTAACGACAACATCAAGCTCCACTTCCGCCGGATACCCGAAAACTGTCCCCTTTTTGTCTTTAGCTATGAACCTCTCGGCCTTGAACCCAACTTCTGACAGTATTCCCTCCATGGCGTTGCGAAACGACGATTCCGTCATCATACCCCATCGCGCCCCAAGCCCTCCAATCTGAGAGGTAAAAGTGCGGCGAAAGAGGACAAGTTCATAATCCGTCCGTTTCTGCGCCTCGGCAAGTTCTTCCATTTTTACTTCTGTCCTCTTCTGAGCGCCGGCAAGTTCTCCCATTTTTACTTCTGTCCGCTTCTGAGCCTCGGCAAGTTCTTTTACTACATTTTTAAGCTCGTTGAAATCTCCAGACTTGACAAGGTCTCCCTTGAATTCTATAAAAACATCGGCCAGCGCCACCGCCTGTTTTATAGGGAAAGCCTTTTCCAGTCTCGTTTTTATTTCTCTGTTTGCCAGCATAAGGGATTTAAAATTTAAGATTTAAGATTTAAGATTTAATGTTTAAGGTTCAATCGTCAATTGTCAATCATAAACCGTCAATGTTCTTTCATGGCATTCATGGTCTTTTCAAGGCTTTGCATGTCTTCAACGTTCAGGCATTGAATGTCCTTATTGATCCTTTTCATGAGGCCGATGAGCACCTTGCCGGGTCCGACCTCAATCACGGTTTTCACTGCTCCAGCGATCCTTTCCATGGACTCAACCCAGCGGACCGGGCTGGTCAACTGCCCTTTCAGGTTTTTCCTTGCGTCCAATCCGCTCCTGGTTTCGAGGGCGTTTACATTGGCTATGAGCGGGAAACTTGGGTCCGCGAAGGATATTTTATCCAGTTCCAGGGACAACCTTTCCCGCGCCGGGACCATTAAATCGCAATGGGAAGGAACGCTCATTGGCAGAAGGACCATCTTCTTTGCCCCTTCCTTCCCGGCTTCCTCCATGGCCTCTTCCACCGCGCTTTTTTCACCGGCAATGACCACCTGGATAGGGCTGTTATAATTGGCCGCGCTTACCTTGCCGGTCCTGGAAACCCTCGAACATATTTCTTCCACTTTCCGGCTTTCCAGTCCAAGGATGGCGGCCATTGCCCCAACGCCGTCCGGGACGGCGTCCTGCATGAACCTCCCACGTTTGGCCGTTACCCTGGCCGCGTCCATGAAGGAGATGGACCCAGCGGCGGCCAACGCCGAATATTCCCCAAGACTGTGGCCGGCGGTAATGGCCGGTTTCAGGCCCTCCTTTTCCAATACCCGCGCCGCCGCTATACTGGCCGTAAGGATGGCCGGCTGGGTCTTTTCCGTTTGCTTGAGTTCCTCTTCCGGGCCTTGGAAGCAAAGGGACGCGAGATCGTATCCCAGGGCCTCGTTGGCCTGCTCAAAGACTTCCCTTGCCTCGGAAAAATTATCACACAGCTCCTTTCCCATGCCGGGATACTGAGACCCTTGTCCGGGAAAGAGAAAGGCGTAATTTGTTGCCATTTATTTTCTTTTTAAAATCACAATGTTAAGTCGAGCAACACGCTTTCACTAACCACGGTTGTTTTTTTTGTTTTTTTTGCCGTGAGCTGTCCGCCGGAAAATGTGATGTTGTAATCGCCTGGTGAAGTCACGGGAATGGCGTATCCGCCGCTTTTCGCGGTCTTTGCCCAAAAGGTCCCCTGGTTTGGCATAACCTTGACGTCCCCCAAGCCTTCGCCGGAATCGTAAACGCCGTTTTTATTAGTGTCCCGCCAAACCGTGCCCACGATAAAGGCATTGTAGTGATTGGCTTTGCTTGTATCGGCATTGGCGAAATCGGCCGTGGACACCAAGGGGCCTACCTGGGTTGCGGAGTTGCTTTCGGATTCCACTGAAATTCCAACGTTGGCGAAGGGATAGCTGGCCGAATATTTGGTTTGGTCCATCAGGTTGGAGCGGTGGCCCCGCCCGGAGCTGTCGCTCCCCTGCATTCCACCCTTGGTTTTTCCATAGGCGTCTGGCCCCCAGTCGATGTTCCAACCCGCATGGAGGTAAATGGCGCTTTTTCCATAAGCGTATACATTCTGTCCAGCGGTCCTTCTGGCAAATCCTGCTTTATCATAAAGTGACCAAGTGGGGTCATGATGATTTTGTTGGTCCTTTTTAATGATAATTTTGTTATGTTCGTACGCGGCATTGTAAAGGCGTATGTCAAAGGCCGCTGGCGGCCTTTTCTGAAGTTTAGCGAATTCGCTTTTGAGCATCGTGGCGTTGACATTAAAATACTGGCGCGCATTTGCCACGTCGGTATCCGTGGTGGCGGCTAAAAAAATTCCCTCCGCTTTCGGGTCCTTCCTGGCGTTGTTCATAAGCCATACAAGGGCCTGTTCGTGATTGCTTGGATGCGTTCCCTTTTGGTTTTTATGGTAGGTCCACTCAGTTGTGGGGGCCCCCAAGGCCCTCCTTTCCAGCAAAGGTTTCTTTTTCTCAAGATGCCGTGGGCCTTCCAGAGGAGGATTTGGCTCCGGGAAATTTTCCGCCCAAGCCGGAATAAAAGAAACCAGGTTCAGCAGGAAAAGAAGAAGGGCAATGCCGATATTTTTTGTACATGCATTAAAGGCATTCATCTTTCTTCCTTCTCTCCGTTTATAAATCAAAAAAATTATAGTGGAATTTGACGCGAAAAACCACAAAAAGCTTTCAGCGCACAGCAATCAGCGGCCAGGGATTTGTTTTTTTAGTTTTGCCATGCCTTTGCTGAATACTGAAAGCTGAAAAAAATTCACCACCTTATCAGGGAAGCCCCCCAGGTAAGTCCGCCGCCAAAGGCCACGATCAACACCAGGTCGCCCCGCTTGATGCGGTTTTCACGAAGGGCCTCATCAAGGGCTATGGGAACGGAAGCGGCTGAGGTGTTTCCGTATTTATGCAAATTCATGAAAACCTTTTCTGAGGGAACGCCAAGTTTTTTGGCAATGGCTTCAATGATCCTCTGGTTTGCCTGGTGGGGGATGAAGAGGTCGATGTCCTCCGAGGCCAAGCCGTTGCTTTCAAGCGCCTCCCTCGCGACCTTGCTCATGAAATTAACCGCCACCTTAAAGGTTTCGTTCCCCTTCATGTGAATGCAATTTGACTTGTCCCCCTGCGCGGCGCTTCCATATCCATGCCTTGTCCCGGAACCAGGGGCCAGCAAAAAATCCGCGTATGACCCGTCCGTGTAAATATGCGTGGAAAGTATCCCGCTTTCGTCTTCCGAACCCTGGATGATGGCCGCGCCGGCGCCGTCCCCGAAAAGGACGCAGGTTTTTCTGTCAGTCCAGTCCAGTATCCTGGACATGATTTCCGTGCCCACAACCAGAATAGTCTTGTAGCGTCCTGTTTTGATATATTGTTCCGCTATGGAAAGGCCGAAGATGAATCCGGTGCAAACCGCGGAAATATCCATGGCCGCGGCGTTCCCGGCGCCAAGTCCATGCTGGACGTAGGCCGCTGTTGAAGGAAAGATCATGTCCGGGGTGGCGGTGGCGACGAGTATCAATTCCAGGTCGCTTGCCTTCAGGCCGGCATTGGCCAAAGCCTCCCTGGCCGCCTTGATCCCCAAATCAGAGCTTGCCTCCTTTTTGTCCGCTATCCTCCGCTCCCGGATGCCGGTCCGGGTCATGATCCATTCATCGGAGGTGTCCACCAACTTTTCCAGGTCGTGGTTGGTCATTACCTTTTTCGGAAGGTATGAACCTGTTCCAATGATTTTTGCCCGGAGCATATATATTACGTCCAGAAATTTGCGTTTTCCGCGCAAGTTTTTAAAGCGCTTCTTGGAGCGCGCATGTCCGCAACCAAAACAAATTTCTCTTGAAGCATTCAACGCTGATTTAATTAACGTGGAAAACGTAAAATTCTGGATGTAATAATATCATCGAACGTTTGAATACATAGAAATTTATTTTGGTTGCGGACATGTTGCGCTATAACTTTAGTCACTTTAGTTCACTTCAAACTTTAGTCACTTTTAATTTTTATCAACTTTCCGGCTCCGTCTTTTCCGCGCCTGACCCGAAATGAATGGTTTCCTTGAGCTGCTGCCAGAAGCGCCCTTTTCTGGCGCCCGCGTATGCATGGGCCAGATTTTTTTCAATGCCTTCGCGGATATGGGCGTTCACCTCGTTTTTTATGAATTCCTCCGCGAGCTGAATCGCGTTTTTTATCGCCTTTGCCTTGGAACTCCCGTGGCAGATGATGCACGTCCCGTTGATGCCCAGGAGCGGCGCGCCTCCCACCTCGTTATAATCCACCGACTTCTTAAAGGCCCGGAAATAAGGTTCCACCAGCTTGAAGGCCAGCTTGGTCCGCCAGTTTGTCATAAAGAGGTCCTTTATGGAATTCCCGATCATTTCCGCCAGGCTTTCGCTTATCTTCAAGGCTATGTTCCCGGTAAAGCCGTCGCAGACAATCACGTCCGCGTTGCCCCGGTACACCTCTTTCCCCTCCACGTTGCCAATGAAATTGATATCAGTTTTTTTAAGCATTTTAAATGCCTCCTTGCTGATCTCATTTCCCTTGGAGTCTTCCTCCCCGATGCTCAAGAGGCCGACTTTCGGATTCTCCTTTTTCAGGACGTACTTCGCGTACACGTGGCCCATGATGGCGAACTGAAAGAGCTGGCTCGATTTGCAGTCCACGTTCGCGCCCGCATCAAGGAGTATGGAGTGTCCCTTTGCGGTTGGAAGGAGAATGGAGATGGCAGGCCTGTCCACGCACTGCATGGGCTTCAGGATGACCGTGGAAATGGCGAGGACCGCCCCTGTGTTCCCGGCGCTCACCACCGCGCCTGCTTCTCCGGAGGCGACCGACTCTATGGCCTTCCTGATGGAGGAGTCCTTTTTACGGCGCAGGGCAGTGGACGGCGCCTCGTTCATGTCAACTGACTCGGAGGAATGGCGCACCTCTATCGGAAGGTCCTTGGCCCCTTTTTTTTCGAGCAAGGGGAAAAGGAGGTCTTGCTGCCCGAATAGAATGATTTGGCCCTGGTTTTCCTGGAGGTATTGAATGACCCCATCCACCACGACCTCCGGCGCATTGTCCCCTCCCATTGCGTCAACCGCGATCTTCAAACCCTTGCCCTCCTGCTATGGCTATTCCTCATGCTCTACAGGAAGGACTTCCTTGCCTTTATAAAAACCGCAGTTCATGCATACGCGATGCGGGGCGACAGGCTCCCCGCAATTTGAGCACTTGGCAAGCGAGGGGACCTTCAGGTGGTCATGCGACCTCCTCATGCCTTTTCTTGATTGAGATGTTTTTTTCTTTGGCTGTGGCATCGTTACTCCTTTCGTTTTATAAGATTTTTTAACACTGAAAGCCGTGGATCAATATCTTCTTCCGGCTTGCAACCGCATTGTTTTTTCCGTAAGTCCTTCCCGCAAACCGGACAAAGGCCGGGGCAATCCGGACTGCATAAAGGTTGGATGGGGACGGCCATCACAATCTGGTCCCTTACAGGAGCCATGATATCTATTTCCTTCCCGTCATGAAAATAGGTATCCAGATCCTCGGACGTCAGCTCCACCTCATGGTCTTCCGAGGATTCAGATTCAGGCACGAAGAATACCCGGAGGTCCGATTGCACCTGGAACGGATATGGACGCAGGCAACGTCCGCATTCCAATTCAAGCGCCGTTGAGACCCTGGCGGCGAGGTAGGCGCCTTCCCGGATTTTTTGGACCATGCCTTGCAGTCGGACATTTTCCGAAGGAATAAGCCCCGCTTCCTTGAGTTCGTACAAGGAGGGGCTGTCTTCCCTTTCCAAAACCAGCCCCTCGTCCGGTATCCGGGAGATTTCCACCTTTAATTTTGGATCTTTGCCGCTTGACACAATTCTCACCCGGACGATTTTTAACGCCTAAAACTACTTATTCTATTAGTATAGCGGTTTCCCTGTCAAGAACAGGGTGTTTTGTAGCACGGTAAATTTGTTCTACCATATCTCACACGCCATTAAGGGTGCAGGAGTTTTTTGTCATGCGCAGGTAATCGAAGACCAACCTGGCGCTACGGTGTAGTTGCCTCATCTTTTGCGCGACATTGGAGACACCTTTGGA
>JACRGO010000036.1 GCA_016212295.1 Nitrospinota bacterium | reverse complement strand
GATACTTACTCGCCTATTCCGAAAATTTATCTCTTTTTGCCATGAAACGTTTTACTTTTTGCCGCCTTTTTGAAATTTCAAATATTTTTGGCTCATTGCCGGGAAATGAAATGTGCGAGATAAATTCTCAGAATAGGCGAGTAAGTATCTAATATCGAATGCCCGTGGCGTCCTTACTATACTATTGGATATTATTGTTTTGGTCCTTGTTTCGTATTTCGTGCTTCGGATTTCGAATTTCCTGACCGGAAAATCAAAAATCGCCGATGGGGACCTGGTAGGGCCGGGGGAGCTTTCTATTGAAGTGTTCGTAGGCAAGAGACGTGGCGATCCTTCCCCTTGGGGTTCTCTGGATGAAACCGGATTGAATGAGGAAAGGCTCCACCACGTCTTCAATGGTCCCTTTATCCTCGCTCAACGCGGCTGACAATGTATCCAGCCCCACCGGCCCGCCTGAAAATTTATCTATAATGGACAGGAGCAGGCGGTAATCCATCTCATCCAGCCCCTTGTGGTCGACTTCCATCATCCTCAGGGCCTTGTCCGCCACGTCTTTCGTGATAACTCCGTCTGACTCCATCTGCGCGTAATCCCTCACCCGCCGCAGGAGCCGGTTGGCAATTCTGGGGGTCCCCCTTGACCTGGAGGCGATCTCCTCCGCGCCGTCTTCATGGCATTCCACTTTTAAAATCCTGGAGGACCTGATAAGTATCTCTTTTAATTCCGAGGGAGAATAGAAAGTCAGACGATGGACCACTCCGAACCTGTCGCGAAGCGGAGCGGTCAGGAGGCCGGCCCTGGTGGTAGCCCCTATCAGGGTGAACCTTGGGAGATCAAGCTTGATGGAGCGGGCATTGGGGCCTTGCCCTATCATGAGGTCCAGCTTGAAGTCTTCCATGGCGGAATAGAGGACCTCTTCCACGGAATTGTTAAGCCGGTGAATTTCATCTATAAAAAGGGCGTCCCCTTGTTCAAGGCTGGTCAGGATAGCTGCAAGGTCCCCTTGCTTTTCAAGCACAGGGCCTGACGTCATCTTCAGTTGCGCGTCCATCTCCGCGGCTATGATAAAGGCCAGGGTTGTCTTGCCCAGCCCCGGCGCCCCGTAAAAGAGGCAATGGTCAAGCGACTCTCCGCGCTTCCTTGCTGCCCCGATAAATATCTTGAGGTTCTCCTTGATCTTTTCCTGCCCGGTGTATTCGTCGAACCTCTTGGGCCGGATTTTAAGTTCGGTGTCTGCGTCCTCGGAGAGCATTTCTGAATCCAGCATTCTGTTTTCCATAGCGCGATGTGGCCGCAGCCAAAATAAATTTCGATGTATCCAAACGTTTGTAATATTATTAAGTTCAGAATTTTGCGTCTTCCGCTTGAAATAAAATCCGCGTTGAATGCTTCGGTTGAAAAACTCGCGCGGAAAACGCAAAATTCTGAACTTAATAATATCATCACACCAGTATTTTAAGGCATTCCTTGATCAACTGCTCAACGCTCCACTCGTCCTCGTTTTTTTGTTGCCATGCCCCGGCTACCGCCCTTTCGGCCTTGTCCCTTGGGAACCCCAGATTGGTCAGGGCGGACAGGGCATCGCCCATTAGAGTATTACCGCCTTTGGAATGGCCGCCCGGCATGGCCCCTATGGACGGGAAGGATGTTTTAATCTTGTCCCTTAGTTCGACCACTAACCGCTCGGAAGTTTTTTTCCCGACGCCTGGAATGGACGCCAGCCTTTGGGTATCTGACTGCATCACCGCCGCTTCCAGGTCCTGGGCCGGCATCCCGGAGAGGATATTGAGGGCAAGCTTGGGGCCGATCTTTGACACGGAAATCAGCTTCTCAAACAGGAATTGCTCACGAGACGTGAGAAAGCCGTATAGCTTGAAGGCGTCCTCCCGTACATGGGTGTGAATATGAAGGGTGACAACCTTTCCCAATTCCGGCAGGGCGCAATAGGTTGAGAGGGGAGTGTAGACCTTGTACCCGACGCCGTGGACGTCGAGTATGAGAAACTCCGGTGATTTTTTCGCCAATGCGCCTGTTATAAGGGCTATCATCGTCTTAGAAATTTTTTGAGTGGGCCTGATGAATTGGCGTGGCAAATGGCCACGGCCAAGGCGTCGGACGCGTCCAAGGGCTTCAGTATCTCCTTGGTCCTCAGCAGAACGCTCACCATGGAGCTGACCTGTGTCTTTTCGGCCCTGCCGAAGCCGACGATTGATTGTTTTATTTCGGTCGCTGAATATTCCGCGAGGCTGAGGTTTGAGTTCATCACGGAAAGGACTGCGGCGCCGCGGGCCTGTCCGAGTACCAACGCGGATTTCGGGTTCTTGGCGAAAAATATGTTTTCCATGGCCGCCTCGTCCGGTCCGTGCCGTTGGATCTCTTCGAGCAATCCTTGGTAGATGTATTTAAGCCGGTCCGGGAGCGGCAAATCGGCCGGGGGTTTAATGGCCCCAAAGGCGATTAACCGGAGCGTGGGCCGGTCTTCTATTACTCCGAAACCCGTGACACGGCTGCCGGGATCAATTCCCATGATGCGCATGAATAGGGGAGGCAAGATTTAAAATTTAAGAAGCTGTTTTGAAAAAATGTTTATCCTGAAGACCAAGCCTGCAGACCATAATATCTTTTTCAAAACAGCTTCTAAGAATTGCATCTGATAACCGGCAATCAATGTTGTATTTCTTCGTCAGGGATATCGAAGTTGGAGTAGCAGTTTTGCACGTCATCGTGGTCGTCCAATGCCTCCATCAGCTTCAAAATCTGCTGCGCCTGCTTTCCTTCCACCTTTACCGTGTTTTGCGGATGCATGGTCACCTCAGCCGACAAAGTGGGAATTTTGTTTTTTTCAAGCGCCTCCTTGACGGCCTCGAAGCTCTCCAGGTAGGTCAGAATTTCAAAGTTATCCTCCTCGGTCTTCAGGTCATCGGCCCCGGCGTCCAGCGCTATGGCCATCAACTGGTCCTCATCGCATTCTTTCTTGTCCACCACGATGATTCCCTTTTTGCTGAACATCCAGCCCACGCAGCCCGTTTCCCCTATGTTTCCACCGTTTTTCCCGAAGATTGACCTTATCTCTGCTATGGTCCTGTTTTTGTTGTCCGTCATGACGTCAACTATAATGGCGACGCCCCCGACCCCGAATCCCTCGTAAGTCACCTCTTCATAAGTGGTCCCCGGCAATTCGCCGGTCCCCTTTTTTATGGCCCGCTGGATATTGTCCTGGGGCATGTTCACCGCCTTGGCGCTTAGGACCGCTGACCTGAGCCTGGGGTTGCCGTTTATGTCCCCGCCTCCAACGCGGGCGGCCACTGTTATTTCCTTTATGATCTTGGTGAAAATTTTCCCCCGTTTAGCGTCCACGGACGCCTTTTTATGTTTTATGGAAGCCCATTTTGAATGGCCCGACATATAAATTCTTCTCCTAAATAATCATTTTGGAATTCAATTTAGCATAGTTGGTTTTTGAAAGTAAAGATTCGCGAATAAGATGCAAATATATAAATAGTGCCTTAACGACTTTTTATTCTTTGGTCGGATTTCATCAATAAACATATTAGGGTAATTCCAAAGACGAGCTAAATATCGGGGGGAAGGGGTGGATATAGATACTATTCCATCTGCATGCATACCCTTTCCAATTCGTACCCTGGCCGTCCACTTCTTGCAAAGAAAGAGGGAGTCGGTCCCCCAGCTCCCCGCTAAAATCCGATCCTTATTTTTCGGTTTTTGTGGCGGCTCAAAAAGCTGCTTTAAGGTTTTGAATATGAACTGGATTTGATGATCATGTTCTTCAATCTTCTTTTTTAAATCCGTATGTTCAGCCAATACCTCCCTCAGTCGAACGAAGGCCCGCATGATTTGAATGCGCCAGGCACGAACTTGAAAAAAGATATTCCTTCCTTTAACCTGTATTATATTAGTACGTTCAGAAATTTGCGCTGTCCGCGCAAATTTTTTGAGCCAGTAGCATAGCGCGGCATGGCCGCAACAAAAAAATTTTCTTTTAAACGCTCAACGCCGATTTTATTTCAAGCGGAAAAGGCAAATTTCTGAACGTAATAATATAATCAAACGTCTTGATGCACGGAAAATTTATTTTGGTTGCGGCCATGTCGCGCTATTGGATGGTAAACGGAATATACTTAAAAATATACCGGCTTCACGATTTCTTCGTGGACTTCGTGGTGAAAATCAATGGGAAAAATAAGCCCAGCGGAAAAACAAAATATCCTTATAGTGGATGATGATGCTGAAGCGTTGAGGCTCCTGGAATCAATCCTTTCCAGCCTCAAAGTGAATATCGTCAAGGCCGCCTCCGGTGGCGAGGCATTGGAACGGGCCGCTCACGATAATTTCGCCCTCATTCTCATGGACGTCCACATGCCGGGAGTGGACGGATTCAGCGTCGCCGGATCGTTGAGGTCCAATGAAAAGACAAAACATATACCCATCATTTTCATAACAGCGGTGCAGAAAAATCAGAAACAGGTCTTCCATGGTTATGAATTGGGCGCCGTGGATTACATTATAAAACCCATGGACCCGGAAGTCCTTGTCGGCAAGGTCAAAGTGCTCCTCAAGCTTCACAGCCAAAGGCATTTATTGGAAAAGGAAATCATCGAGCGCAAGCATGCGGAGGAAGAGGCCAGAAACGCATGCAGGCAAAAGGATAAATTTCTCTCCGTCATAGCCCATGATATCCGGGCCCCATTTACAAAGATACTGGATTCCATGAGGGGGCTCTTGGATGACGCCGCGCAGCCGCTTCAACAGCGCCACAAGGAAGTCATTCTCCAAAATCTTTGGGAGGGGGAACGGCTCTCAGAAATGATTTCAGAGCTGGTGAAAATGGGCGGATTGAGGTCAGGCATAACCAGGCCCAAGCCTTATTTCATAGACGGTCTTACCACCGCCCTGTATTCCATAGCGAAACTCAAGGACGTCGCGGAAAAAAAGGGCGCCCAAATAGAATGCGAGGTGCCGGGAGGGACCAGGTTATACGCGGACCCAAAGCTTTTCATGGAGGTCATTCAGAACCTTGTGTCGAACGCGGTCAAGTACTGCAAGGAAGGGGACAGTATAACGTTGTTCGTCCCAAAGGACCAGCCAACCACCATTGCGGTCAGGGACACGGGGACCGGGATAGATGGGGCCATGCAGGAAAAATTGTTCCGTGATGAGGAAAAAACGGCCACTCCAGGCACCTGGGGGGAGATGGGGACCGGACTGGGCCTGCTGCTCAGCCGGGACATAATGGCGGCCCACGGAGGCGCACTTGAATTCGAATCCACCCTTGGGGAAGGGTCGGTTTTTTACGCTAAACTCCCTGTGGTCAACCCGTTAATTCTAATTGTGGAAGACGATCCGAACGTCCGCAAGCTGGTCCGTAAAATGCTGAAACCGGTTGACGCCGAGATCATGGAGGCCCAGGACGGAAAAGACGCCTGGGCCAAGCTTACCGGGATACGCCCACACCTTATCATCACGGACCTTCATATGCCGGCCATGGATGGCTTTGAACTTCTGGTAAAAGTCAGGAGCAATCCGGCCACTGAAGATATACCGGTGATAGTCCTTACCTCGGACGCCAAGCAAAAAACCTGGGAAAAGGCGTATCAACTGAAGGCGGATGATTTCGTCCCAAAACCCATCGACGCTGAAGAACTGATTTCCAGGGTAAGAAGGTTTATATAATCATCCACCATGGCGCGGCTTTGCCGCGACCAAAAAGGAAAACAAAATCCCAAATTACAAATAAATTACAAATTACAATTACCGAATGTCCAAAACAATTCCATTTCCTTGTTTGTCATTTGTAATTTCGGTTATTGATATTTATTTGTTATTTGACAATTGAAATTTGAAATTTCAAAACTTTGCTAAAAAAAGAAAGTTTTATAGGTTTGCAGCACAGAGGGATTGAAATTCCCCCTTGAGTCAAAGAATTCCGGGACCTTATTGGTGAAGACAGGCAGGACATAAACAACACTTTTTTCGAGTTTTTTTATCAAATACTTGGAAAAAGGCCCTTCCTTCTTTTCAGACTGCGCCTGCCAAAAACTTGGAACTCCGTTTGTCTCTTTTTTCATGGCTTTTCTCCCTGGCTTTCCGTGTTTAACTATTACCTTTTATTTTTATAACGGCATTTCCTTTAAAAGAGTTGAATATAAGAATTATGATTACCGGCAAACTTACAGCCAAGGACTGTTACAACGGCCTGAAAAAGGTCCTCAAAAGGAGGTTCCTCGGCACGCCCTTCTTCATCAATCTTGAGGTCACAAAGCAATGCAACGCCCGGTGCTCCTTTTGCGATTATTGGAAGACGGGCAAGGAGGAGCGGCTCGATGACTACCTACCCCTGGTGAAGAAACTTTCCCCCCTGCACGTTTCCATAACCGGCGGGGAACCGCTTATGAGGAAGGACATCGCGAGCGTAATCCGGCGGCTCCGGGAAGGGGACTTCGTGTATCTTAGCCTCATCACAAACGGCAGGCTGCTGGATGAAGCCAAGGCGCGGGAGATTTGGGACGCCGGACTCCACCAGTTGGGGATATCCCTGGACTTTCTTGACGAGAGGCACGACGAATACCGCGGGATCAAGGGACTCTTCAAGCACCTGAGCGATCTCATCCCAAGGTTACCCGGAAACGGGATCGACAATCTCTCGCTTCAGACCATAATCATGGAAGAAAATCTGGACCAGATCGTACCCATAGCGGAAAAGGCCGCTGAATGGGGCGTCAAGGTTTCCTTCTCCACCTATTGCTCGCAAAAGAACCTTAACGAGTCGGGCAAGATCAGCGGCGAAAGAATCGAAAGACTGCGGCGGGTGATTGAGGAACTCCTTCAGGCCAAGCAGAGGCTTGGAAACATTCTCTCATCCGATTTCTACCTGGGCAAGATCCCTGAATTCTTTGAAAAGGGGGGCGTCGAGGGGTGCCTTGCTGGAAGGAAATGGATACAGATAACGCCGGACGGCGGCATGAAACAATGCTCGGAGTTTCCCGTGGCCGGGAAGTGGACAGATTACAGGTCCGGATTCTTTAAGCCCACGGCTTGCGCGGCCTGCTGGTACAGTTGCCGGGGAGAGGCGCAGAATCCCTTGACCATCAAGAGGATATTGGAGCTGAACCGGACGAAGTAGAGGGGGGAGAGGAAAACAGTTTGATTGGTTGAATTGGTTCGGTTGGTTGAATTGGTTTGATTGGTTGAATTGGTTTGATTGGTTTTAACTAATTCAACCAATTTAACTATTTTTTTCAACCCTGAGGTTCCGTACGGTAGGACCTTTTCACTTCACCCAACATTCCGACATATTTCAGCGAAAAGTACAGGCCCCTCGTGCTCTTTATCTCCCCTTCCAGTTTCGATAGGTAGGGCCGGATATCCAATCCGTAACGGTTCACCTCCCGGAGGTCCGCCTCATGAACTATCAGCGCGGAGTAATACTGCAGCACCACCCGCAAGTTTCCTCCCATGCGGAAGAGATACGACCTGCCTCCCATCGTGCTTAAAAGGAAGTGGCCGTACTCATATAGAACATCCAGGGAAGGAAGAAATTGTTCCCTGTCCTGGCATCTGTCATGGTGCTGGTAGAGGTAGTCCATGGTCTGCTCCATCGTGTCTTTTTCCTTGTCCAAGATATCCTTTATGGACCTTATATCGTTTTTGCCCAGGGTCCGGTAGAAGTGGTAGGCGTTGCTCAGCACGTCCTCTGGATTCAAGGTTTCCCCTGCTATCGGCAAGCGTCGTGCAAGCTTTTCCATTATGAGTTTAAAATAGGCGTTACTCCCGTTTTCAAACGAAAACCCTTTGTTGTCCAGATAAGAAAAGAAATTCCTGATCCGAAGCTCCAGCGCGCCGCAATCCAAGGGATGTGGCGGCGGCGGGCCTGGCATTTCCACCTCTGCCATGGTCAGCGCGGCTATTTCCTCAGGCCTTAGTTTTTGCACGCTGTCCGGGAGCCCTGGCTTTTCCGCTGGGACAGGAGGCGAGGCCTCGGTCCCGAAGACCTCCGCCAGCCTTTCCGGCGGAGGCGGCGTCCCCACCGCCTTTTCCTCCAGTATGGTCTTCTCCAGCTTGGCGACGTCTTCCTTCAGGCGCCGGACCTCTTCCGCTTTCCTGGCGTTTTCCTGTTGCAGGACAACCCGCGCCTCGCGCTCCGTGTTCCACTCCAGCAGGAGATAAGCCGTCCCAACAGCGGCGAGGATGATGAGGAGATATACAGTGAGTCTGTTTTTCATGAGTTATTCAGAAAAAAGTTGAACATCAAACATCGAATAGGGAAATTATTTAAAAGGGGGTCGCGGAGTCCGAATTCTGATACGGGTGCGATCGTTAACGTGATGGACCGTCCAGGAAGGTTTTAAGGACCGAAGCCATGAGGCGACTTGGCGTGGAATATTTTGGTCAAAAAGAATAGTTGGCGACTCATGCACGGAGTATGACCTTCTCTTCATCAATTACATGGGAGGCATAATCCAGGGCGTCAACTATGTCCTCCCTGGCCAATTCCGGATAGGCTTCCAGTATTTTGTCAATGCTATAGCCCCCGGCCACCATTCCGAGCAAATTCTTTACCATTATTCTGGTCCCTTTCACGCAAGGTTTTCCACTGCATATATCAGGATGTACGGTGATCCGGTCATGCATACCACAATCTCCAGGAAAATGTAGAGTTAAATTTTTCTTTTTAATTATACCACAATTGGGTAATATGCCGCTGTGGCTATTTCTCGTTTCACTCCACCAACTTTACTAACAATGCCCGACGGTAGGTCAGGCGAAGATGGACAGGAGTTTTTCGTGAATTATTCTCAGGTTAGGGGGTATTTGGGTGTTCATGAAAAACTCGTTTAAGGCGTTAAAAATAATCTGTCGCTCGTTGGCAGGGATATCCATATTCAAGGCTGCCAAGCCTCCGGCGTTGCGAAAAAGAGTAATGTTTTGTTCTTTCGCGTCGGCATAACATATTTCCAGGGCCTTTTTCTCAGGTATCAGGGACCGCAACTCTTCACTGAGAGGCGCTTCGCTAAGATAATTTGTTCCCAAAAGGCCGAGGCGGACTTGGTGATTTTCCTCTTGGTTCATTTTTTCGAGAATTGTCGCCTGTATTTTCAGGTTGTGGAGCAATCGAGGAGACTCCCCACCCGGCAAGGCCATGAAAAGGTTCCAGAAAAAGAAATTAATGGCCGCAGGATCAGTATCTTTAAGACGGAAAAGTATAAGGGAAAAATTGGAATCAAGGTATTTAGCGAAGTAGTGGAAACAGTCGGGGCGATTGATGAAATAAAAATTAAAGATAAAGTGTGCGATAGTTTGCAGGTCGCTTTCATTGATTTTTTGGATATACTCCTTCCGCAGAAAGTTGATGTCTGATAAAATTTTTAAATTTAGCTTATCTTTTTTTGCGTTAAAATGGCTGAAGAATATACTGATATTTTTTAAGTCCGTTTAAAGGAGGAATTTTTCGTATTTTTTTATAGGTATGCTTGCAAAGGTTGAAACGATACATTCTTTAAGAAAATCAACCTCATAATTGACCACGTTGTGTATCAGCATATTCCATTGGCGTAACGATCCAAATTCCTTGAAATCGAGACCATCGCAAAAAGACAGGATATTTTCATTGCTCACCTCAGCTTGGCGGCTTAACCGGAGAAACCTTTCTATCACCGCCAAACCCGAATCCCGTGAACGCTCTCCCAGCACACTAAATGGGAGTTTGTGCCACAAACTTTTGACAAAGGCAGGATTTATTTTTCCAAAAAAGACAATAAAATAGACCAGAGTAGAAAAAGGAACGTCATTGGCAAACGCTGCAATAGCTTCCGGCGTAAATTTGTTTTGAACCAATTGGGAAAGTTCCAGCGCCTTGCCCTTATCCGCCTTTTCCTCCCAGCGCCAAACCCCATACAAAAAATTGGCAATTCCGGCTAATTGATATTTTAGTTTGTCCGATGGCGATTCATTGAGTATTTCTTCGCATAAGGGAAAGACCCTTCCTCGCTGAAAGAGGAGTTTTTGTGTTTTTTCTCCCCCGTTTCGATAGAGAAGTTTAAATACTTCAAAAAAATTAGTGGGTTTTTCCCCAAAATATTCTTCAATGGTCTCCAGGGTATATGCCTGGGTAGAGGATACAATCCCCTTACTCGACGCCGCACGAAGGGCGTAGCTCGCTGGGGTGGAGTGATGGTAGGAAAGAAAAGTGTAGTTACTGTCGTCACCAATCCTTTTAGTTTCACGGATAACTAATCCAGTTTCACGAAGAGGCGATAAAAGACCGGAGTTGTCAATACAATTCTCCTGGGCCGGTATCTCAAACTGGTAAAGGGCAGCCAAGCGTAACAGGGCCAGCAAGCATTTTCTACTATTTTTACTATCCACCGTTTGGAGGTGGTGTCTATAATAATTATCCAGCATTTTCTCTTCATCAATTTCCTCCAGCGTTTTCCCGGTGGAGTCGTCCGCCCAGGCATTGGCATAAAAGTTCAGTATCTGGAGGTCTCCCTGGCATTTTTCCGCGATTTTTTCTATATGGCCAACCTCTTTACCTTCCAAGCGTTTCCTTTTAACGATACATGCCAATATCCCTTTTATCTGTTCATCGTTCACGGTTAGTTTCTTCGTTACATACTTTAGTGAAGAAATAAAGCTTTCCTCATCGGTCCCGGTCGTGTCCTCATCAATGTCCCTTCCGGCAAGAAGGATCCATGCTTTCTCCACCACAGGAAGCTTGGCTATAAAATCGTTGACGGTTTCTATCACCCGATGGCAGTTATCAATGATGAAAAGGCTGTATTCGTCATCGTACCGCTGTATAGCATTCAGCCATTCATTGGCGTTATTCCCCTTTGCGGAGAAGTAAAAGGCGCTGTTTCGTGGCGCTTTTTTCTGAAATTCCAGACCCACGGCGCGAAGCAGGGTGGTTTTTCCGCTTCCCGGCCCCCCCAGGACCAAGGCCCTGCCATTTTTCTCCAGCAAGGAAAAAATTTCGTCATGGAGCGAATCTTCCCGGTAATAGGCTCCCCCTCCATATTCGGCGCTGGTCAGCGGCCTTTCTTTTGTTTCAACGTCAATGGGGGTAAAAACGTCTTGGTTATAATCAATGCCGAGATAATTTTTTCTGAAGCGGTGGTTTTTAGGCGCCTCCAAATGTAACCGAAGAAATTCCTGGTCGTATATGGTAAGCGTCCATCCGTACTTTTTTTTTATTTTGTTTTGTATTGCTTCCCGGTTGATGATCCTTCTGTTGCTCACAAAAACCACTTTATCGGGCGCATGCTTTTTCGTACCCTCCATGTCTTTCATAATTTTCGTTTCCAGTAGAGTCCATAATTTGCAAATTCCTAAATTCGCTTCTTTTTTAAAGACACAAATAAAAAATCTTGGCGGCTTAGCGGCTTTGCGTGAGGCATTATTTCAAATCTATGAGCTTGACGCCATCTCCTCCAAATACCCGCAGCGCTTGGACGCCTTTCGCCTCAAGGTGGCGGACCTGATTATAAATTTCATCCTCGAAGGCGGGATGGAGGATTAAAAGATAATCCGGGGACACGCTCTCGATCTTGCCAGGGGAAAGGACTTCAATGCCGCAAAATTTTTTCCCTATTTTTCCGGCGTCATTATCAAACAGCAAAACGCCCTTGCTCGAAAGCAGCCCGTATTTTTCCAGGAACAGCCTGGCGTAATATCCGGCGGGGAAGATTCCTATTCTTTTCTTTCCCTGCTTGACCAGGCTTACAAGGCCCGAAAACCTGTCATCAAAAACCTTGCCGGCCTTTTCCCGCAGGAACAGTTCCCTTGCCTCCAGCGCGGCCTTTTCCAGCTCTTGCGGCGAAAAATTTTCCGTCCTGAAAACCGCGCCGCATGTCCCGTCGTATTTCGTCCAATCCCGCGTCACGAGCATCCCTTTTTCCCTCAACGTGTCGAAAATCCTCGTGCCTGGATAGGGGGTGATGATGGAGAATTGGGCTGAATCCGGATCGGCCTTCAGCGCGAAATCAATGGTCTGCCTTATCGTTTCCCGCGTCTCTCCGGGAAGGCCGACGGCAAAGGTCAGGTGGGTCTTTATCCCAAGCTTTTTGCATATCCCGACCGTTTCCAGCGCCTTGCTCAAATCAAGCTTCTTGCCGCAGCCGTCCACCAATTCCTGTGAGCCTGACTCAACTCCGAATTTCACGGCACAAAGACCGGCCTCCTTCATGGCCTTGAATATTTCCGCGCTTGTTGTGTCCGCCCTGGCCATTATTGCCCAGGGAATTTTCATTCCAAGTTTTATTATCTCGGCGCATAGTCTGAGCAGGCGTTTTTCCCCGATGTTGAAGGTGTCGTCGTCGAAATAAATCGCCCGGAATCCGAAATTCCTGACGAGCATTTCCATTTCCAGGGCTACTCTGGCGGGGTCGATATGCCGGTAAAGCCTTTCAGCGTATAAGGTTTGGGGCCAGCAGCAGAAGGAGCACTGAAATGGACAGCCCCGGCTCGACATCACCAGCGCGCTCAACTCCGGCATCCCCGCGAAGCGGTCCCTGTAATTATAGATAGGGAGGGTGAGGCGCTCCGGCAGGGGAAGCTTGTTTAAGTCCACCAATGGCGCGGGCCTTCCGTCTCCGGCTATCCTGCCGTCCTCCCAATACAATATTCCTTGCACGCCGGACGGTTTCCTGCCGCGGGCAAGGCAAGCAGCCAGTTCCTTCAGGCTCAATTCGTATTCACCTAGGAGGAGATAGTCCACTGCCTTTTTGTTTTCCCGAAGGAATTCCTCTTTCAGGGAGGTCACGTGGGGTCCGGCAAAAGCTAACAACGTGGATGGGCCGAATATTTCCTTCAGCTTACGGGCCAGGCGAAGGTCATTCCCGGATGAAGCCGCTGAGGTCTCAATGGCTATCAGGCCCGGTGCGAAGCCCCTGGCGCGTTCTAGGAAAATCTCTTCGTCCATTCCCTCGGCTATGGCGTCAATGATCCAGGAGTTGATTCCTTTCGCGCCTTTTAAGACAGAGGCGCTGTACGCGAGGAAAAAGGGGAAAGGGACATAATCCGGCACTGCCTGGGATTCAGGATAGAAAGGTTCCGTGTGCGGCCAGCGGGAACCGGCGCGGACTCCGTAACGGCCCCTGTCCCTCCAGGGGGGATTGGCCAAGAGGACGCGGTATTCCGGCCTGGGAAGGCCGGTTTTTTTGTAAGGACTATTTTTTTGCTCGAACAGAATTTCATCGGCGGACGCCATGATCTGATGAAAGGCATCCCTGTTGATCTCATCCAGGCGGGTTCTCAGGGCCGCTTGCAGGATCTCAAGAGTCGCCCCGATGGAGGTCGCGGCCAGCGGGTCCATGCAAGGATATTCCTTTTTCAATCCGGCGCGAATATTCCATTCGCCTTTTTTACCGCGAAAAACCGGCATGCCCTTGATATGGGCGGCCAAGTCTCTCGCAATCCTTTGTGAAAGGCGCGGGGCAATGTTCCGGGTACGGTGGAGTTCATCACTTACTATCCGCGCCGCGAAAGGGAACAAGGGAGAATAGCTTGGGTTCGATTCAACGAAATGCCTTATGTCCTTTAAAATTTCCGTGAACATAAGGAGGAAGGACGGATAAAGGAGGTGAAACCTTCTTTGGCGGACGTCCTCATTCAAAAGCTTTCTGTTGTTCCGGATGTGATGCAGGCCAAGCTGGGCCTGGATGCCTGCAATGCTATCAAGCCTTTTTTCCAGGTTGTGGAAGGGTAGTGACCAATTCCTGTAGGTGCTCAGCAGGGAAAAAAGATCGTCAGTCCTTAAGTGCCGAGCAATTGCGAGCGGCTCATGGACCAATCGGAGTCCTGACTTGTTCAGCCGGACCCCCATGTCGTAGTCCTCGAAATTAGTGCGGTAGCGCTTGTCGAATCCTCCCGCGTCCCTCAGGGCCGAAACCCTGTACACGGAGGCGGCGCCGGCCAGATAGGGCATGTTGGAAATTTTCTTTTTCCCCTTGTCCTGGGGGAGATGGACCTGGCGCCAGCGGTCAACCGCTGTAAGCGTGAATTTTTCCATCAGCCTTCCGCCCGCCCCCGCGATGGAGGCATTGGAAAAATTTTTCATGATCTTCTCCAGCCATGACGGGTCTATTTCCACGTCGGAGTCAATGGCCGCGATGAAGGGGGTCTTGCAGCGCCGGAGCGCCGTGTTCCTGGCTTGGGCCAAGCCGAGGTTTTTTTCGTGGCGGATCAGCTTCACTCCGTGCCTTGCGGCGAGGGAGGGGGAACTATCGGTTGATCCGTCATCCACCACGAAGAATTCCGCTATCGGGTAAGTTTGGGACAAAACTGAGCGGATCGACCTCTCAAGGGTCTTTTCCGCGTTGCAGCAGGGGATGTATAAAGTTATTTCCTTGGGCATTTTAATTGGTTTAGTTGGTTTGACTCGTTTAGCTGGTTTAATTCGTTCTATTGGTTCCATTGGTTTTAACCAATCAACAAATTGAACCAACTGAACCATTTGAATCAATTAAACAACGAAAATTTGTAACATTTTAGCTGTTTGAAAAAAAGGCAACCTGAACCACGAATTGACACGAATTTTATAAAACTACTAAAAATAATTAGTGTTCATTAGTGTCCATTCGTGGTTCCTCCTTTTCTAAAACAGACTTTTTCAAAAGGCTAAAGTGTTACGAAAATATTTCATTGACAACATTTTTCCACCAAAGATATAATGACTATTAACGATAATCTTTAACCGTTTGAATAAAATGTCCACTGTAACCTTTGACACCCTGGCATACGCCAGAAAATTGAAAAGCGCCGGTTTTACGCAGGAACAGGCGGAAGTCCAGGCCGAGGCCCAAAAGGACATGCTGGCGGAAATATTGGACTCCAGCCTAGCCACAAAAGGCGATATTGCCTCGGTAAAGGGCGACATCGGCCGCCTTGAAAAGGAGATACTGGTCCTCAAATGGATGACCGGCTTCATGCTTGCAGGGGTTTTGTCGCTCATTTTGAAGGCATTTTTTGTAAAGTAAATCTCCCGCATATCTTCTAATTTCATCAATTCAGGATAAATTCGTTTAATTGGTTCCATTGGTTTAATTGGCTCCAACGAATTTAACCAATTAAACGAATCCAACCACATAGCGCGGCATGGACGTAACTAAAATAAATTTCGACGTATTCAAACGTTCGGCGATATTATTACGTTCAGAAATTTAAGTTTTCCGCTTGTAATAAAATCAACGTTGAATGCTTTAAGAGAAATTTATTTTGGTTGCAGCCATGTGCGCTCGCAAGAAGCGGCTGAAAAATTTGCGCGGAAAACGCAAATTTCTGAACGTAATAATATAAAGTCCCTCTACTTTCTTTCCGTTATTTAACCTATGGCATATCTTTCCTCTGACCTCTTTGTCCTTTCCCTTATTTCACTTGTCGCGATACTGGCGCGGGTCCCGTTCCTGGCCTTTCCAATGGATGAGGATTTCGGGTTTTACGCTTATGTGGGCCATTTCAGAAAAAGGGGCTTAAGACTTGTTAAAGACTTTTGGGGTGTGTTTTTCCCATGGGTGATATTTTTAAAAACCGGAATGTATAAAATATGCCGGGGAAACATCAAGTGCAGTCGCCTCCTTTTTTCGCTATACAATGCGCTGACCGCGATATCCGTTTTTTTTCTGGCTTCGCGCCTCTTCGGGAAGGGGCCGGGAGTCCTTGCCGCTGTTCTTTATTCCGTATTCTCCGCCGCTCCAAGCCTTGGAAGCTGCTCCACTCATGCCGAGAAATATTATCTCCTGCCCGTTACTTTGTCGGTCCTTTGTTTTCTTCACGGCATGGACAGAGGGCTTGGCCTTGGATGGATTATTTTTTCAGGGATGTTGCTTGGCACCGCCTTTGCCCTGAAACCGGTCAACTTTGTCCATCTCCCGCTTTTTTCACTCTACTTATGGTTATATGGCGGAGGGGAGGAGGCCGCTTCCTATGTCTCCGGTTTTTTTTTCGCGGTCTTGATCAACTTTGGAGTTATTATAACCGTGTTTCGCAAGGAAATTCGACCGTTATGGATACAAAATAAATTGAGGATCATGGCGGCGTTGAACCATATAGGAAAACCATTGGATATCCTGGAACGGATGGTTACGGATTTTTTTCCCCTTTTCAGGGAAACGTTATTTATATGGGTCTCCTTCCCGATTTTTTTATATTTCGCCGTCCATGAAAAAAACCAGGCCCAGGCCCTGCTGCTCCTGTGGGTCGCAGCCTCGATTATAATCCTTATCGGCCAGAGGGCCTTTTGGAATTACCAATATATTCCCCTGGTCCATGTTTTCTGCATGGCTTCGGCGGCAGCGGCGCCCGGCCTTATCGGACGGCTTGGAAAAGAAAACCCATTTGATCCAATAGGGCCTGGAATTGTTTTTTTGTTTTTGCTGTCTTCCTTGCTCTATTCCATGAAAAACCTTTTCCCATACTACCTTCCAGGAAGGGATTGGAAAAAATTATTGAACCGGTTCAGGAAAATGGACCAATATCTCCACGTGCCGGAGATCGGTAAATATATCAGGAACAACTCCTCGGAGTCGGACTATATATATGTATGGGGACCGTGGACCCAGCTTTATCTTCTCGCCGACAGGCCGAGCTGCGAAAAGAGCGCCTTTCATTTCATACCGCCCTTTCAGGAAATTCATGAAATCCAGTACGATGAAACCATTAAGGGAATAATTGAAAAAAAGCCACGGTTTATTGTCCAGATTTATTCCAACTTTCACATGGAAAAGCTGAACGACCTCACCGGATTGGCCTATGAACTGGACCGCGTTATTTTTAACAGATATCCTGTATACAGGCTTGCGGAAAAAAAGGGCGCCGAGAGGCTTTATAAGGAAGACGAGGATTGGGACGCGAAAAAAGGGCGTCTGGAAAAATTGACGGAAGGCGCCAGGGGACATAAGGTCTATTCGTTTTACCTCGACGGGAATAACGAGGAGAGGTACTTAAAGGAATTCGAGGAGGCCCTACAGGTTAACCCCTATGATGTTGCCGCTCTAGTTCATATAGGTATCTATCACAGGAGTTTGCTGAATTTCGAAAAATCCCTTGATTATTTGAAGATGGCCTTGGTTGTGAATAAGGACGTCTCAGGGATTCGTCTTGAAATGGCCCACCTTTATAAAGCCATGGAAAAAGACGTTCTATACGAAGAGGAGTTAAAAAAGGCCAAAAGACGCATCGTGCCTTTCAATGCCTCTTCATGGATAAGGTGGGGCATTATCCATCGCCTTCTGGGAAATTTTGAAAAATCCATTAAAATTTTAAAATTTCTGCCGAAAATTTCAAACACTGTGGAAAGCCTCTATTTCGAGCTGGGGGTTTCATGCAGGGAGGCTGGGAGGCCGCAAGAGGCAATAGAATACATAGAGAAAGAACTGGCGCTTTATCCAAACGGGGAATGGAAGTATTTTAATCTCGGACTGGCTTGCAGGGAGGCTGGGAGGCCGCAAGAGGCAATAGAATACATAGAAAAAGAGCTTGCCATGTATCCAAGGGGGGAATGGAAGCATTTTCATCTTGGACTGGTTTGCAGGGAGGCTGGAAGGCCGCTTGAGGCGATTGAGCATATAGAAAAAGAATTGGCCCTGTATCCAAATGGGGAATGGAAGCATTTTCATCTCGGCATGGCACATAAAGAGGCAGGCATGTTGGAGCAGGCCAGGGAATGGCTTCTAAGCGAGATTAAAAGGTATCCCGCCGGGGAATGGAAGCAATATGAATTGGGATTGCTTTACCAAAAAATGGAAAGACTGGATGACGCAATTTCCTGCTTTGAAAAGGAATTGGAATCTTTCCCAGGCAAGCCTTATGTCCACTACCTGGCGGCTTCACTATTGAAAACCAAAGGCGACCTGGAAAAGGCGCGCAAGCATTTTGAAGTGGTCGTCAGGAGCGACGCTTCCGAGGTCAGGGACAAGGCCGGCGGACATTACCATATAGGCTCCATCCTGATGGCGAAAAACAAAAACCGGGAAGCGGCGGCGGAATTCAGAAAATGTCTCCAACTGCTGCCGGACCATAAGATGGCCGCCAAGCAGTTGGACCTTATAGGAGTAGAGCCGTGAAAATACTTTTGACATTTACCGCTCCAGCCGTCTATATCAAGGAGGCTTTGGTGGAACTAAGAAAAGCGCACAAGGACTGTTCCATCCATGCCTTGGCGTCGCAAAAAACTATTGACAGGCTTGGCGAAATCCCAGGCATTGACGGGGTGATAACCTTCAGGGGCCGTTTCTTTAACTTCTTCTCCTTTGCCTTTCTTGGCGGACTGTGGAAGACGCGCCGCAACCGGTTTGACGAAATGGTGATTTTTTACAACAATCCCACAGGCGAAGGATACTCCCATCTGGAATTAATAGGTTTCATAAGCGGCGCAAGGAAAATCAGCGCCCTCACCACCACGTTGAAAAAAGAAAAGCTGGCGTTTTGGCCGTGGTTGAAAAAGCGGGGGTTAGCAGTGGAGTCCTATAAGGTAATGGACGCCTTGCTGGCCTTGGCGCTTTGCGTTTTCTGGTTTTTGCTGGCCTCGCTTCAAAAAGCTGTATCCGGAAAAGCGAAGAGAGTCCCTTTAGACGCGGAGAAAGTGGAAGTTGGGGCGACCGGCCGGTCGCCCGTACCTGATGCCCGCGCGGGCTCCGAGAAGGTCCTCTTTATCTGCCATTTCGGATACGACTTGCCATCGGCCAGGGTCCGATGCTACAACTTCGCGGATGAACTAAAGAGGCTTGGCATTGACGCGGAGGTATATTCCTTTTACGACAAGCAGGGCATTGATTTCAGGGTCCCGGGCGACACAAGGCGGGTCATCGCCAACATCCGGGCCTTTTACAAATTGTGCGGGGAAAAGAAGGCTGTTCTCTATGTCCAGAAAGGGGATTATCATTTCTTGACGCCGCTTATGCTGCAATGGCTCAACGGCAACAGGATTATTTTCGATATCGACGACTGGGAATATGACGTCCACTCCTTTCACTTCATAAAATGCGGGTGGATCAAGAAATACATGGTCCAAAAGAGCGATATGTGCATCGTGGCCAGTTCCTTTCTTAAAAAGGAATACGCCAAATACTCCAGGAACATACATTTTCTGCCCACGGTGGTTGACCATAAAAAATTCTTTCCCAGCAACGGAGGCTTTGGGAAAAATGACCGCGTGGTCTTTTCCTGGGTCGGGATGATTTGGGGGCCGCCTATCCTTGAGAATGTGGTTTTTCTCATGGAGTGCTTCTCTGAACTGGAAGGGGAGGAAATACAGTTGGAGATAACAGGAGGAGGAGAGTTCATCCCCCATGTGAAAAGGCTTGCCCTGGCGAACAGCAAGGACGTCCCCATCAAGGTAGTGGACTGGATTCATCCCTCGGAACTCCCAGCCTACCTGAACCGGGTGGACGCGGGGCTGCTGCCTCTGATCACGGAATCGAAATACAATCTTTCCAAGAGTCCGACGAAACTTTTTGAATACATGGCCTGCGGAAAGCCGACCATCAGCAGCCGCATGGGAGAGGCCAAAGAATGGATAATACAGGACGGAGTCAACGGGCTGTTAGCTGAGGGGAAAGAGGAATTCAAGGAAAAAATCCTCCAACTGGCAAGGGACGAAGAGATGAGGAAGAGGATGGGAAACGCGGCGCGGAGGAGCATTGAAGAGGCGTTTTGTCAGGAAAAAATAGCTAAAGAACTTTTTACTCTGGTAAAATCTCAATTAGCAATTTAAATTTTTAATTCGCAACCACAACGTATTTTTCTTTGCTTTAAAAGGCCCCTTAAAAAAAAATATGGAAAAGAAACTCTATGATTACGGCATAAAATGGCATTATCTCCAGATACCTCTTACGGAGAAATGCAACTTGCTTTGTAAACACTGCATGAGGACGGAAAAGTTTTCTGAAAAGGACATTTCTTTTGATGTATTTAAAAAATATCTTTCCAATTTTCACCCCGGAATGTGCGACACTCTTCTTTTGAGTGACTTTGGTGAGCCATTTCTCAGACGGGACCTTTTGGATATACTCAAATATGTGAAATCCCAAGGGTTTGATAAAGTGGAAGTGGTATCAAACGGAACGCTTTTCGACAAGCATGATTTTCAGGCCATTATAAAAGAAGGGCTACTGAGAAGAATAAGGATATCAACCGAGGCCGCGTCAAAAGAAATGTATGAAAAAATCAGGGGCGGCAGCCATGATCTGTTTTTATCTAATATAAAACTGGTTGTTAAATATAAAACAGAATTAAATAAACAATACCCCAGCCTTATTTTTAATGTGGTCTGTTTAAGGGAAAATCTCCATGAATTGCCTGAGATAATGGACCTTGCCCATGATTATAAAATTGATTTTGTTTGTTTCGTTCATTTGAATTCCATTACGATGGATATCTTAAATAAGCCCCAAAACGATTTTTTGAAAAAACTTTGCGTTTCCGGTCAGCATTTAGACAATTGTGATAAGGAATTTAAAAAACGCATTTTTCAGATCATAGACGAGAAATCAAAAAAATATAATTTGAATTATCTGCCTCCAGAGAATTATTCCGCCACGGAGGAAAAAACAAATGACTCGCTGAAAAGCGGCAAATCAAAATGTAATATGCCGTACCAGTGGATTCAGATCGGCTTGGATGGGAGCGTTTTTCCTTGTTGCCAAATTTCAAAAAAGGTTATGGTCGGCAATCTAAACGATAATAGTTTTGAGCAGATTTGGAGTGGTAAAAAATTTGAAAGATTTAGGAAAGATCTGGAAGAAGGGGTTGCCAATGATTGGTGTAAAATTTGTAATATTTTTAAAGGCAAGCGGTTTTAGATAAAACCTTTTTCAAAAAGTAACTATTTCAAGAAATTATTTTTGGGGCAAAAACAGGCTCTTTTTTGAATTATGTAAATGAAATTTCAAGATATAAATATTAAATGGGATTGTTTACAAATATCGCTTACACAAAATTGTAACCTGCTTTGTAAGCACTGTATGCGAACGAATAAATTTATCCAAAAAGACATTTCTTTTGAAATATTCAAGAAATATCTTTCCAATTTTCATCCAGAAATGTGTTATTGCCTTCTCTTGAGCGATTTCGGTGAACCCTTCCTGAGAAAAGACCTTGTTGATATCCTGCGGTATGTTAAATCCGAAGGGTTTGAAAGAGTAGACGTTGTTTCTAATGGAACATTATTCCAAAATCATGATATAAAGGCCATCGTAAAGGAAAGGCTATTAAGGAAAATCAGCATATCTTTGGAAGCAGCCACAAAAGAAAGATTTGAAGATATTAGGGGCACAAATTTTAACGAATTTATATCCAATATTATACTGCTGAGGGGCTATAAGGAAAAATTTAAGTCAAAATATCCGGACATATTTTTAAGTACGGTTTGCATGAAAACAAATCTTTTGGAATTACCCAAAATCATGGATTTGGCCCATGAATTAAGAATAGATTTTGTGGATTTTGTTCATCTAAATTCCATTAGTCTCGACATGTTCAATTTAAATATGAATTTACCGGGTTTTCAAGACAAGCTTTGCATTTCTGGCCAGCATCTGGACACGTGTGATTCTGAATTAGTCAAAAATATTTTCAGGCAGATTCATGAAAAGTCCTTACAGTACAATATAACTTATCTGCCACCTGAAAATTACCTGTCTAAAGGGAATAACGGTGATTTATCGAAAACCATGAATACTAAATGTGAAATACCGTACAAGTGGATTCAGATTGGTTCCGATGGGAGCATTTTTCCTTGCTGTCAGATTTCAAAAAGAATAGCGGTCGGCAATCTAAACGATAGTACTTTTGAACAAATATGGGATAATGAAAAATTCAAAAAATTCAGGAGTGATCTGGAAACTGGGACTCCTAATGATTGGTGTAAAATCTGTAACGTCTATAAAGGAAAACGATTTTGAAAGGACATGATTAATGAAGATACTGTTTACTTATCCTGGCGTAGCTAATATAGGATTCAACTCTTTTTTTAATAGAAAGGATTCCGTTGATTCATGGTATATACCAGTAGGTTTATGTTACTTGGCGGCAGTGGCAAAGAGAGAAGGCCATGATGTGGATTTAATGGATTTGAGGTATTTGTCAGGATATGAGGAAGTTGAAGAAAAAATTATTTCTTCCGGCTGTGATGTCGTTGCCCTTTCCTATCAGACTCCAGGCGCGGAATATGCCATGGAAGTTGCAAAAATAGCGAAAAAACATAATAAGATAACTGTTGCCGGTGGGATACATCCCACTATCATGCCTGATGAAGTACTGTCTTCGGGGTTGATTGATCACGTTATTGTTGGAGAAGGCGCAATCAGTTTCCCCGAGTTGGTTAATAATTTGGAAAAAGGCGCGATTATTGAGCCTTTAATTACCGGGAAGTATGTTGACAACCTTGATGAAATTCCCTTCCCGCATTATTTTGATCTTTATGTGGACACCATTATTAAAGAGCATAAACTTGCAATGATCTTTACTTCGAGGGGCTGTCCTGGACGGTGCGAGTTTTGCCAGCCTGTGGCGAACAAACTTTTTGGGAAAAAAGTAAAATTCAGATCAGCGGACAATATAATCAATGAACTCCTCGATTGGCAAAAAAGGTATGGAATTACTCATTTCATGGTTCTCGATGACACCTTTTTGGTTAAAAAGAATTTGGTCAAGGATTTTTGCCGGAAGTTAATGGATTTTAAAGTCCCATTGACTTGGCAGTGCAATGCCAGGGTCAATGAATTTGAAGAGGAAATGATCAGATTAATGGCAGAGAGCCGTTGTAATTGGATTTGTATTGGATTTGAAAGTGGGTCCCAAAGGATACTGGATCTAACTAAAAAAGGGACCACTGTGGAACAGGGATACAAGGCAGCCGAATTATGTTACAAGTACAATATCGGGTTTACAACGAACATTATAGCCGGTGTACCTGGTGAAACAGAAGAGGATTACAAAAAAAACCTGGAGTTCGTTAAAACAATCAAAGCAACCACCATCTCCTATAACTGGCTTGTCCCTTATCCAGGGACTGACACCTTTTATTATTGCCAAAAAAATAACCTTTTAAATAAGGATATACGATGGGACGGGTATGAGATGAATCGAATCAAGGAGCGCGGAATTATTTCAACCGTTGATTATGGTGTTGTAAGGGACTGGGAGAAAAAAATAGTTTTTTGGAAAGGCGAAATTCCTAAAAAAAATCTTATTATTGAAAAAGCCAGGAAGTTTGAAATTAAAGGAGAGTTCGCCAAGGCACTCGACCAGTATTTTATATTAATTGAAGAATATCCGGCAAATTTTGACGGATATTATTATTGCGCTAAGGTTTATAAGAAAAAAGGGGAATTAGACCTTGCGGTTCAGTATTTCCAAAAAGCCATGCCAATTATTCAAAAAAGCAAGAATAAGGATTTTTTAATATCCACTCATTTTCACATGGGTGAAATATATTTTAATATTGGAGAAAAAAACTTGGCTAAAAGAGAGTTTGAAATTTGCAAGGAATTGACCCCTATCCACAAGGAAGCCGAGAAATATTTGATTGCGCTTAACTCCATAGCATGACATGGCCTCAACCAAAACAAATTTCTCTTGAAGCATTCAATAGCGATTTTATTTCAAGCGGAAAATACAAATTTCTGAGCGTAAAATATATTAACCACGATTAAACCGTTTCGTAGCGGTAAACATGAAATCCAACACTTGATAATTCTCGAACTTATTTTTTTGTATTATTTCATCATGAACGGCCCTCTCTACATCGAAATGCCTGGAATCGGTGTTTCCGTAATCATGGATGGCGATAATTCCTCCAGGCATTAAGTGAGGGACCCACATGGCAATATCGTCAACAGTGGCTTGATATTCATGGTCTCCATCAATCAATAAAAAGCGGCAAGGGGGACAGCCATTATTTTTCCATTGCTTTGCTCCTTCCTCCGATGATTGAGTATTGATCTCAATATAACTTTCAAGCCCCAGCCGTTTAATATTCTCTAAAGTAATGTCAATCAGATTTAGATCATAAGAATGTACCTTTTCTTTTTTATTCGCGTCTTTTATTCCCAAAGCCATAATGCACGTTGATCCACCCGTGAACCTTCCTATTTCCACGATATTCCCCGAAAGAGAGGAATCTCTCGCTGTTTTATATAAAAAAACCTGTTCATTGGGAGTTGTGCGGGAAAAGACCGAAAACACATCTTTTGAAGTCTCGATAAGAGAGCTTTCATTGAACAGGTTGTAATTTTGGTCGATTATAAAAGAATTGTAATGATTCACTGCTGTCCGGTTAAAATTGTCATAGCATGCTCTAACATACTGTTTTTTAAAACAAAATAGTCGTTTTATGGGTGTTACCGACTTGAATTTTAAAATATATCCCTTTATTCTCCCCCGCAGG
>JACRGO010000032.1 GCA_016212295.1 Nitrospinota bacterium | reverse complement strand
TGCGGTAAAAAATCATAAGGTTCGTTTGATCTTCCCCGGGAACTAGTCAACCGGCTTTTCATTTCCATTCCGCCCCCTCATAGCCTTGCCGGTTGTGGGGGAAATGGCTTTAATCTACAAAGCCGCTGATGATCGATCCTGATTTAAGACGCAAGCTGGATGAGGAATCCAAGCTCTCAGGAGAAGACCCCAATGTTCTGGCGGAGGAACTGATCCGGCGCGGGCTGACGCGGAAAAAACTGGCGCGTTGGCGGGAGAAGCTGGTCCCTAAAGCCAAAGCCGCTGGATTTGCCGACGACGATACGATTATGCGCGCCATCTCGTGAGGATTTTTTTCGATACCAATGTTCTCGTCAGCGCCTTTCTATCGGAAAAGAATTTTTGCTTTAAACTGGTTGACGAGGTTATCGATCTAGGCGCTTTTGTCACTGGCGAAGTTGTTTTGACCGAACTGGAAAGAGCGTTGCTCAAAAATGCGAAAATCGCTCCGGATGACGTCCGAGGCTTTTTAGCCGATCTCCGCGAACTGGAAATAGCCCCCGCGCCAACCCACCCCTCTTCAGTTCATGTCCGCGATCCCGACGATGCGCTGGTACTCGCCTCCGCTCTAATGGCCAAGGCCGATATTCTGGTAACCGGCGACCAAGACCTCTTGACTCTGGGCAAGGTGGAAAACCTGAGAATCATGAGTCCCCGCGAGCTTTCGGAGTTACTGGCAAGCGAACAAGAATAACTTTTCATCGTAAATGGCCGCGAAAAAACAGCGAAACTTGATTTTGAAACTTTGGCGCGAGATGTCGAGCCGCTTCTTTTCGATCCGCGGGACAAGAAAAAAGTGCTTCTTTTCCGTGAATTCGTGAAGCAGAATTTTTAACCCTAAAAATTTCGTATTCGGACAACAATCGAAAAATGGCCACCCTCTAAAAAAGGAAAGCCCGCTGGTCGAACTAGAGTCTCGACGGGCACATTCTCAGGTTCCCCCTATCGCCTAGAGGACACCCGGCAAGCGGCAAAAATATCATCCGCCCATAATACTCCACCCATTCCCAAGAACGACTTTTGAGATGCTGGGGCGAATCTGCAACATCATTCCTCTGTAGAATGGACTAGGAAGTAGCTCCGCCTTGTCCTTTTGCCTCAAACTGCGGTAACAGCGCAGTTTCCGCCCTTTTGTATGATTTGATTCCATGCGTTATATTTCTTGATATATGCATGCAGAGCGCCTCAAGGAAGAAGAACTGCTGGAAGACCGTTTAAAGAAACTGGATTCCGAGCGCCAAACGATTCTTGCCCGATTGCAGGAGATAAAAGCAAGCGAGAAGAATGTTGCGGTCACAAACGTTCCTTTCAGGGGTCAAGTGGCGGCTTCCAAAACGCCGACATCGCCTCAAGGGAAGATAAGACTTTTTCTCGATCTGTTTCGTTGCAGGGAATCCGTTTACCCGAGGCTTTGGGACAATCCGCGCAAGAACTCAAAAGGGCATTCCCCGGTATGCGGAAATGAATGGGTGGACTCGAAATGCAACAAACCAAAAATAAAATGTTCCGAATGTCAGTATCAGGAATTCCCGCCGCTGGATGCGGTTGCGGTAAAATCACACTTAAAGGGCGTGCATACTATTGGCGCCTATGCCATACGGGAAGATGATACATGTACCTTCCTTGCTTGCGATTTTGACGAGGAGGGATGGGAAAAGGACTCCTTTATATATCAGAAGACGGCCAAAAGCTTTGGTGTCGATGTGGCTATCGAGCGGTCTCGTTCTGGCCAAGGCGCGCACGCTTGGATATTCTTTTCGGAGGCGGTCTGCGCGCGACTGGCAAGGACGCTTGGCACGTTACTCATGAATAAGGCGGACAAGGAAAGCCGCACCCTAAGCCTTAAGTCATTTGATCGATTTTTTCCGAATCAGGATTACCTGCCAAGAGGGGGTTTTGGAAACCTGATAGCATTGCCCCTTCAGAGAAAAGCGCGGGATGCCGGGAACAGCGTCTTTATAGACAAATCCTTGCAACCATTTCTTGACCAATGGGCGTTTCTTGCATCGGTTAGAAGGTTGTCTTATCTCGACTTGAAAAGCATTGTGAACGGCGCTTTGCCCGCGCGGATAAGAAAGGATGTCGAGGATATTTCCTATGCCGCCGATTTGTCCTTGTTTCAGGATATAGATGAATCGGCGCCCTCGATTGCAGGTGAAAAGATTGAGATAACGTTCGGCGCGCAACTGTCCATTCCCATCATTGGCATGCCGACAAAACTGATTTTCCAGATGAGGAGAACCGCGTCATTTCCCAATCCAAAATTCTACGAACTGCAACGGATGAGGATGCCCACCTACCCACATCCCCGTTTCATTTTTTCGGGGGAGCTTCAAGAAAATAGAATTTTACTTCCCAGAGGGGCGCTGGAAGAGGTTACGGCGCTTTTGCAAAAGAGCGGCGCAACAGTAACGATAATTGACCAAAGGGTAAGGCCCAAAAAGATCAAGGCGGAGTTTGCCGGGGAGCTGAAACCCACGCAGGCAAAGGCTGTCAAGGTTTTTGAAAAGGAGGATATTGGCGTTTTGGCGGCTCCTCCTGGAGAGGGAAAAACCGTCATGGCATGCGCGCTGATCGCCAAGCGAAAGACGCCAACCATTATTCTTGTGCACCGCCAGCAGATCTTACAGCAGTGGAAGGAAAAGCTTTCATCATTTCTTGGAATTTCAAGGAAGGAAATCGGCGTTTGGGGAGGGACAAAGAACAAGTTGTCGGGGAAAATCGATATTGCAACGCTCCAGACGCTTGCCCGCAAGGAGGATGTGGAAGAAATTTCCGCCCTCTATGGACAGATAATCGTCGATGAGTGTCATCACATCCCGGCGGCTTCTTTTGAGGCAAGCCTAAAACGTATTCCCGCAAGATATGTTCTGGGTTTAACCGCAACGCCGTACAGGAAGGACAAGCTCGAACGGATTATTTTCCAACAGTGCGGACCTGTTCGATATGAAATAAAAACCATTGATGGCGAGGAGTTGAAAAAACGGGTAATTATAAAGGAAACAAACTTTAGAATGCCGGAGTCGGTTGGCATTAGACCGCCGTACCATTTGATGGCCCATCTTTTGACCAAGGATGTCAAAAGAAATGAGCAGATTGTTTTTGATATTGTATCCGCTTTGGAAAACCGGCGATTTCCTTTAGTTCTATCGGACCGCAAGGCACATTTGGAGGCCATAGAAACGGCAATCAGGGATTTGATTTCCAAGGAATCACGGCGTCCAGCGGAGATTTTCCGGTTTGACGGAAAAGTAAGCGCCAAGCAACGAACGATACTCCTGGACGAAGTATTGAATGCCCGCCGATCCGGCGCCAGAGTGTGTCTATTGTCCACGTCTTCGTTGATTGGAGAGGGATTCGACCTGCCGGAATTGGACACGCTCGCGATTGCCATGCCGCTCTCTTTCAAGGGGCGTCTGGTTCAATATGCCGG
>JACRGO010000029.1 GCA_016212295.1 Nitrospinota bacterium | reverse complement strand
CAATTGCAGAGGCGGCTGTTCTGGTTTGGCGGCTTTTTTTCCATAAAAAATTTCCATCTTACCAAACTGGCGGTCCGTCAGGGAAACCAAGCGGACCTCCCCTTCAGCCGGAAGAGAAGACCTGATATATTTTTTGTGGATCTTACTGGCCTCTTCACTGGCGCAAAAACGGCCATAGACGGAAAATTGAAGCATGACAAATCCCCTCTTAAGAAGCATGTTGCGAAACCGAGTCGCCTCCCTGCGCTCCTCTTTCGTAAGCACCGGCAAATCAAACATTGCCACCAGCCACATTGCCTTATACCCGGAAATGGAATTCATTTTTCAGTTCAGCAACGGCAGATATAGTTCTTTTCCCTCCCCGGAATAGATGGAAACCAGGGAAGAAGCTGTTTTGGAGACATGGCTGAATAAAGTCAGCGACTCCCTTTTTACTCCATAGGTTTGGGTAAAAGGCAATAATAACCTCTCTTTAATTTCCCGGCTCAAGGGGACCGTCTTGCCATGCTTCTCGAATATACAGGCCACGGCTTCATCAACCAGGGGACGGTACGGTTCCATAAGATCGCTTGCCAGGCAAAAAGGATCGTATTTATTATGATGGTGAATCCCCAAAGCGGGATGGAGGCCGGATGCGCAAACGGCCCTGGCCACTGTGGCCCGTAAAATAGCATAACCATAATTCAGCAGCCTGTTTTGGTCTTCTCCGTCCCTGTCCCTGCGGAAGTTATTGTCATTCTTAAAAAGCGCTTTCCAGTATCGCTGGGCGGCCATTGCTTCCCTGTTCCCGAAATCTCCGGAAGAAACCTTCCCCGCGATCTCAAAAAGGCCCATGTCCTCGTTGTTCAGTTTGAAAAGAAGCCTGGATTGCGCTTTTATCTTCGCGGCCACGATTTTTTGCCAAAGCCTCTTTTGAACCGGTTTTGAAACACCTGCCTGGATTTTGAAACGTTCCCCCTGCGTAAAGTGGGAATCCAGCGGCATTACCATTCCCGCCGGTTGATGTTTCTGGTCGCAGATAACGATAATTCCGCCCGCTGAGGTAACTTCCGACAACACTGCATGTGACACACTTAACCAGGGGCAGGACAGGACCAATGCCGCTATATCCTCCAACGGAATGCTGGAAAGGACCTCTCCGCCTTTCTCCACAGCCAGATTTGAATGTATGATATGGAGGTTGGCATTATCCGATACATCAATGATCCGGTTAGTCATTCGCGCGCCTCACCTCGCCCAAAGGCGTGATTATTACCTTGCGGCAATTGAGTTCCGATAAGCTTGCAACACTTTTGTAGCGCCATAGCTTTCTTTTTTTTAACTCATCCCTTTTAAATGCATCCTTAATATGAGTAAATTCAATATTGGGAATTTTACTATTCTGTTTCTTGCTAATTGTTCCTATTCTGTAAAGCCCTCTCTTCCCATCAGGAGCGTCCATTTTAAAGCGGTTCAACTTTTCCTCAGCCATATCTCCACTGAATTTTTTCACGCGCTGAAGAATGCCCTCCCATTTCTCTTGATCGCGGCTATACGCTTCCCAGGGGGTCTTGCCATGTTTTCTCCTGTTTTCCTCGGCATGGCAAAGGGTTTTGTTTGCAAAGGAATCGTCAAGGCAGCGGCTGATAGGAATAATATGCTCTATTTCAAATTCCGGGGTGGGTCCCAAGAGGGTGGTAGCGGAAATGGGTTTCCAGGAATAAGGGCATTCCCACCGGCACTCTCCATGGCCAGAAGCACTTTTTGGATATAACCTGGCTTTGGATTTTGAACGCCGGTTTCCTTGGTTATGATTTTCGCGGCTTCCTTTCTTAATAATTCGTTCTTTCGTCCCCTTTTCCAGGAATTTTCTCTCTGCTTCTTGCTTTTCCGCAAGTCCCTGGCCAACTCGATTCGCGCCATGAATGGCTTCCCGTATTCCCTTACCACGCCGTTTACGATCTTGCGAAGTTCTGTCAAGGTTCTGTTTACAGCAGGATTAGCCAAGTCCGGAAAAACAGCCTGGACAGGCGGGAGCTTTTCCAGTGGCTCCGGTTTAGGCGCGCTGCCATATACTTTTTTTACGGCCTCGCTGTGGGAAATCCCTTCTTCCAGAAGAGGAAGCAGCCTCACAATTGCTTTCCTGGAAAGAGAACAGTAGTGCGGCTCCAGTTCCAGCCTTGAGAGTTTTCCGGCTGACGTCTTATCGAGTTTCATTGACTCCATGGCATGGGCCAAAGGAGTGTCTTCATCTTTCGTGGATAAATAATCCCGTATTATTTCATCCTTCCTTTCCCTGGAAGCTTCCGTCCAATTTTTGCCGAGAATTTCCACGAGTGTTGAGGAGGTGCGGTCTCCAATGAATTTAGTCTCTCCTCCTTCCTCGATTTTAAAGGCCGCCCTGCCAAGTCCAATCAATTTTTTGGCCTCGCTGAATTTCAGGCCGCTATTATTTTCCAAATGGGAAAGAAGAATATCTCGCTCGTTTTTTGCCAGAGGTCTCTCATCGCCGCAAGAAGCCGAAATCCTGGTGTGGTTTAATTGTTGAAGAATCCTGTATCTTTGGGCCTCCAACAAGGCCCACGGAGCGCGTCTTTCCTCTTTTTCAAACGCGCATTTCCCAATGAGGTGGTACTGTGGTTTTAGCGGCCTTTGGCCAAAAATAGCACTGGAGAGGTTCTCCTGAAAATCCTGCGTCAAGATATCAGGATAATGGTCCTTCTGCTTTGCAATTAAAAGACCATATTCCCGCTTGTACATGGAACGGAAGGTGTATTTGCCGCGAATTTTTTCCATGCCGTAAATACACGTTTTCTTCTTTGCGCGTCCCGAAACACGCCGCGCCTCATAAGGCGGGCCATTCGCCTTTCCTTTGCCCTTGATTTCGTTTTGCCGGATTCGAAAACGCCTTCTACCCCTGCATCGAATATCCGGACCCCGGTTTTTTTTATTTTGGAGGGTATGAAGCGCCCGTTACTCTCTTTCCCTTCGATTAACGTCCAGCCAATGGAAGCCGCGCCGATATCGAGTCCGAGAATATAATCCATGAAATTCTCCTTGACAAAGAAAATAATTTGGTTTAAATTTCATTGCAGTGTACTTGAGTAACGGTTGTTCCTTTTTGCAACAATAAGGGACGGAACTTCCGTTCACGTCGGCTATGTCTCCAAGGAGACACCGTTGAAACGCCCCGCCAAAAACGGGGCGTTTCATTTTTTCAGGGCTGCAAAACGCCTCCTTTTTATCACGTTATGCAAATGCTGTCAATGAATTTAATCGAATATTAATTTCTCATAAATGCCGGCAAAGCTCCGGTTTGACAAATATCCTATCTTGATTTTGGAAAGCTCGACATGCCTTTTATTGAAATTCCAGGGATTCAGGGAAGGGTTTATGTCCCGGAGGAAAAGGAGGGGGCCGTGAAAAAGCACGACTGCGAGGATTGCTACTCATGCCAGATGTGCGGCGACGGCAGGTGCGCGCAGTGCCTGAAGGAAAAATTCCGCGGACGACAGCAGAAGGAAAAGCCTGAACATTGAGCTATTCCCGGAATTATAATAAACGCAAAAAATAAGTAGGGATGCGCCACTATCGCATCTGGCCGGATAGCCAACGCACTTTTAAAAGCGCCTTTAACTATTCCAGCGTTGACTATAATTCTGTCTGATCCCATGCAGCAATATCCCCTCCCGCAGCCCGTAGTCGCTCACTATCATTTCCTCGAACCCGAAAAGGTCCATTGCTATCAGGATCACCTGCGCGCCGGGCAGGATGAGGTCGGCCCTCCCCTCCTCTATCCAGGGCAATTTTTTCCGTTGTCCAATAGGCAAGGCCCTCAGTTGATCAAAGGTCCCGGAAATTTTTTCTCGTGATATCCTGAAATTATGGACCCTCTCCGGATTATATGGATAAAGCTTAAGGTATGCGGCCACAAGGGTGGTGGGGGTGCCTGCGGTACAGATCATCTGCTCCGGCAAGTGCGGGCCGAAATGTGACTTTATTTTTTCAACTTCCTCGCGGATTGCGTCCTGGAGCCTCTTGAGATCGCCGTCATTCAGGGGATCTGACCTTACGAACTCCTCGGCCAGATGGACCACGCCAAGGTTCGTGCCGTAGAGGTTCAGAAGCTCCGGTCCCCGGCTGATGATGAATTCCGTGCTCCCTCCTCCGATATCGAATATGAGGGTTTCCGCGTCCCTGCTTGCCTGGGTTTGCCAGAAAACGCCCAGAAGGGTACGCCGCGCTTCCTCTTCCCAGTTTATGATCTCCAGGTCGAGTCCGGTTTTTTCCCTGGCCAGCGCGGCAAGCTCCTTGCCGTTGGACGCCTCCCGCGCCGCGCTTGTGGCAACCGCGGCTATGAATTCCGGCTTATAGACGTCGATTTCCTGCCGGAATTCCGACAGGACAGAGACCGTGTAATTGATCTTGTCCTGGGAAAGCCTTCCTGAATTTTTCAAGCCCGCCCCAAGCCTTGTGATCGCGCCGCCGGAATGGACCTGGCGGAAATTCCCGCCAGGCAGGATATCTCCCACCAGGAAGCGGACTGTATTGGTTCCTATGTCTATTGACGCGGCGTATCTTGCGCCGTCTTTGGGTTCTTCTTTCATTTTTAAATCTTAGAAGCTGTCTTGAAAAAAGCATTATGGTCCGCCGCCTTGCAAGCAGCCACTGAAATCCTTAACACACCCCGGCCTGCGGCCACCCCTCTCAAGAGGGGAATTTTTCAAAGGAAAAAATTTTAATCGCGGCAGTATAAT
>JACRGO010000030.1 GCA_016212295.1 Nitrospinota bacterium | reverse complement strand
CTTCGGGATTTTTTCACGCCTTATTACCCAGCAAAAAGAAGATTTTTGTTTCAACGGACGCAACCGGAGGCCGCCCACCGACCCGGTGAACGCGCTTCTCTCCTTTACTTACGCCGTGATGCTCCAGGACTGCGTATCAGCCTTGGAAGGAGTGGGGCTGGACCCCTACGTGGGTTTTCTTCATCGGGACCGTCCCGGCAGGCAGAGTCTCGCGCTGGATGTTCTGGAGGAGTTTCGCGCCTTTTTGGGAGACCGGCTGGTTCTTTCGTTGATTAATCTTCAGCAGGTAAAAAAGGCGGACTTCAATTTTACCGAAAGCGGGGCCGTTCTCCTGGGAGACGAAACAAGAAAGACCCTGCTCACCGCTTATCAGAAGAGGAAGCAGGAGGAATTGACCCATCCCGTTCTTAATGAAAAAGTCCGGATCGGGATATTGTTTCATGTGCAGGCTCTCTTGCTGGCGCGCTATATCCGGGGGGATACGGATTATTACCCGGCCTTTGTCTGGAGGTAAATACAGGCATGGAAGTATGGAATAGTGGAATGGTGAAAGGAGGGTCTGAATTATGTTGGTTTTGGTTTCCTATGATGTTTCCACCATGGATAACGCGGGCAAGGGACGCTTGCGCCGCATTGCGAAACATTGCCAGGACTTCGGTCAAAGGGTCCAGTACTCCGTTTTTGAGTGCGATGTGGACCCCGGACAGTGGGAAAAACTGAAGGCCAGACTCCTCAAGGTTTATGAGCCTGAAGAGGATTCGTTGCGCTTTTATTTTCTGGGCTCCAACTGGGAAAGAAGAGTGGAGCACTTCGGGACAGGGGCTTCCCACTCCCAGCGGGAAGCGATAATTGTGTGATCGCTGACCCCAAGCCCTCAGGAAAATGCAGGGAGGTCAGCGCAAGATATTTTATTTTTATAATACAGTAGCTTAACTTTTTTCTGATGCCCGGATTCCTGTTTTGCTCTTTGAAAATTAAAGAGTATTTTGAGGTAAGCGGAAAAGGCCCTTTATGTCATTGAAAACAAAAGGGTTCTTATATTAGCAGTCGCTCCCTTCGCGGGAGCGTGGATTTAAACAATTTGTATCATATACGATTAAGCCCTGAAGGGACGAAAGAAAATCGCCCAATTCAGGTAATATTATTTTTGAAAAATTAATAATTCGTATAAATTCGTGGTTAAACGATCCTATAACACTTACATTCATAGCCTTCTTGGAGAAGTCTTGCGCCGCCAGATGGCCGCGAGAGGAAAGAGCGGTTTTTTTACAAAGGGAAAAGAAACGTGCTACAATAAAAAATAAATTTTTTGGGGGGATTAGGGAAATATGAAACTTCCCGTATTGGATAAACTGAGGAAGGAACTGGAGGACCTGCATCGGGAACTGCGGATTGAAATTCCCAAGGAACTTCAAAAAGCCGCGGCTTATGGCGATTTAAGCGAAAACGCAGAGTATGACGCTGTAAAAGAGAGAAAGGTCTTCGTGGAAAGCAGGATCAGCCAGATACAGCAAAGGGTTTCATCCCTCTCTTCCATCAACTTAAAGTCAATTCCAGAGGACCGGGCCGGTTTTGGTTCAACACTTCACCTGGAGGATGTGCAGTCCGGAGAAAAAAAAATCTACCAATTGGTTTCATCTGAGGAGGTGGACCCGGAAAATGGACTGATCTCCATTGCATCCCCCCTGGGGAGGGCCCTTTTGGGAAAGCAGCCTGGAGATGAGGTTAAATTGAGCCTGCCCTCCGGCAGCAAGGAATACGAAATAACGAGGCTCCAAACCATCCACGAGACATTTTCATGATTAGGTTATCAGGCCTGCGGCTTATAAGGGGTAAGGAGGGATGAGGGCCGTTACATTCCTATAGGAAAAGATTTAAATCATGAAAAGGTGGACAACCTCTTGCTGTAAACCATGAAAACGCTGAACAAAATCCTTACCACCCTCCGAATTTGATTTTTTAACCAGCCAATAAGCTAAACTCCTGCCTACAATGCGGATCATCCGTGGCGATCGGAACATCAAGGAAAAGATAGAATCGCCCATAGTGGCCCTGGGTAATTTCGATGGGGTGCATCTGGGCCACCAGGAGATATTCCGCTGCGTCAGGGAGCGTTCCCTGGAGGTCCGGGGGACCCCGGTCGTCTATACCTTCGACCCCCATCCCCTGAAGGTCCTGGCCCCGGACAAATCACCGCCCCTCCTCACCACCTTCCATAAAAAGATGGAACTTATCCGGGCCTGCGGAATAGACTTGGTGATCTGCGCTGATTTTAACCTACGTTTCGCCGCGCTTTGTCCAAGGGATTTCGCTGGAGAGGTCTTGAGTCGAGGGATCGGGGCGTTGGAGGTTTTCGTCGGGCAGGATTACACATTCGGCAGGCAGAAGGAGGGGACCATAAATTATCTCAAAAAGATGGGAGGGGAGTTCGGCTTCAAGGTGAATATAGTGGATCCGGTTTCCGTTGGGGGGAACGTGGTCAGCAGCTCCCTGATACGTGATCTTTTGGAGGATGGCCTTGTTTCGCAAGCCGCGAGGCTCCTGGGACGGTTTTACTGCATTGAGGGAAAGATCGTGGAAGGATTCAAAACAGGCGCGGCGATCGGCTATCCCACGGCGAATGTCGACCCTATGAACGAGCTGGCTCCTCAAACAGGGGTTTACGCGGTCACCATGTCCATGCGCGGACTGGTCCACGACGGCGTGGCTAATATAGGATTCAACCCCACCTTCAAAAGGGACCGGATGAGCATCGAGGTCCATCTCTTCGATTTCAGCGAGGACCTATATTCAGAGAAGGTGGAGCTTTGTTTCATTGAACGTATCCGGGACGAGCGGGAATTCGCATCGTCCAGCGAATTGGTGAAACAAATTGCCAAGGACATTGAAACCGCGAAAGCGGCCCTCAAGAGGCCGCGGCCACAAAAGGAAAATATTACCTAAATTGAGTGATTTTTATCTAAAACCGCAAATCTGAAATCAAAAACAGGCATTAGCCATTGTTCATCAGGCTATTTAACGGCAATGCTTATATCTGTTATGTTCAGTGTCTTCGCCACGCCCATCACAGCCACCACTTTCCCGTATGGGATGCCTTTATCGGCCTTGATAATGACCGATTTTTGGGCGGCGTTTCTCGATCCCTCTTCAAGCGCCTTTTCCAGGCCTTCCAGGGCAATATCCTTGCCGTTCAGTGTTATCCTGCCCTCAATGCCCATCTCAATGGTGAATACCTTGTTTTTTTCGACTTTATCGGACGCCTTGGATTCCGGGAGTTTTATATCCATTCTCTTGGGAAAATCCACGAAGGAAGTGGACACCATGAAGAAAATGAGCAGGAGAAAGACGAGGTCGGCCATTGAGGTCATCTCCACGTGGAAATTTTCTTCTTCGTTCTTGAAGTGCATAAACTATTTTTTTCCTTCCTTGCTCAGGTCCTTTTGGTGGATAAGCTCTTCTATCATTCCTATGACGATTTCTTCCATTTCAAAGACGAATTTGTCCACCTTGCCCCGGAAAAAATGGTACATCATCAAGGCCGGAATGCCGACCACCAGCCCGGCGAATGTAGTGATCAGCGCCTCGGATATGCCGCTTGCCACCAGGGCCGCGTTTCCAGATGATCCGGCGGTGGCGATGACCTCGAACGCCCCTATCATGCCGGAAACCGTGCCGAGGAATCCAAGCATGGGCGCTATATTGGCCATTGCGCCCAACATGCGGAGATTGGAATTCAGCAGGGACGCCTCGTGCTGGCCCGCGCCTTCCACCGCCTTTTCTATTTCCAGTATCCCGTAGTCCATTCTCAACAATCCGGCCTTGAGTATCCTGGAAAGGGACACGTCGTGCCTTTTGCAGACCGTGATCGCCTTGCCTGTGTCCTGCCTCACCCAATAGGGCTTGATCTTTTCAAGAAACTCCGGGTGTATCACCTTGGCGCTTCTCAGGTTGTAAGTCCGCTCTATTCCGACTCCAAAGACCATGATGGAGCAAAAAATAATTGGATACATGACCGGCCCGCCTTTTTTTATGTAATTGATAAGGCTGTACCGCATGGTTTCCGTTTCCTTTTTCGCGTCCTCTTCCGCTTTAAGGCCGCCTGGAATGGACAGGAGTAACAGCAAGAAGACCAGTAAGGCAGTCGCGTGAATTCTTGGTTTCATGAATTTAAATTCCTCTGCTTGATAAAGTGAATAAAGTGGGTTAAAGTTTGAAGGTGTAAGT
Source organism: Nitrospinota bacterium (assembly GCA_016212295.1). Taxonomy (GTDB): domain Bacteria; phylum Nitrospinota; class Nitrospinia; order JACRGO01; family JACRGO01; genus JACRGO01. The sequence goes on along the minus strand of JACRGO010000030.1, from coordinate 15,812 downwards.
TTAAAGTGACTAAAGTTTAAAGTGAGCTAAAGTTTAAAGTGAGCTAAAGTTGCGGTATAAAAGCAATTTTTTATTTTTAACTTCAGTCACTTTAGTTCACTTTAGGCATTTTAAATTCGGCCGCGGCCCTGCCGCGCCATGCCTTTCCGCCCTTGATCGCCTGCATATTAAAGAGAATTTTTTTCGTTGTTCCCACCATGATAGGGGTTTGCGGCCTGGTATTTCTGATTATCCATTTAATTCCCGGCGACCCTGTGGATATAATGCTTGGGGAAAGCGCCGGGAGGGTGGACAGGGAAAGGCTTCGCCGGGAATTAAGACTCGACCAACCCCTGGGGAAACAAATCGTTGTTTATTTTTCCAGCCTCGCGCGAGGTGATTTAGGGACTTCCCTCCACACTAAAAAACCGGTTGCCTCTGAAATCCTTGCCCGTTTTCCAGCGACATTGAAGCTGGCCTTCTCGGCCATGTTAATTTCGCTCTCCATCGCGATTCCAACCGGGGTCTTTTCCGCCGCCAGGCAGTATTCCGTGGTGGACCAGGCCTCGCTGTTTTTTTCCCTGCTGGCGGTTTCCATGCCCAATTTCTGGCTGGGACCTCTCTTGGTCCTCTTTTTTTCCATCCATTTGGGATGGCTCCCTGTATCGGGGAGCGGCTCCCTGGCCCACCTGGCCTTGCCCGCCGTTACACTAGGGGCGTCTCTTGCCGCCATCCTTGCAAGAATGACCAGGGCGTCCATGCTGGAGGCGCTGCAAGAGGATTATATGAGAACCGCCAGGGCAAAGGGATTGGCAAAATGGAAGGTCTTGTTGAAACACGGCCTTGGGAACGCCTTATTGCCGGTTGTTACCATCAGCGGACTTCAATTCGGGGCGCTGTTGACCGGTTCCATAATCACGGAGACCATCTTTTCCTGGCCCGGCATAGGCCGGTTAACCGTCCAGGCGATCAACACCAGGGATTATCCAATGGTTCAAGGATGCGTCCTTTTTATTTCCCTTTGTTACGTCTTTGTGAATCTAATTACGGATATCGTCTATTCCTTGCTGGACCCCAGGATCAGGCGCGGGGATTAAAAAAAAGAGAGTAACTACTCAGGCACAAAGGCAGAAGGCACAAAGTTTTGAATCTTCCGCCGTTAACTGTTTTACTTTCCGCCTTTGTGCCTTTACCAACTACTCATCCGCCGCTTTCTCGACAATGCTAAGCTCTTCACTCGAGAGCACCTTGTCTATCTGCAATAGAATTTTCACCTTGCCCTTTATCTTGCCCATCCCCAGGATGAATTTCACGTCCACCTTATGTCCAAAGGATGGGGGTGGTTCTATTTCATTTTCCTTGATCTCAACCACTTCGGAAACCGTGTCCACTATTATGCCCATGAGGAGCGAATCCACGTCCACCACAATGATGCATGTCTCCTTGGTGTATTCCGCCGGCGGCATTCCGAACTTAAGCCTCAGGTCAACCACGGGAATGACCTTGCCTCTCAAATTGATGACCCCCTTGACGAAATCCGGGGTTTGGGGAACCGGCGTGATATCAAGAAGACCGATGATTTCCCGGACTTTCAGGATTTCCAGCCCGTATTCCTCGCTACACAATACGAAGGTAAGATATTTTCCTTCCTTGCGTTTTTGTTCCTCGACAACGGCGGCAGCGTTTTTGGTTTCTTCTTTTTCCATTGCGGGCGCACCTCCCAATCAAATTATTAACTGCGTTCTAAAATTAAAAATCCTTGAAATCTTCCTCGTCACCCATGGGGATGATATCGTCGGGCTTGATTTCCTTGGCCGCTGATTTTTTGGGGCCTCCTTCAATGGCCCTTGGCTTATGTTTTTGAGGCGGCTGGATGGCCCTGGGCTTGCGCATTTCAAAGTGGTGCGCCGCCGGAAGCGCTTTCCGCTTGGCCTTGGCGGAGACCACGGCCTTGCCGACTATCTTGGCAAGGTCGCGGACTATATCGTTGAGGTTCTCCGACTGGGCGGAGAGTTCCTCGCTGGCTGAGGCCAATTCCTCGGCATTGGCCGCGTTTTGCTGGGTCACGGTGTCCATCTGGGTCACTGCCGCGTTGACCTGCCTTACCCCTTCAGCCTGCTCCCTTGACGCGGAAGATATTTCCTGGATCAGGCTTGCCGCCTTGTTGACGTTCTCCACTATGTCCTTTAAGACCCCGCCTGCTTTTTCCGCTATGCTGTTTCCGGCCTCGGCCTTCTGGACGCTTTCCTCTATCAGGGCCGCCGTGTCCTTGGCCGCGGTGGCGCTCCTCTGGGCAAGGTTCCTCACCTCTTCCGCGACAACAGCGAAACCCTTTCCCGCCTCGCCCGCCCTTGCCGCTTCCACCGCGGCGTTCAAGGCAAGGAGATTGGTCTGGAAGGCGATTTCCTCAATGACCTTTATGATCTTGGATATTTTCTGGCTGGACTCATTAATTTCCCGCATGGCCGTAAGCATTTCGGACATGGATTTGCTGCCGTTCCCGGCTGCTTCCATGGATTTTTGGGAGAGGCTGTTCGCCGTCTCCGCGTTCTCCGCGTTCCTTTGGGTCATGGTGGCGGTCTCCTCCAGCGAGGAAGAGGTCTCTTCCAGGGACGCCGCCTGCTCCGTGGAGCCGGAGGCCACCTGCTGGCTGGATTGGGAAATCTGGCCCGCCGCGCTGGTCACCTGCTCCGAACCCTCGGACAGGCTGTCTATGATTTTGTTGATGGGCCCGGTTATGGAACGGGTTATCAGGAGAGCCACGGCCACGATGGCGGCAATGCCGATAATAGCGATGATGAAGATCAGCCACCGGATAGTTGTTACGGCCTCGAAGGCTTCGGATTCGTCGATTTTTGCGATCAACGCCCAAGTGGCGTCTCCCACTTTCAACGGAGCATAAGCAGCGAGTATGGACTTTCCTGTATAGCCCATCATGGTTTTGGTGCCGCTTTTTCCGGCCAGGGCCTCGCGGCTGGCTTCGGTATCCACGCTCCCCATGGAGGGATTTGCGAAGGAGGCCTTCACCGAGTGGTTGGCGGGATCCATGAAGGAATCCGAGCGCATGAGTTTGTCGCTTCCCACCAGGTAGCTCTCGCCGGTCTTGCCCATGCCCTCCCGTTGCTGCATGATTTCATTGATGGCGCCCAACGACAGTTGAAGGGCCACCACCATTTCCACATTCCCTTGATGGACCAGGGGCTGGGCGATAAAGGCGCAAGGCTCGTTGTTGCTGGGGGCGTAAGGCTCGAAATCGGCAATGCCGTACTGCTTGGTCTCCAGGACCTTCCGCACAAGCTTGCCAAGGTTTGAGCCGCTGAATTTTCCATTGACCATGTTGGTGTGATAGTCGGACTCCTTGGCCGCCGTATAAAAAACAAATCCATCATTGCTTATAAGGAAAAGGTCGTAATAACCGTAAAGCTTGACGTACTTGGTGAAATAGTCCTCCTTGGCCCCTTCCTCCTTGGGCACGATGACCTCCTCAAGTTTTTCCGTGCTGGCAATCATCCACTCAAGGCCTGGGATCTCAAGATGGGCCACGCTGTACACTTCCAGTTCGCCGTCGCTGCCCGTTTTGACGTCTGATTCCGTTTTGCCGGAAAGGGCCGCGTCGACTTCCGCGCCGGACTTAGGCTCACCGATCTTTCCTTTTTTTATGGTCCTGTCGCTCCTGTACGAGGTCTTTCCCTCGGCGCGCCCGACTAAATAGCTTTCCCCGGTTTCGCCCATTCCGGTCCGTTCCTGGATAATTGAGTTTATCTGTTTAGTGGAAAGCTGGAAGGCCGCAACCCCGATCAGGTTTCCGGCGTCGTTTTTCAAGGGGGTTGAAATGAAAGCGGCCTGGTCCTTTGAGGGCTCGTAATAGCTGAAGTCGGCAATAGTGGTTTTGTTTTTCCCGTCCCTGAATGCCCTGGCGAGCCCGCTGTCCTTCAAGGCGCCGGTAACGAGGTTTTCGCCGAGATCGGACTCCTTTTCAACTGTGAAAACCACGTTGCCCTTGGCGTCTATCAGGAATACATCATAAAATCCGAAAATTTCCTCGAATGTCTTCAAACCGGCGTGGCGCTTGTTAAAAACCGCCTGGTATTCCGCGCTGTTCAGGCCGGCGGGGAAGACGCCCGTGAATTCCTCCACTCCAGCGGTAAAGCGGATATTTTTCTGCACGTCGTTCATCAGGTTCAGGCGGTCGGCGAAATATCTCTCAATCTGGTGTTTTTTGATTTTGTTTATGGCCTCCAGTTTACTGAAAGCCTCCTCCTTGAGGGCGTTCACGGTTTCCACCAGGACCGCGGCGTCCCCGCGGCGTTCGCTGAAAAATTTCTCTATCTGGACTTTTTTGATTCCACGGACGCTTTCGAGCTGTCCGAACGCCTGTTTGTCCAGAGCGCTGCCGGCCTTGGCCAGGGAAATCAGCCCGATAACGGCGAAGGGAATTATGCCGACCGCTAAAAATGCGACTAAAAGTTTCGTGCCGAGTTTCATGTCCCCGAACATATTTTCCTCCACTAATTAGGCATTAGATAATTTTTTAATTCATTTATTAAAAGCTATCTTGAATAAAAATGCAAGGGAAAGTTTAATGCTGTATGAGTCATGGGTTGGGAATCATGAGTTGGGAGCGCATGACTCATAACGCATGGCGCTTTACAGTATTATGCTTATTGATCAGAGCATAAAATAGTTTTCATTATAACGGGCCAATATGGTAAATTTTATCCATGAAATCAACAGATGGCCGCTCCCTTTCTCCTAAAACCCAGGAAGCTATACGAATTAAAGCTGCCAAGGCTGTTATGGGAGGAAAAACTCAGGTTGAGGTTGCCCGAATATTCGGAGTAACTCGCCAGGCATTGGGTAAATGGATTAAAAATTACCGGGAAAGAGGCGCCAAATCTCTTTAAGAAAAAAAATGGGATCACCTAATGGAATTTTTTATTCCCTTCTCCACCGCCACCCCACTATGAGCGAGGGTTGGCGGCTCCGAAGGGAATAAAAAATTCACCCGATGCGCTGATTCGATGAGCGGCCCTTTCTAATCAGTCAAAATTTTGAACAACGGCAAATGCAAAAAACTTTTTTACGACACCGGCCGTCGTTTACTATGCCTTGGCTTTTAATTCTTCCTCAATTCGCTCCGCCAGGAATATCTTAAGCAAGGATTGATAAGGCACGTATCCTTTATTCGCAAGGCGTTTAAGTTCCTCTATCATGGATTGAGATAGCCGTAAGGATATTGTCCTTATGGACGGTTTTAGATTTGATAGAACAACTCGTTTCCCTTTGCTCTAATTGACATACTCCGTCGAATCATGTGTTGCCCAAAATTCTCTTTCTTCATCTGCGTTTCTAAATTAAGACGTTTTTTCATTCATGGGATGCATACTCCCTTCTTTTCTTACGGCGCTATATATAACGTCGCTGCGGATTCAAGCGATGACCCGTTGCGCACGAGGACAATCTTGCCTGTCACGCCTCCCTTCCCGAGCAACTCGTGCGCGTGTCTTGCCTCGACAAGCGGAAATCGCCGCGTTATTAGCGGCTTGATCTTCTGCTGTTTAAGGAGGTCAAGCAGGGCGATCAAATCCTGTCGAAACAATGCCGGTCTCAGCCGTTTAAGCCACTGGATGCTGCAGGGGACCACCCGTTTCCGGCCCGGGAGAAGCCAACCGCCAGCAATGTACAACCCGAAGATGGCGATTCCACGATAGCGATGACGACGACCTGGAGCCAATCGTCCCCCGCGCAGCGAGGAAGTAAGGCCATAGGCCACTACCCTACCGCCAGGACGGAGGGCCTTGCGGGAACGCCACATATGGGTGCCACCGACGCCGTCAAAGACAACGTCTACGCTCTCGCTCGTCAGGCGGCGAATTTCTTTCACGAAGTCGAGATGCTGGTAATCAATCGGGATGAACGCCCTCGCGCATCAGTAGGTCGGGGAGGGAGACGCCTGCGGCCAGCACTCGCACCCGCACTTCACCAGTCTTCGGATCGGGGCACTCTTCTTCAACCACCCGGAGCGCATCGGGCCCGCCGTAGTGAGTGACGATGACGCGCGCGTGTCTCATAGATTCTTTTCAAATCATATTTTGCAGGATTTGACCAAATTACCATGATTTTATTTCTTCTTTTAATGATTCAACAGAGATACTTTTCCATTCTTTTATAGCCTCTTATCCTTTTTTTATCTTATCAATGACATAAATTCGGTACATTATTTCATCGACATTTGCCGTTTCCGGTAATTTGCCAATTGCATTTATTGCTTCTTCCTTCTCATAATAATAGTATTTACATATAATGTGCGCCGGAATGTGCAAAATTGGTGCAATACAGATGGATTGATGTAGTTACTATTATGAGACGATTAATAACTGTTGGGATTGAGGTTTCCCTCGCAGAACGGCTCCAACGATACGTCACCGCGTTTAGCGGCTGATTTTATTGCCTGGCCGGTGATGATTATAATCGCTTGATGCTCTCAGTGCTATAAATTCTTCCTTGGAAAGCGAGGCTTAGGGCAACGCGCGCCAGATTCTTCCAAAATCGAAATCAAAGGAGCATTCTCCCAGGTCAAAGGAAATTGGGTCATTTCCAGTCTCTTTTATTTTTTTGTATGCCCCGGCGCAAAGTTCAAAAATTCGGGCCGTTCGGGAAGAGACGTCCACGAGGATGTAGTATTTCACCTTTTCCGCTTCATAAATGCGGTATTTGATTTGCCTGTCCTTCATTTCCGTGGAAGGGGATATTATTTCAAATATCATGACAGGCGCATGGGCCAGATATTTCCCGCTGATTTCTCCGCAGACCACCATGTTGTCTGGCTGCAAAACGGTCTCCTCGTCTATCTTCCAATCAACAGGGAGAAGGGGAGCGCATTTCTTGCAATTTTTCAGGCCGCGCTGGAGCTCCAGGTGAATGTTCCCGCTGGCCTTTTGGTGCTCTATAGTGGGCAGGGGAGTCATGGCGTGGGGGACGCCCTGGATCAGTTCCCACCGGCCTTCCCAGTTCACGTATTCGGAATATGTGTATTTTGGAACATAATCGATCTTGATGTTTTTCATGGTCTATATTGTTACGTTCAGAAATTTGCGTTGTCCGCGCAAATTTTTCAACCGTTTCTTGGAGCGCGCATGTCAGCCGAGATCGAGGTCATCTCCTCCTTCAAGCTCCTTTTTCAAGGCCCGGAGCTTGTTGATCTCCCTCTCAATGGACATGGCCTCGCTCATGGCGATTTCCTTGATCTCCCTTGCCTTTTGCTTGGCCTTTAAAATAATTTCACGGCCCTTCTGCTCCGCTTCACCGGTGGAAAGGGACGCGGCCTCCTTTTCCTCCAGCGATTTTTTCAACTCCGCCTCCGACCTTTGCATGGCCTCTATCTCCAGCTTGCAATCCCTGATCTTGCTCCTCAAGGATTTGTTTTCATTCTCGAACTCCTCGAAGTCGTCCGCCACCATCTCGACGAACACCTCTACTTCCCCAGGGTCCAGTCCCATCATCTTCTTCTTGAATTTCTGCTGCTTTATCTCTAAAGATGTAAAACGCATGGCAAGGTCCCTTTACTGGAGTTGCATGGCGATGTCCTTCAAGGTCCTGACAAGAAAGCTCTGGAGGAAGATTATGGCCATTAATATGACAATCGGCGAAAAGTCGATTCCGCCCCCGGAGACCGGAAGGTATCGTTTCACCTTGTAGAACAAGGGGTCAGTGAGTTGGTTAAGCGCCCGCACTATTGGATTGTAGGGGTCAGGGCTGACCCACGACAGCAGGGCGCGGATGATGACCATCCACATGACAAGCGTCAGGGCCATGTCCACGACAGTGGCCAAGGCGGCTATGAAATTTCCCAGAATGTACATTTTTTCTCCTTGATATTTTTTTTACAAAGAATGTCTCACACAAAGCCACAAAGGCGCTGCGGTTCCTTCTTTTCTCTGTGTCTTTGCGATCTCCACGGTGAAAAGGTTTTTAAATTTCAATATTTTTTTATTTCCGCTTCCCGGCCGAGCTCCCTGGCCCTGGCAGTGGCGGACTCCACCGCGTTCATGATCGTGTCCTTGAACTTCCCCTTCTCCAGCGCGTGAAGTCCGAATATGGTCGTGCCCCCTGGAGAGGTCACCATCTCCTTTAATTCCGAGGGCTGCTTGCCGGTCTCCTCCAAAAGCCTGGCCGTGCCGAGCAGGGTCTGCAACGACAATTTATAGGACACTTCCCTGGAAAGGCCCATCTTCACTCCAGCGTCGGAAAGGGCCTCCACCATGGCGCAAATGTAGGCGGGACCGCTGCCGCTCAGGCCGGTCACGGCGTCCATGAGCGCCTCGGCCACCACCACGGTCTTTCCCACCGAGTTAAAAATATTCAGGGCCGTCTTCAAGTCCCCTTCGGAGGCGTTGTCGCCCGCGGCCAGGGCGGTCGCGCCTTGTTGGACCAGGGCCGGGGTGTTGGGCATGGCCCTAACAATCTTCGGACGCTTGTTTTTTCCCTGCCCTAAAAGAGAGGAAAGCACGGAAAGAGGGACCCCGGCGGCAACGGAGATGACGAGCTTCGATTCGTCCACCATAGGCGCCACCTCGTCCAATACCTCCCGGACCACTTGTGGCTTAACGGCAAGTACTATTATGTCAGCCTTGAGCGCGACTTCGGTGTTTCGGGGGTAAGTGGATATTTTATACCACTCCTTCAGTTCCTTAAGCCGCTCCCTTTTGGCGTCAGAGGCCAGGATGTCTTTAGGTTGGAGGAGCCCGGCCTTCAAGGTCCCTTTTATAAGGGCCTCGGCCATGTTCCCGGCCCCCAGGAAGCCGATTGATTTTTCCGCCTGCATTGCCATTATTTATTACGTTCAGAAATTTGCGTTTTCCGCGCAAGTTTTTCAACCGCTTCCCATCACGTCCTCACCTAATTTATTACAGGAGTGTTTTGAAGTCAAGACGGTCGGCATAAGGCCGCTCCATGCGGATTTTCAGTAAAAATCCGGCCTCACCATTTAACCGCAACCCAAATTGACAATCAAACTCAATAGTGATATCTGTATTATAATGAAAACAGTCATTATCAATCCGCCCCACTCCCTGGAAGAACGCTATGGAAAACTCGCCGGGGCCGGAAGCAACCTCCCAAGCCTCGGAGTATTGTGCCTTGCCTCGGTCCTCAGGAAGGAAGGATTTCCAGTAAAGGCCATAGACGCCGCGGCCCAAAATTTAAGTTACGCGGAATGCATTGACCGGATAACTTCCTTCGGCGCCCGGTTCGTGGGAATGAGCGCAGTCACCCCTTCCATTTGCAAGGCCGCAAAGCTGGCGGAACAGCTCAAGGCCAGGGACCCTGGAATCAAAATCGCCGTGGGAGGGGCACATATAACCGCCGTCCCGAAGGAGACACTTGAGCGTTACCACGATTTCGACATGGGGATCATCGGGGAGGGGGAAAACACCATAGTGGAACTCGCGCGGGCATTGAGGTCAGGGGACGATTTCAGCAAAATCCCCGGCCTTGCCTTCATGGAGAACGGAGACTTCCGCTTCACCGGGCAAAGAGAATCCATAAAGGACCTGGACTCCCTGCCCTTGCCGGCATGGGACCTCTTGCCGGATTTCCCCGGCGGATACCGTCCAGCCGCCTTCAAGTGCAAAAGATTTCCGGCCACGTATCTGGTGACTTCACGAGGGTGTCCGCACCGGTGCATATTCTGCGATACCTCGGTTTTCAGCAGGCAGTACCGTCCCTTCAGCGCCCCTTACATCATCAACATGATCGAAATCCTCTATAATAAGCATGGAGTCCGGGATATCTCCTTTGAGGACGACACCTTCATTATCTTCAAGAAAAGGCTGGTGAAACTCTGCGAGACCCTTATAAGGAAAAAAATACATATAAGCTGGACCTGCAACGGTAGGGTGAACGCGGTCAAGCCCGATATCCTTAAGCTGATGAAACGCGCCGGGTGCTGGCAGATAGCCTATGGAATCGAAAGCGGCGAGCAGGCCATCCTTGATTTCGCCAAAAAACAGATAAAACTCCATCAAATCACCCAGGCCGTCAGATGGACGCGCGAGGCCGGCATCCACAGCAAGGGATTTTTCATCCTCGGCTTCCCGATGGAGACCGAGGCCACCATGCAAAGGACCATCGACTTCGCCAAGGGCCTTCCCCTGGACGACATAAGCGTCTCCCAGATGATCCCTTTTCCCGGATCGGAGATGTACGAGATAGGGCAGAAGTTCGGCCAAGTGGAAAAGGATTGGGAGAAGATGAACCTCCTGGATGTGGTGTTCGTCCCGAACGGTCTTTCAAGAGAAAAGCTCGAGGAATACCAAAAGAAATTCCTGGCCGGTTTCTACCTGCGCCCGCGGGTTATCTTTTCCTATCTGAGGAGGCTCCTTGGCGCTCCCGGCAGTCTGCATGGTTTGCTCCTGGGATTTGCCGCCTTTCTGAGGACCGTCTGGAGTTCATCTGCAAAGGCGCGGGTCAGCCCGCCGGAGGGAACGTAACGGCCTGGGGGAATTAAAGAGTTTGGAACTTTTTTTTGCCATGAAACGTTTTGCTTTTTGCCGCCTTTTTGAAATTTTAAATATTTTTGGCTCATTGCCGGAAATAAAATGTGCGAGATAAATTCTCAGAATGAACGTGTAAGATCTAAAAGCATGTGAGATTCCTGGTAATATTAACGCCTTTTCTGCATATTACACAGCAATCCGAACAAGACTCCGTATAGTCAATGCCTACTCCCCAGGAAAGAAGATTTCCGGTATTTCCGCCGTAACATACCGTTGCTCCAGTTTGACAGAGTAAAGTGGAAACATAGCGTTTGGCATATTTTTGGGTATAGTAATAAGCAGAGCTTGAGGGCCAGACAAGGTTGTTTGTTGTGTCATAAAAGCGGTAATCAATTTCATAACCGTCATTGCATTTATCCACTATTGTTATTTTAATTGTGCTTTTGGAACCTAGCCTGCTTGTGCTTGTTGAATCGATTTGTCCATCACCGGCATAGGCGTTAATGCCGAAGGACATGATTATTAATAGCGCTCCAGTGATTATTGATTTAAATCTCATTTTTGCCTTTTCAATTGAAGTTTAAGAAAAATCATGGCGGCATGAATTTTTCCTTTTGTTTCTGGCTTTTTTAGCAACCTCTTCCATGAAATTTTCGTAAGGAGGCTATAATGCCTGTTAACATTTACCCGTCTCCATGGCCAGAAAAAGTTATTATCATGATAGTCCCTTCTGCTTAAAATTTTTTGCACATACCTTTCACCTCCTTTCATCCCTTTTTCATGCCCCTTCCTAAGAAAAGGTTTTGCGCTAAGTTTTGCTTGCTTTATAACGTGGTTAAAAGTATGCTCAAGCTTTCTTCTACCATTAAAGAGGCTGTTGCATAAATGTCTTTCGGCAAGCATATCGTACAACATGTCAACGCGCAATAGGCCACTAAGCGCCATATATTGTAAGATGGACTTGTATTCTTTGGTTTGTCCAAAATTTTGATACTACTTTAATGCAGGACAAAAGTCAATACGTATAACTACGTGGATTTACTAAAACAGCTAAATTTGGTAAATTAAAGTGGCAATACCTTAAACATTAACGTCGAAAAAGCAAAAGAATGTGTCGCGAGTGAATCAGTATAACCAAAAAGGAACCGGCAGTAAAAAAGAAGAGATGAGGGACTCCCTTAGAGTGGCGGTCCATTTTCCCCTCCTCTTCACTCCTCTGTCCGAAAAGGAGTATGGGTCCATAAAGGACTCCTTTTGCTTCCACAGGACAAGCGACCGTGAAGGAATCCCCTCTCCTGTTCAGGACGTCTACTCCATCCAAACCATGGAGCAGGAACTGGAAAACTCCTTCGGCCATGCCTTTGTCCACATGTGGAGGCTTCTCAACAATAAACTGGATCTGATTTACTCCACCATCTCCAGGGCAGGGCTTGAGGAATGGAAGGGGAAGGCCACCTGCATTGAATTAGGGGGACAGGGACTAAAGATGACGGAAATGGGAGGGGCATTGGAAACCGATCAATATTTGAAGCTCAGAATATCTCCCCATACCTACCCAACTTTTGCAGTCGAGGTCCTGGGGAAGATCCAACGAGTGGAAAAAAAGGAAGACGGAAATTCTGTTTACGAAGCGGCTGTTGTCTTTGAGGCCATCAACAGGGACGACCAGGAGGCCCTGATCGCCTACCTATTTAAACGCCAAAGGGAAATAATCCGGTCCGCTAATGAATAAAGGTTCACCACTCCTTCAGGCATAACGAAAGCCTGTGCCTGCCGTTTTTTTCATTCAGAAAGTTTTTCCTGCCTTCCTGGCTTACTAATATAAAAATATGAATAAGGAATCCAGGAAACCAGGAGAAAAAAGAGAAATCATTTTTCAGTAACTTATCGGCCAAGGTTACTGCCGCAAGGCAGTGTAAAAACATTGCGCCTTTTATTAAAATTTCAAATATTTTTGGCTTGATGTTCACCAATTTTATCTTCATCATCTTCGCCATCCTGGCATATTCCATCCACCTTCCCGGAGACTGGCCCCGTCATCCCTGGTTTTTCCATCTCCCGGTACTGATTCTTTATTTTTCACTGTACTCTTATATAGTCCGCTGGTCCCTAAAAAAAAATTTGGGACACTTGGAGGATTTGCCGGCTGGCGGGAGGTGGCAAAGGGGGAAATTCCATTTTCACCTGAACAGGCATCTGTTCCTGGCCCTTGCCTTTTACGCGGTGCTGATTTTTTTCCTGGAGTGGAAAAGCTTTTTGTCCACTTTTCCTTCGGAGACCCTGCGGAATGTCCTGGGAGTCCTGCCTTTTTTTCTCTTACTCGCCATCCTGTGGTTCCATGCCTGGCCTTATTACCGCGTATTTTTCCAGTCGTCCCTATCCAGGGCGGGTTATATATTCTCGCAGCTTCGTTTCAATCTCCCTGTAATACTGCCCTGGACCATCGCCACCTTCTGCGTTGACCTTGCCTTCCTGCTCCCAAGGGACATTCAGGACCTCCTGGCTGCGCACGAATGGAGCCAGTTGATCCTTTACGCCTTTTTTTTCCTTTTCCTGGGGATATTCTTCCCCCTTTTTATCCAACTCATCTGGGGCTGCAGGCCGGTGGAAGACCCGGACCTTCTCCATTTGCTGGCTGAAATATGTGAAACGGCCGGGGTAAGGGTCAGGCGCGCCATCATGTGGCCGGTCATGGAGGCCCAGATCATCACGGCCGGGGTCATGGGAATAATAGGCCGCTTCCGTTATATTCTGCTCACGCCGTCAATAATTAAAATCCTTTCCAGGGAAGAATTGAAATCCGTCCTGGCCCACGAACTCGGGCACACAAAAAAAGGGCACCTGCATTTTTTCCTCTTCTTCTTCATGGGCTACGTGATAATTTCCTTCCTGTACCCGGACGCCTTCTTTTTGCTGCTCTACCTGAGCGGGACCATCGGCGCTTTCCCGGATTTTTTCATAAGCGGCGACAAAAGGATCATGGTCTTTCTTTTTTTCGCCCCGATGGCGGCCATTCTCGTGCTCTATTTCCGGTATCTTTTCGGTTTTTTTTCACGGAATTTCGAAAGACAGGCGGACCTCTTCTCCCTGAATATGATGGGCCGCTCCGGTCCCCTGGTGTCCGCGCTGGAAAAGGTGGCGCTCGTGAACGGGATTGATATGGACGCCCCCAACTGGCACCATTACAGCATAAGGGAACGGGTGGATTTCCTGATGGAGTGCGAAGACCGGGCGGAAAGGGGTCCAAGGCACAACAGAAAGGTTTTTTACTCTAAATCCCTCTTCGCCTCGGTCCTTGCCATAGCCCTTGCCTTCTTTGTCTTGTCCCGGCAGCACCCGCCGCTGGAATCCATCAAGCTCAGCCTGATTGAAACTAGTCTTTTGAAAATGGGGGAAACAAAGGGGGACAGCGTCGACCTCCACCTTCTCCTGGCGACAGTGCGAATGGAGAAAAATGACGAGCGCGGCGCCGTGGGGTCCTACAGGCGGGCGCTGGAGCTTGATCCAGGGAACGCGACCGCCTTGAATAATCTTGCATGGCTCCTGGTTACAGGCAAGGACGCCGCCCTTCGCGATTACAAGGAGGGCCTGAAATTGGCGGAATCGGCCGCGTCCATTGAGAGGAAATCGTATGTCCTGGACACCCTGGCGGAGTGTTATTTCGTGAACGGAGAGACCGGCAAGGCGATTCAGACAGAGGAAGAGGCGCTGCGATTGGAGAAGGGCGACAAAACCCACTATGAAAGGCAGTTGGAAAAGTTCAGGAAGAAATAATGGGCGGAATGAAAGCCGCGAAGAACGCCAAGGACCGCTAAGGGACTTAGAAATTAAACATATACCGCGGAGACACAGAGACGCTGAGAAAAACATATATTGAAATTAAAGAATTTTTTCTCCGCGCCACTGCGTCTCCGCGGTTAATAAATGGTATTTAGTATTTGCCAAGTCCCTAAGAAAAAAAACTTAGCGAGACTTCGCGGCCTGGCGGCTGATTCATCTTTTGCGTTTATTATTTATGCCTGAATTTTTATTTGAAAATTCCTGGAACTAATTTTGGCCTGGACAGTCTAATTATACAAAAGCACTATTTTTTTCATTTTTCTTTTCTCCTCCCCCCAAGCGCTTTCCGCACAATTTTCCCCTTTTTGTGTGGAAAGCGCTTTATTTTTTCCAGTTTTCCCTAAACTCCGCCAAAATATCGCCGTTAAATACGGGTATGGTATTTGCTTCTTGCATATAACCAATTCTTTTTTCAAAGGTGGAGGATATGTTTGAAACTTTGGAACTTATTGTCTGTTTCGCCCTGGCCCTGGGCATTCTGTTCAGGTCCGCCTGAAATTCCTTGAGTTTTTGTTTCATTGAGCGAGGGATTGAATAACGAGGATATATGGCTGTTTGGTCTCTTAGATTCTTACATGCTCATTCTAAGAATTCGTCTCTCACAATTTAATAAAACAGGATATTTTGTTTTTATATTCTTCCAATCTAAAATCCGCAATCTGAAATTTAAAATATCTTTTGTTAGTATTCTATACGCCTGATAAGACAACTTCCGCTCTGTCACCGGTAGCTTCATTTATTACGAGTAGTTTCCCGTCGTCCTCTTTCCTGAATTGTTCATTCGCATTTAATAATTCAATGCCATAGATTGAACCGTCAGGGGCGATGTCTATATTAATTTCGTCACTTATTTTCAATGTATCAACCTCCGCCCTTTTTTCATGCAATCTTAAATATGCGACGTTATACCTTGGATCGTATGTTAATTTCATCAGAGTTTGTCTCCTTTGCTTAAAAATACCGGACTATTATTGTAATAACAATCCAGCCATTATTTTCCTTTACAGCAAAAGCTTCAACCTGTTTGGTTTTATAATGCTTGCCGCGCCATGCGGCATCAAAGTGAAAATTTCTTCTGAAGCCGGTGCGGCCATATTTCGCGGGGAAGGTTTCGCCGGTTTCAACTGTGGAAATAATTTCCTGTTCACTCGCCCCCCTTTCAATAAGACGTTCTCTTGCATGTGGGTGAATCCTTACCATGAGTTATTGTATCACGAAATTTCTGAAACAAAGATATTTTGCTTTGTATATACATTTTATTTGGTCTCATAGCGCGGCATGACCGCAACTAAAATAAATTTCGACGCATTCAAACGTTCGGTGATATTATTACGCCCAGAAATAAACTTGCGCGCGCTCCCAGGGTCCTCCCTCACTGCCATTAAGTTAAGGAATTTTTATGAGGCGTTTTTTGGGGTTAAGCTCTAAAATACGTTAGGTTTCCCGTTAATATTGAAGCTCAACCGTTTTAAAATTAAATTTTGTTATGTAAGGCCG
>JACRGO010000028.1 GCA_016212295.1 Nitrospinota bacterium | reverse complement strand
TACTGGGACGGCGACAGAAAATACGGCTACGGCGGTTATAAATACGACGGCCGTTGGGCGGCCGTGGCCGAGAAAATGATTGCCCACTACAACCTTCCGGCAAACGCGCGCATCCTCGACGTGGGATGCGGCAAGGGTTTCCTCCTCTACGAGTTGAAAAAACTCCTCCCCAAGGCCGAGGTCAAGGGAATCGACATTTCCTCTTACGCCGTCGAAAACGCCAAGGAGGAAATACGGGAACGCTTGCAGGTCGGCAACGCCGCGGAATTGCCGTTCAAGGAAAAAGAATTTGACCTGGTTTACTCCATCACCACCCTGCACAACCTGTATAATTTCGATTTGAAAAAAGCCGTGCGGGAAATTCAACGAGTGAGCAAGAAAAACTCCTTCATCATGGTCGAATCCTACCGGAACGAAAAAGAAAAGGCCAACCTCTTGTATTGGCAGTTGACGTGCGAGTCGTTTCTCACCCCCCAGGAGTGGGTTTGGTTGTTTGACGAATACGGTTATACGGGGGATTATGAGTTTATCTTCTTTGAATGAAAACCCCCAGCCCCTTCCCCGAAAATAAAGACGCCTCCATCCTCATCGTTGGCGCATCGGGTTATATTGGCCGATCGCTTTATGAAGGCCTGTCCCCCCCGTTTCACGTTTACGGAACGTATTGTAGCGCCCCTTTGCGCGGCGGAATTTATTTCGATTTGACCGCTTCGGATCCCGAAAGCCTCCCCCTGCGGGACGTGAAATACGCCGTCCTGTTGGCCGCGAAGCCCAAGATCGATTACTGTAAGCTGAACCCGGAACAGTCCGCGAAAGTCAACGTGGAAGGCACGGCGAACCTGCTGGCCTGTCTCCGCAGGCGCGGCGTTTTCCCGATATTCCTGTCGTCCGACGCCGTCTATCCGGGAACGGCGGGGGGATATGACGAATCCTGTCCCGGCCCCGCGTTGAATTGCTACGGCCGGCAGAAACGGTCGATCGAGGACTATATTCTCGAAAACTTCCGGGACTATTGCATCCTGCGTATCTCCAAGACGGTGGGCTATGTTCCGGGCAGACCGGATTTGCTGGAAACTTTATGTCAGGGGCTGGTCGCGGGGGAGGAGTTGAAACTTTTGGAAGACCAAAAGTTTCAGGTTTTGTCCCTGGACGACCTCAAGGCGGCGATACGTTTTGTCGTAGAGAATAAAGTTGTCGGTCTGTTCAACGTGGCCTCCCCAGAAACGACCGATAGGATCGAAATCGCCAGCCATTTGGCGTCCCTGATGAAAGTCGAGAGCGTGAAGCTTAAAAAGGTCAAGATGGAGGACCTGGGTTTTGCCGATCGAAGAGCCGAAAACTCGTCCATGAAGATCGACAAGTTTCTGGCCTTGGCCCCCTTCAAGTTTCAAGGTGTCCGGGAGATTTTGCGAAATTTTCTAATGAATCGCGGAGCGCCCATTAAAGGTTAGGCAATGAAAATCCGGGGAGGTCTTGCGAAAGGCTTTTTTTATTCCAACGGATTTGGGGTTGTGTTATCTTTAATTGTTCGAGGATCGATCAAGGGGCCATGATTCCGTGGTACCTTTTTGAAAAATTGGGGTTTGGAGCAACCGATGAAGATAAACAAGATCGCGTTAGTTCAACCGAATCTGAAATGGGTCGATTGGAACTTTAAAACGCTTTGGGAGATTCACCCGATCAATCTTTGCCTGATTGGGGCCATGATCGAGAAAGATTATGAAGTTACCATCATCGACGCTAATATCGATAATTTGTCCCAAGGCGATTTCCAGGAAAAAATTTCCAGTTTAAAGCCCGATTTGGTGGGCATCACCCTTCTGACCATGGAATATGGCGAAGCGGCGCATATTGCCAGCCGACTGGTTAAGCAGGCCAACCCCGAAACCGTTACCGTCCTGGGCGGAATCTATGCCAGCCAGGCCTCCGAACTGGCGGGAAAAGACGTCAATGTGGACTATATGGTTTTGGGCGAGGGCGAACACACCTTCCCAAAACTTCTGAAATACCTCGAAGGCAAAGGCGATCTGCCGCAAATGGGGATCGGCTATTGGAAAGAGGGGAAGCGCGTGGTCCAGGGAAAATCCCCGTTCATCATGGATTTGGACGCCCTTCCCTTCCCGGCATATCATCTTGTGGATTACAGCCGTTACGCCCATACCCTGCAGAGGATAAGCGTCGATTCCCCCCGGGAATTACCCTATGCCAGAGTATTTACATCCAGAGGTTGCGGGGTGGGGTGTACGTTCTGCGAAATCGAATCCATTTCGGGAGCCAAATTCCGGCATCGAAGTCCCAAGAACGTGGTTGCGGAACTGGTTTTCCTGAAGGCGACATACGGAATCCGGTCCCTCATATTTGACGACGATAATTTTTATATCAACAAGAACCGGTCCAAGGCCATCTTCAAAGGGATGATAGACGCGAAGCTGGACCTGAAATGGAATGCCATCGCCGTCCCGGTATTTTATTTAAATGACGAACTGCTTGAGGTGATGAGGGAGAGCGGTTGTCACTATGTGGACATGGCCATAGAATCCGGGGTGGAAAGGGTTTTGTGCGACATCGTCCACAAGCCCGTCAAGTTGGCGCATGTCGTCAACATGGTCCGCAAGGCGAAGAGTCTGGGGATCGACGTGAACGCCCATTTCATCCTCGGCTTCCCCGGCGAGACTTGGGACGAGATCCGCGCGACCGTCAAATTCGCCGAAAACCTCGGGACGGATTACACGAAGTTTTTCATCGCCCAGCCTCTTCCCGGCACCCGGATGTATGACATGGTCATGGAACACAATGAACTGCAAACCGGAGTCAACATGAAGACGGACCTGGATTGGTCCAGTAGCCGCATCGTCTCCGCCGAATTCACGTCGAAGGACTTGAGCGTTTTAAGGGCGTACGAATGGGACAGGCTCAACTTTT
>JACRGO010000027.1 GCA_016212295.1 Nitrospinota bacterium | reverse complement strand
TTTTTGCTGGTTTTCAGCCTTCCAAGAAAACTTTTCCCAAAAAAATCAGGTGTCACCCTGGATAATCCGAGCAGGGAATGGACCCTTTTCAAGCACGGGATCAGAAAAATTGTATTAAGAGCTAACTGGATAGGCATTAAATGTTAAAATCAAAAAAACACCTCCCCCCTCCCTATCTATGCCAAAACCACAGGCTTGCAGCCTTTTTGGAATCTTGTTGATTAAAAATTTTCTTAAACTCCCCGGCCAGTTGCTTCCTCATCGAACCATCAGCCGCGCCCAATTTCCCGAATATTTCATCCAATTTTCCTAAAGGAGCATCGGAAGAAATAAGGTATATGTATTCCTTTCCGGTATTTTCGTCCAAGAAGAAGTAGTCCTTTTCCGGGAACCTAAGGGATTCCCCCCCCTTTAATGGATTATTCTTTCCGCTGAAATCTGGATTGGGGAAAAGATGGTAAATAGCCCCTGCTGTATCCACCTGTGCGATATAGACATAGGCTTGCCCTTGCGGCTCGATAGTCAAATAGTAATTATCCGATGAGGTCAAAACACCTCCTTCCTTTAAATCTCCTGAATCCCCGGCGCTGGAGTGGTAGAAGAATTTGGAGTTAAGGACGTTTTGGGGTTGAGTTGGTTCCGTTGGTTTAATTGGTTCGATTGGTTGGGCTGGTTGAATTGGTTTGGTTGGTTCTATTGGTTTAGTTGGTTGGGTTTGTTCCACTTGTTTTGATGGTTGGGTTGGCGCCTCCACCGGCGCTGGTTCCTTTTTGTTAAAGAAAAAGAACCCGATCCCGGCAACTAGTAAAACCCCCACAATCCCCGCAATAAGGGCTGTTGGTTTTTTGGCTTCCGAGGTAGGAGGCGGGGGTTGCTCCAACTTAACACCTTCCGTTATGGTTCCTTTTCCAGCAAAAGGAGGTGGGGAAGACGCCGGGGTGGATACTTCCACCGGTTTTCCCGAATCCAGAGCAGCTTTAAATTCATCCATAGTCTGAAACCGCACGTTGGGGTCCTTTTGCGTGGCCTTTAAAATGGCCTTTTCTATAAAGTCAGGAATATGGGGGTATATGGATTTCGGGGATGGAATCGTCCTTTCCATGTGCATCTGCATGATCTCGTATTCAGACCCGGTTTGGCTGTCAAAGGGCACCTTTCCCGTGGCCATTTCAAAGAGCGTGATTCCAAGGGCGTATATATCGGAGCGATGGTCCACATTCAGGTTTTTGATCTGTTCCGGGGACATATAGAGAATGGAGCCAACTGCCACGCCGGTGGAGGTCATTCGCTGGCTTCCCATGATGCGGGCGATTCCGAAATCCATGACCCTCACGGTCCCGTCATCAATTATCATGATATTGCTTGGTTTGATGTCACGGTGAATGACACCTTGCTTATGGGCGTAAGCCATGCCGGAGGTCACCTGGGTAAAGATGGGGGCCAGTTTTTGGTGGGGAACGGGTCCAAGTTCATTCACCATTTCCTCCCCGGTCTTTCCCTTCACGAACTCCATCACAATGAAAAAAGTATTGTTTTCTATAAGAAAGTTGTACAGGGTGATAATGGCAGGGTGATTGAGCTTGGCGTTAACCTTGGCCTCGTTATGGAACCGGCTCTGAAGCTCCGGTTCCTTGGTGAGTTCTGGCGTGAGCATCTTGATAGCCACCTCCCGGTCGAGGGTCAGGTCAAGGGCCTTGTAAACAACGCCCATGCCCCCTTCGCCTAGTTTGGCGGTGATTTGGTAGTTGGAAATTTTTTGGCCGATCATAAAAGCTCCTTTTTCACCACAAAGCCACAAAGGGCACAAAGAAATGAATTTTTTGACCACGGAATTACACGGAATTTGTTTGCTTTTTTTCTGTGTGCTTCTGTGGCGGAATTCCTTTGTGGTTTATTTATTTTAAAAACTCCATCCTGTATATTTTTGTTCCCTCTGAATCAAATTTCAGCCCTATCATCACGCTGGAATTGGGATTTTTTACCATCTTGTCGATAGAAATGGGATAGCCATCGTCATCCAGATAATCCTGGGATTTTCCAACCTTTCCATTTTTAACTTCTATTAATTTCTTATCGGAAAAGACGTAATACGATTCATTCCTGAAGGTCGCGCCCAGGATATTATCGTGAAGGTCCGGGATAATTTTCTGTTTTTCAATTTTTTTCTTCCCCGCGCGCTACCGGCTATTGCAACACTTGTAGATAGAAAAAGCCACGCGAGGTAAGCTACGTTCTTCGTATTGTGCCACAACACAAGGAGAACGACATGGCTTACACACGCGTGACCAAAGAAGAACGCAATCTCATG
>JACRGO010000024.1 GCA_016212295.1 Nitrospinota bacterium | reverse complement strand
GCCTGCGGTCTTTTTACATCCCCCTGGCCCCCTTTTCCAAGGGGGAATCAGGCGATGTCTGGGAACATACCGCGATGGACGGCACAACCCATTCCCCCTTAACAAAGGGGGATTAAGGGGGATGTAAAGATGCATTTAACGGCGACTATCGGGGTTATATAATATTTCGCTGAATAGTTACAAAATAATTTAATATGTGTCATCTGCGGAATCTGTGGTTAAAAAATTTTGGTTGCGGCCAAAGGCCGCGCCGTGTAAATCCGTGTTTTCCATGTCATCCGCGTTCTATCTCTTCTCTCAAATTGTGAAAGACGGACTTTCAACATTGGACTAATAAATGAAACCCAAGAGCGTGAAATTTATTTTTTTGCCGGCGTTATTGCTTTTTTCCACGGCCCTCCATGCCTTCAGCGCAAGGGACATAGAGGAACAAATCATGTGCATTTGCAAGGACAATTGCGGAAAGGTCCTTGTAAATTGCACCTGCGACACATCGACCGTATACCGTAAGGAAATAAGCGCAATGATCGCGGAGGGAAAGACCCAAAAGGAAATAATCGACCATTATCTGGCCCGCTTCGGGGAAAAAGTCCTGGCCGCTCCCACCAAGAAGGGTTTCAATCTCGCGGCATGGATCATCCCTTTCCTGGCCATTTTCGCCGGGGGCTGGGGAATCAACAAGATAGTCCAGTCCTGGGTGGGGAAAAGGAAGGCCAAAATTATTACCGAAGGCCAAAAGGAAGAGGCTGCCAAGGCAGGTGACAGCGTGGAAAACCAGTATAAAAAATTAATGGAAGAAGAACTAAAGGAACTCGACTGACAAATGGAAAAGGCTATAGAGCTGGCGATAATCATTCTTGGCTTATATTATATAGGCGTCCCTATCTTCAGGCGGCAGGGTTATAAAACCGGACTTTCCGAAAGCGTCGGGATGGACGGCTTTCACCGGCTGCTGGTGCGAAAGGACAATGCCTACGCGGCCATCAAGGACATACGGTTCGACCACCAAACCGGAAAGATTTCCGAGGAGGACTACAGGGAATTAATGGCCAAGTATGAAGCCGAAGCCGTGGATGTCCTGAAAAAAATCGATTCTTTCAGGAAAGGCATGGATAAAGGCGCCGGGCGTAAGAAAGGAAAAAAATAAGGCGCGGTGAACGGTTGCAATTTTTTCCTGATTTAAAATTTCGTTATTGATTCTTGTGGAAATTTTTATTATCATAGCATCCCTTATATTATTTTTGAGGGGGGAGTCATGTCGCTAAAAGCAAGGAATAAGCTGAAAACCAAAATTAAAATATTCATGCTTGAAAAAGGCGTCTCCCAGGCTGACCTGGCCAGAAACCTGGAGGTCAGCCGCTCCGCGGTAAACCACGTAATCAACGGCCGCGTGGAATCCGATAGGATTAAAAGGGGAATCGCCAAAGGGCTGGGAGTTTCCTACAAAAGGCTATGGGAGGAATGAAAGTCACTTGAAACTTGAAACAGAAACTTTCAACGCCTCCCATTTTTCGAATAATATCTTCCACCCCTCGCTGGTTTGTGTCATGATAAGGGTTTTTATTCCACGGTCCTTATGCCGGCCTGATTGGTAGTCCTGAATGAATTTTACCGATGCCTGGTTTCCGCTGATACCCACCTGAATATTTTCGGTCTTAATTGAAATTACTTCCGCCCTTTCGAATTTTTCCTTTTTTGAGAGCAGCCAAGCCTTTTTATCTTGTCCGTCCTGGGTAAAGGACTCTGAGTAAAAATTTCCGTACCTCTCCACGTCCTTGTCCTGCCAAGCCAATCTCCATGACTCAACGGATTCCAATATCCCGTCAACATGGCCTGCCCCGGAAGGAGTCGAGGAACTCACGGTGGCGTTATCGCTTTTTTCCTTCCATTGGCGTAATTTGTCCTCCAGATCGGAATTCCTGCTCTTCAAAAACGCTACCTCCGCCTTCAAGCGGTCGACCTCGGCTTCATCCTGCTCCTTTTTTTCCATCGGCTTTGGTTTGGGAGAGGACGAGGCGTCTGGCTTTGGCGTAAAGGCCACGGACAAGACCGCGCCATCCATCTTTATGTCGTATCCGCAAGGACGTTTCAAAAAGCCTTCCACCTTAGCCGTGCCTGGCTTGAAATCATCAATGGCGACATGGTGTCCCCATTGCCGGGAATTAATTTTGAAGAAAGGCCGCTGCCCGCGCCCTCTATTTCCAAAACCAGGCGGCGATGTTTGTCCAGCATATAGGAGATATATTTGAAAGGCCCAGTGGCGGCGATTTTCATGACGGAGGACCCGCCTGTCTCTTCGATGAGTATACTGGAAATGGAGTGACCGGTTTGTTCCTTAAAGGAGTTCTGCGCGGAAAGGGGCCGGGGAGGTTTCGCTCCAGGCGCCGTGGCGCACCCTGAAAGTGTCTGAAAAAAAAAGCAAAGCAGGACAATGGAATAAAACAAATTTTGCAAGAGTTCACCTGTTAAAATTATTTTAGACATCGAACGTTGAAAAAGGAAGAAAGGATTTAATAGTATAGGAATTTCCATTTTTAATCTTTTAAAATCAAATAGATACATGAAGCACACCCCCCTTGATCCCCCCTTGCCAGGGGGGAATTTTTGAGATATTCCCCCTTAAAAAAGGGGGCTAGGGGGATGTCAATTCCTTAAAGCCCGCCCGAAGGGCGTTAAGTTCATTTGTCACGGATATGCCCAGCATGGTTGCAGGTTCCTCAGCGCAAGGACCGTTATCTGGTCCGATAATCGATAGTTGATGTTTCCAGGATATACAATCCACAGGTGGGACAGGCCAAGGTCCCGGAGGACCTCTTGCATGGATTTGCTCTTTTTGGGCGCATCGGCGTATTTGAATTCCACGCCCCACTTTTTTCCCCCGTGCCGCCAGAGAAGGTCGAGTTCGGCGCCGGCATGGGT
>JACRGO010000236.1 GCA_016212295.1 Nitrospinota bacterium | reverse complement strand
GCGTGCTCAATTACTTTCACACGCCATAGCGCAGCTAATTGGCGAATAAACAATTACCAATTTCAATACGTTTCAATTGAATAGAACAATCCAGCAGAGCTGGAGCAAACCGAAATACACGAAACACACGAAAAAATTATAGAATGATTCTTTCAACCTGGGCCTTGGGATTCCTGATATACAGCTTCCAGAAATCCGCAGCCCATTTCACGATCAAGTACGGGCGAATGATTATTCGCCCCTACCTTTATTGCCCACTGAATGGCAAAACATTCCTCCTTAAATAAAATTTTTTCGTGTATTTAGTGACCGAATGAAAATCACCGCTTATGGCCGGGTATAGTCACTTTAGTCACTCTTTTATCTTCTTCCTGATCAAACCATTCCTTTCCAGCTTCGCCCCGTTGACTGATATGGAAACTTCCGTATTCGGCTTCGCTGCCGAAAGGGCCTGGCCCTCTGCATCCATTATGCCTTCTATGGCGACCCGTTGAATTTTGAGTCCACTGCCCACCACCTCCACCACATCGCCCCTGGAAAACGGATTTTTCACGCGCACCTTGGGTTGTCCCGACGGCAAGATGTCCCCGATAATCCCTAAGAAATCATGGCTTCGATATGGAGAAAAGGTATGGAGCAAACGGTCGTCCTCCGGCGTCCCATGGAAAAAAGCCGTGGTGTACGCCCTGTGGCTCACGCCGGCCAGTTCCTCAATCCACTCAGGGAGGACGCGAAATTTCTCCGGCGAGGCCAGATAGCTGTCAATGGCGGCGCGGTAAACGTTGGTGACAACTCCTACATAGAAGGCCGTCTTCATCCGGCCCTCTATCTTGAAGGCGTCCACTCCAGCCTTTATGAGATCAGGCAAACCCTCAAGCAGGCAAAGGTCCTTGGAATTAAAAAGGTAGGTCCCTTTGCCGTCCCCGTCCACCGGGAAATATTCCCCCGGCCTTTTCGCTTCCATGAGAAAATATTCCCAGCGGCAGGACTGCGAGCAATCACCGCGATTGGCGTCACGGTCCGCCATGAACTTGCTCATCCAGCACCGTCCTGAATACGAGATGCACATGGCGCCGTGGACAAAGACCTCCAATTCCACCTTGGTTTTACCCCGGATTTCTTGGATCTCACGCAAGGAAAGCTCCCTTGCCAATCCGACCCGCTCCACCCCCTCCCCTTTCCAGAACTCGCAGGAAGCCCAGTTCGTGGTATTGGCCTGGGTGCTGAGGTGGACCGGCATGCCCGGCAGACGGTCCCGCGCCATGCGGACCACACCGGGATCGGAAACGATAACCGCGTCCGGTCCTGATTTTCTCAACCCGTCCAGATAGGCCGGGAGCCTTTCCATGTCCTCGTTCCTGGCAAAGGCGTTGATGGCCGCATAGACCTTCACCTTTTGGCCGTGTGCGAACTCTATGGCCTCCCCTATTTCCTCCAGGGAAAAATTGTCCGCCTTGGCCCGGAGGCTGAACTCCTCTCCGCCCAGGTAAACCGCGTCCGCGCCGAAATGAACGGCGGTCCTCAGTTTTTCAAAATTTCCCGCCGGGACGAGCAGTTCTGGTTTTTCAGAAATTTTGGAAGATGACATAGATTGTTTAAGAACTTAACGCCATTCTGGCGGACAAAAAAGAATTCAGAATCCAGGAGCCAGAATATGAAAAAATTCGTAACCGTTCACAAGGTTGTCATGAAAAACCGGAGAAAGCCTCATTAGCTATTTTTAACATCCCCCTTAATCCCCCTTGCCAAGGGGGACTTAAAACAGAGTCCATTTTAGTGGCGTTTCCCGTATTCCCCCTTATCAATGGGGGATTAAGGGGGATGTAGTTTCCCCTGCAATTGAGCGTGAAGCCGTTTTCCATGGCATCTCGTGAACGGTTACAAAAATTCTTCCTTTATTCTGAATTCTGGCTCCTGACTCCTGAATTCCGCATCCTCCGCGAAGCATAACTTTACTCACTCCCGCCCGCTTCACCCATTTCCCCTATGGCATTCATCGGGTCGGGCGCGGGCAACTCCTGCACATCCTTAAGTTTTCTCTGGATGGCGCGCGACCGCGTGGCCGCTGTGTCGATGGTGTCTCCGGCCTCCTGCAATTTCTTCTTCGTCTTTTCCAGTATCTCACCGAACCTCCCGAACTCGGTCTTCACAGCCCCAAGCAGCGCCCAAACCTCGCTGGAGCGTTTCTCTATGGCCAGGGTCCTGAAACCCATTTGCAGGCTGTTCAGCATGGCCGCCAGGGTTGTGGGACCAGCCACCAGGACGCGGAATTCCCTCTGAAGCGAGTCGAACAGCCCCGGCCTTCGCAGGACCTCCGCGTACAGTCCCTCAATAGGCAGGAAGATGATGCCGAAGTCAGTAGTGTGCGGAGGGTCTATATATTTTTCCTTGACGTTCTTCGCCTCGAGCCTGATCCTGGACTCCATCAGTCTCCCCGCCTCCTCGGCAAGGGAGGCGTTGGCCGCTTCCTGGGCCTCCAAGAGCCTTTGATAGTCCTCCTGCGGAAATTTCGCGTCAATGGGAAGCCATACTGTCCCGCCTTCGGTCCCGTCCCGTCCCGGCATCTTGACCGCGAAGTCCACCCTCTCGTTGCTCCCCGGCCTCACCGCCACGTTCTTCGCGTATTGTTCAACCGTGAGGAGCTGCTCCAGCAGGTTTTCCAATTGGACCTCTCCAAGGGCGCCCCTTGTCTTGACGTTGGAAAGCACCCGCTTCAAGTCGCCCACGCCGGTTGCCAGGGTCTGCATCTCGCCAAGCCCCTTATGCACCTGTTCCAGCCTGACGCTCACCAGTTGAAACGATTCCCCAAGGCGTTTTTCCAGGGTGGCATGCAGCTTTTCATCCACCGTTGCCCTCATCTGCTCAAGCTTTTTGCTGTTGTCCTCCTGGAGGGACTTCAACCTGCCCTCAACCGTTTCCCTCATCTTTTCCAGCTTCTGCTCGTTGGCGGTGGACATAGTGGAAAGCTGCCTGGAAAAGGTGTCGAGCTGGTTCTTCTGAAGATTGGCTATTTCCGCCATGCGGGACAGCGTGGAATCAGTGGACGCCTTCATGGAGTTCGCAAGCTCCTCACGGTCCTGCCGCGAATGAAGGCTTGCCTCCTCCCGGATTTTTCCCATCTCCTCCTTTAAAATTTGCTCAATCCGCTCCTGGCGTTTCTCCAGGGCCTCCAATTGCAGGGGGAGTTGGGTAAAGACGCCGCCCTGGCCGCGCCTGAGCAGAACAACAAGGAGAATGATGGCAGCCACGGCCAGGATCAGGAGGGAGATTAAAAGGATTTCAGTCATGGATGCAATTTATGGAAGGGGTCAGGTTTCAGGAGTCAGGTTTCAGGGACCAGGGGGGGGCAGGGGGCGATGTTGGACGTTCGATGTTCAAGATTCTATATCACTCCCCTGAGCCCTGACTCCTGCCCCCTTATTTTATCAAACTAACAAGCTTTATGTACGACTCGTCTGGAAGCAACCCCAGCTTGCGGGCCGTTATGGTATTGATGTTGACTTCCATGCTTCTCGGTCCCGGCGGAGTAACATCCTGCGGTTTTGTCCCGGCCATGACCTCCTTCAACATCTTCCCGACCTCAATTCCCATCGCTAACTGGTTTATGTTCAGAGACACAGTCGCGCCCATTTTGAGATATCTTTCCGAAAAGATGAGAATGGGTATCCATTTCTCGATGGATGCGGAAAGAATATATTCAATGGCCAGCTCGTAGGTTACCGTCTTATCCGGCACCACCCAAAAGGCGTCAATCTTTTGCTTGATTTCATCCACAGCGCCAGGGACTTCCTTGCTGTCATTCACTGCCCGCGCCACCAGTTCCAATCCCCTGGCCTTGGCCGCGGCCTCGGCCTCCCTGGCTTCGAGGCCGCTGTTTTTCGGATCATAAATAAGCCCTATCCTCTTGATTCTCGGGGCGACCTCAAGGAATCTGGAGAGCTGCTGGTCCATCGGGACGTCCATGCTCATGCCGATAATATTCTTCTCGCCGGACAGGACCAGGTTTGGTTTCGTCACGCTGGAGTAGACAATGGGAATGCCCTTGATATTCTTGGCCACTTCCAAGGCGTGGGCGCCCACCGCCAGAAGGATTTTGGGGGATTGGGCGCTGACCTCGGCCAGGACATGGGATTCGTTGAGCCCCTCCAGAAAATATGGCTTCACAGCGCAGCCGCAGGCGCTTTCAGCGCCCTTCAGCGCCTCTTCATAAGGCGGAAGCTTGACGGTCACCAGGGCGATAATTTCCTCGGCGAGGGCCGCGGAAGCGGAATAAAAGAACATCATCAAGGAAAAAAACGCCAGGCAAAAATCACGCATTTTTGGATTGGGTTTCATTTTCCCCTCCTGGAAAAAGGATTTATAGCGCTATGAACTCATAACACTTTGTTTTTCTATCAAAATATCTTAAACCACAGATTTCACCGATTACACGGATTTTATAAAAAATAATGTAACTATTCAGTGTGTTTTTATTTTTGTTCTCCTTAAAACTGAATTTTTATAGTTAAAGGGAGCCTGCGGTCTTTTTACATCCCCCTGGTCCCCTTTTCCAAGGGGAATCAGGCGATGTCCGGGCGATGGACGGCACAACCCATTCCCCCTTAACAAAGGGGGATTAAGGGGGATGTAAAGATGCATTTAACGGCGACTATGTAATCTGTGGTTTAAGATATTTTGGTTGCGGCGAAGCCGCGCCTTGTTCCATAAATCCAATTTTTCAAAAGCCTGACCCGATGCCAATCTTTATTTTACAATGGACAAACGAATGGTTTTATTATAGAGCCTACGCATAAATAAGAAAAAGTCTTTTAAATCAACAAGGTATTCTTTTTTATTGGATAAAAAAATTGTAAAAATT